>NZ_DAOUQB010000012.1 GCF_030625865.1 Anaerotignum sp. | reverse complement strand
ATTCTGGTACTGCTAAGTTTGCGTTATTGGCAATTCCTTTCTTCATCTTAGCTGGTAGCATTATGGAATATGCAGGTATTTCTAAGCGTTTGATTAATTTTGCCAACGCTTGTGTTGGTCACAGAAAAGGCGGTTTGATGGCAGTAGTAGTTATCGTTGCGTGCTTCTTTGCGGCGATTTCCGGTTCCGGCCCAGCTACTGTTGCGGCAATTGGTCCTATTTTGATCCCTGCAATGACTAAGGCTGGTTATGGTAAAGATATGCCCGCTGCATTGGTTAGTGCTTCCGGTGCAATTGGTATCATTATCCCTCCAAGCATTGCATATGTAGTTTATGCGTCTTGTACTGACGTGTCCGTTGGTGCTTTGTTTACAGCTGGTATTATTCCTGGTGTTATCGTAGGTGTTGCTTACTATATGGCAGCGGCTTGGGATTCCAGAAATAATAAGGACATTGTTCCCCAGCCTAAAATGAGCAGAAAGGACAGAATGGCTGCTTTTAAGGATGCTTTTTGGGGCTTAATGACTCCTGTTATTATTTTAGGTGGTATTTATGCAGGTGTCTTTACACCAACAGAGGCCGCAGGTATTGCAGTAATCTATGGTTTGATTGTTGGGATCTTTATTTACAAAGAAATTAAGCTGAAAGACTTATATCATATTTTCATTGAATCTGCTGTATCTTCTGCCACAGTAATGTTCATCGTTGCTTCAGCAGCTGTATTTGCTTGGATTTTGACAACAAGTCAGATTGCAAGTCAGTTGTCTCAGATGGTACTTGCAGTAAGTGATAACAGATATGTAATCTTACTGTTAATTAATATTATTTTCTTGATTGCAGGTTGTTTCCTTGATGCAAACTCTGCATTCTACATCTTATTACCAATCATTGTTCCTGTTCTGAATGCAATTGATGTAAGTTTACTTCATGCAGGTGTGTTCTTAACAGTTAATATGGCCATTGGTATGATTACGCCACCCGTTGGTATTAACCTTTATGTTGGCTGTAACGTGGCGGAAATTCCGGTTGCGAATATTTGCAAGAAGATTATTCCTTTCCTCATTGCAGGTATCGTGGCGCTGTTCTTATTAACATTTGTTCCAGAGACATCTCTATTTTTACCTAGATTAATAGGACAGATCTAATTTCTTAAGATGTGTTTACAATTGAATTATAGGTGCTGTCGGTAACGACAGCACCTAATAATAAAAATTACAAAAGATAAAATATCATAGTTACGACTGAAAACAGGCTTTTTGGAAACCAAAGAAAAAAATACAGTAGGCCGTAAAAAAAGAGTACGGCTTTTCATTCGCCCTCTACTTGTAATACAGGTGATAGAAGTCATCTCTGGATTGACATGATAAGTTACAAGTTAGAGTCGTAAGAATTGAAAGTAATACAAAACAACATAATAATTTATAAACTTAAGAAAAGGGTGATTTCATTGGCTAAGAAGAAATATTCTAAAGAAATGCTTATGGACTTGTATCGCATGATGATCCGTATCAGAGCTTTCGAAACAAGAGCTGCTGAATGCTTCACAAAAGGTATGCTTGCGGGTAATATCCATTTGTGCATTGGTCAGGAAGCGGTTGCAGCTGGTGCTTGCTATGCCATCGAAAAAGAAGATTACATGGCAACAACTCACAGAGGTCACGGCCACACAATTGCAAAGGGTGGTCAGTTAGATAAAATGCTTGCAGAATTATTTGGCAAGAAAACAGGTTACTGCAAGGGGAAAGGCGGGTCTATGCACATTGCTGATGTTGATGGTTTGCATCACTTGGGCGCAAACGGTATTGTTGGTGCAGGCATCCCCATTGCGGCAGGCTCTGCGTTGGCTTCTAAGGTATGGGGCGACAAGCATGTAACACTTTGTTTCTTTGGTGATAGTGCTTCCAACCAAGGTACATTCCACGAAGCAGTTAACATGGCTGCTGCTTGGAAGCTCCCCGTTGTTTTCCTTTGTGAAAATAATAGATATGGCGTTTCAACAAACATTCACTCTGTAACTAATACAGAAACCATTGCAGTTCGTGCAAAAGGTTATGATATTCCGGGAACTACAGTAGATGGCAACGACCCCGTTATTGTTTATGAAGCAGTGAAAGAGGCAGCTGATTTTGCCAGAGCCGGAAATGGTCCTTCCATCGTTGAATGTGTAACATATCGTCATCAGGGACACTACTGTGGTGATCCTGCGAACTACCGCCCTGCGGAATACATGGAACATGCACATCAGGATGATGGCATTCCTAATATGAGAGCGAGATTATTGGATGAAAAGGTGGCTACCGAAGAAGAATTGGCAGCAGTAGAAGCAGAAGTAGCTGCTGAAATGGAAGCAGCTTATGAATTTGCTGTAAATTCCGAATACCCCGATCCTTCCGAAGCTACAACAGAAGTTTATAGCTCTGATAATGAAAGGAGTGTTGTAAGATGAGCAAAAAGTTAAGTATTAGCAAGGCGATTGGTGAGGCGTTACATGAAGAAATGGCAAGAGATGAAAATGTAATCATCCTTGGTGAAGATATGGGTAAAATGGGTAATGTATTTGGTATCACCGTAGGTTTCCAGGAGGAATTCGGTGAACATAGAGTATACGATACACCTATTTCCGAATCCGGATTCTGTGGCATGTCCGTGGGCGCAGCCATGAGAGGCATCCGCCCTGTAGCAGAATTAATGTATGATGATTTTATTATGGTTGCTGCTGACCCTATTTTGAACCAGGCAGCAAAGATGAGATATATGACAGGTGGTCAGGTAACAGTACCTATGGTACTTAGATTACCTATGGGTGCCGGCAGAAGAAATGCAGGTCAGCATTCCCAGTGTTTGGAAAATGTATTTTGCCATACACCCGGCTTGAAAGTTGTGGCTCCTTCCACAGCAGAAGATGCAAAAGGCCTTTTGAAGTCAGCAATTCGTGATGATGACCCTGTTATTTTTATAGAACATAAGCTGTTATATGCGAAAAAAGAAGAATTACCTGAAGGAGAATATACCATTCCTTTGGGCGTTGCTGATGTGAAAAGAGAAGGTACCGATTTAACAATCATCACATGGAGCCGTGAAGTATATTTCGCATTGGAAGCAGCTGAAGAGTTGGCAAAAGAAGGAATTAACGCAGAGGTTCTTGACCTTCGCACTTTGGTTCCCTTGGATTGGGATGCAATTGTGAAGTCTGTTTCCAAGACACATAATGTAATTGTTGTTTCCGAAGAAGTGAAGAGAGGCAGCTATGCAAGTGAAATTTCTGCCCAGATTTCAGAGGAATTATTTGATGAATTGGATGCGCCTGTAGAGCGTGTTTGTGGCCTGAATATTGTTTCTCCTTTCAGCCCCACACTGGAGGATGAAAACTTCCCTCACCCTGCAGATATCGTAAAAGCAGTGAAAAAAGTTTTGAACAAGTAAATAAGGAGGGAAAATCATGGCTTTTGAAGTAAAGATGCCTCAGTTGGGCCTTACAATGGAAGAAGGCACAGTAACCAGATGGGTAAAACAAGAAGGCGACGCAGTGAAGGCTGGCGACGTTATCTTAGAGATCACAACAGATAAATTGACAAGCGAAGTGGAAAGCGAATTTGACGGTACATTGTTGAAAATCGTTGCACAGGAAGGCGAAGATATTCCTGTAAAAGGCTTGTTGGCATATATCGGCGAAGCCGGAGAAGCAGTAGGTAGCGCAGAAGCGGCACCCGCAGCGGCTGAAGCAGCACCTGCACCCGTGGCAGCGGCACCAGTAGCAGTGCCCCCTGCACCTATTGTAACAGTAAACGGTAGAATCCGCATCTCTCCTTTGGCGAGAAAAACAGCGGCAAAAATGGGCATTGATTATACAAATGTAAAAGGTACCGGTCCTGCGGGACGTATCGTACAGAAAGATATTTTAGCAGCAGCAGAAAATGCACCAGTCGCGGCACCGGTAGCAGCCCCTGCACCAGTAGCGGCACCTGTAGTAAAATCAGGTTCCGTTGACTTAATGGATGGCGATGAAGTTGAAAAATTAGCAGGAATGAGAAAAGTTGTTGCAGAACGTATGGGACAGTCTCGCAGAGAAATCCCCAGCGTAACACAAAACGTGAAGATTGATGTAACAGATTTGATGAAATTCCGTAAGCAGATTAACGTAGATCTTGGCGTAAAATATTCCGTAAATGATTTTATTTTGAAGGCAGTTGCAAAGGCTTTGAAAAACAACAAGCACATCCTTGTTTCATTGGACGGCGATCAAATTATCAAACGTGCCCATGTTAATATTGGTATGGCAGTTGCGTTGGATGAGGGATTAATTGTTCCTGTTTTGAAGGACATTGACAAAATGAGCCTTGAAGAAATTTCTGCAACAGCAAAGGATTTGGCTGAAAGAGCAAGAACAAATAAATTGGGCATGGACGAATATAAAGGTTCTACATTCTCTATTTCAAACTTGGGTATGTTTGGCGTAGAAACCTTCGATCCTATTATAAATCAGCCGGATTCCGGTATCCTGGGCGTATGTGCGGTTCAGGATGAATTGGTAATGGATGACGAAGGGAACATCTCCAAGAGACAGTTTATGCGTATTTCCTTTACTTTCGATCACAGACTGATTGATGGTGCAACAGCGGCTAAGTTTGAATTGGCAATTAAAGAGTTGTTGGAAAATCCTATGAAAATCTTACTTTAATTTTTGATATAGTCTTGTTTTGCGTAACTACAAAAGATAAAATACTTTAAATGCATACAAAAGAAATACAAATGATAAAAGGAAAAGGGTTTGGACTTTTCTTTGAAGTAAATAAGTTGGGCGACTTTATAGAAGTGTAATTTAGAATGCTATAAAATAGTTTTATATTATCTATCCCTCAATTATTCTATAAAGAACGTCCAGTGAGAGGTCCTCCTTATTACAGAATTATTTTAAGGAGGATTTCTCCAAACTTTTCAAACCCCTTTTTTTAAAAAACGAAAAAAGTTGTGTACAAGTTATGTACAAGAAAGATTAGGAGGAATTCAAATGGCAGTAGAGGTAAAAATGCCTCAGCTTGGCTTGACCATGGAAGAAGGTACTGTTTCCAAGTGGGTCAAAAAAGAAGGCGATACCGTAAAAGTTGGAGATATTCTTTTAGAAATCACAACAGACAAACTGACCAGTGAAGTAGCTAGTGAAGCAGAAGGAACACTGATCAAAATTGTAGCACAAGAAGGCGAAGATGTACCCGTAAAGGGTATTTTGGCATATATTGGACAGGCTGGAGAAGTTGTTGGCGGTGCAGCACCTGCCCCCACAGCAGCACAGGCACCTGCGGCAGCACCCGTCCCCAAAAAAGTCGGTAAAACAACCGTTGCCGTAATTGGTGGTGGCCCCGGTGGTTATGTTACTGCAATTCGTGCAGCACAGTTGGGTGGAGAAGTAACTTTGATTGAAAAAAACAAACTGGGCGGCACTTGTTTGAATGTTGGCTGTATCCCAACAAAGGTTCTGTTGCACTCCGCAGAAGCATTGGCTGAAGCAAAAAACATGGCAGAATTGGGCATCAACGTTGAAGTAAAAGGTGTTGACTGGAACAAGGTGCAGGCAAAGAAAAGCGCTGTCACAAATCAGTTGGTAAGCGGTGTAACCAGCTTAATGAAAGCCAACAAGATTAAAGTGATTGAAGGTGTTGCTTCCTTTGCAACAAAGGATACTTTGACTGTAACAAAGGAAGACGGCTCTAAGGAAAATTTGACTTTTGACAAAATTATTATTGCGTCCGGCTCTGTTCCCGCAGTTCCTCCTATTCCCGGTGTAAAAGAAAATGCAAATTGCGTAGATTCTACAGGTGCACTTTCTTTTGAAACCGTTCCTAAGAGCCTGTTGGTAATTGGCGGTGGTGTAATCGGTATTGAATTGGCAACTGCTTATTCCAGATTTGGCACAGAAGTAACCGTTGTGGAAGCAATGAGCAAACTTTTACCGATGATGGACGGAGAATTGACAGCGCAGCTTCGTAAAATGATGGAAACCAGAGGCATCAAGATTATGACGGATGCAAAGGTGCAGTCTGTAGAAGGGGCTGGCGCAAATACAAAGGTAAACGTAGAAGTGGGCGGCAAAGTTGAAGTATTTACAGCGGAAAAAGTATTGGTTGCTGTGGGTAGAAGAACAGATACCGAAGCGCTAAACTTAGATGGTGTTGGTATTGCCCATGACAGAGGTCGTATCGCTGTAAACGATAAGATGGAAACCAGCTTGGCAAATGTATACGCAATCGGTGACTGCTTAGGAAAAGTTATGCTTGCTCACGTTGCATCTGCCCAGGGCGAAATTGCAGCGGAAAATGCTTTGGGTGAAGATGTAGTTTATGATGGCGCAACAAACCCTTCCTGTGTTTATACAGACCCCGAATTTGCAGGCGTTGGTTTGACAGAAGAAAAAGCAAAAGAAATGGGAATGGACTTCCAGGTAGGGAAGTTCCCTCTTATGGCCAACGGAAAGTCCTTGATTATGAACGGTGGCATTGGTATGATTAAGTTTATCATCGGCAAAGAATATAAAGAAGTATTAGGCGTTCATATTCTTGGCCCCAGAGCGACAGACTTGATTGGCGAATGTGCATTGGCGATTGGGATGGAAGCAACGGTAGAAGATATCATTGCTACAATACATGCCCATCCCACTGTAACAGAGGCGGTAAGAGAAGCGGCACTGGCGGCCGAAAAGAGAGCAATTCATATTCCCAATAAATAATTAGGAGGAAACTCTATGAAGAAGGTCGGTTTTATTGGAATGGGTATTATGGGGCTTCCCATGGCCGTAAATATTTTTAAAAAAAGCGGTTGCCCTGTAATTGGTTTTGATGTTATGGAAGCTTCCCGACAGAAGTTTGCTGAGGCTGGCGGCGTTGCTACGTCAGAAGCAAAAGATATATACGAAAATTGTGAGATTATATTCTTGTGTTTGCCCAAAAATGAATTGGTAGAGAGTGTAGTAAGTGAGATTATGGCTCAGGGTAAAAAAGGGACAATTATTGTGGACTTCAGTTCAACCTTCCCTGGGGTGATTCGCAAACTCTATCCAGAGGTAAAGGCAGCAGGGATGGCTTTGATTGATTCTCCTGTCAGCGGTGGCGAAACAGGTGCCATTGGAGGCACACTGGTTGTTATGTGCGGTGGTGACAAGGAAGTATTTGATGAAGTAGAAGAATTGATTGGCTGCGTGGGAAGCAGAGTAACATACATGGGTTCTACGGGATGCGGTGATGTGGCAAAATTGGCGAACAATATGATTGTTGGTTGTAACTTGATTGCCGTTTCTGAAGCATATACTTTCGCTGTAAAAGCCGGCTTAGATCCAGAGGTATTGTTTAATGCAATTAAGGACGGGTTTGCCCAAAATGCAGTTATGGATTTGAAAGTCCCTAAAATTATCAGCAGAGATTTTAGTGCAAGTGCCAGAATCGCAGTTCATCAGAAAGACATGAAAAATGCTGCAAAGCTTGCAGAGGATATGGGTGTAGAGATTCCTATGTCTGCTCTGGTTTTACATTACATGAATCGAATGGAAGAAGCAGGTTTAATTAATGAAGACCAGTGCGCTCTTGTGAAAATGTTTGAACGGGATATGGATGTAGAAGTAAAATAAAATATTTGAATGAAGGGAACACAGAGAACGGTCTTGTTCCTGAGAAAAATCCCTTTGTATTTGGACTTTCGGATGGAAGTCTATTGTGCAGAGGGCTTTTTCTCTTTGATTAAAATAATTTTTGTGAAATATGAGAGACAGAGAGGAGCTAAATTATGATTACATCTGCACAAGGTAATATCAAAAGAATTGTTGCTGCAAGAATGAGCCCCGGTGAGGATGTGCTTTTAGGACTTGAAAAAATCTGCAAGGATTATGGCATCAAAGACGGTGTTATTTTGAGCGGTATTGGCAGTTTAAATGGTGCACAATTCTTTAATCCAGTTCCGCTGAAAGATAAAAAGGCAGGCTATGGATATGGAGAACCCATAATTTTAAGGGGTGCAATCGAATTAGTCAATATGTCCGGTATGATTTGCCATGATGACAAAGGGGAAACATTGCTGCATGTACATTATGGTTTAACAGATCAATATGGCAATGGCCACGGTGGACACTTGATCGAAGGCAATAAAGTACTTATGACGGTTGATGTTATTATTGGTGAAGTTGATGGTGTTGAAATGGGCAGAGGCTATGATGAGGATTTAGAAGTGTTTATTTTTGCACCAAAGCAGAAATAAACACGGAAAAGCACTTTGTTTTATGCCACTTGAAAGCTCATTTTGAGATTTTGGGGACTTGTGCAATATCCCATGTTACAGAAGTTAGGAGGCGGCTTTTTAGCCGCCTTTATTTTAAAATAATATATTAAACTGATTTGGAGAATAATTATGGAGCAAAAAAGCTATGCAATATTGATCTCTAACGCCGGAGTGGCTGTGTTTCATAAGGGTGTTAGAATCATGTTAGATGGGTTGTATAAAGATTTAGGAGAAAACTTTTCAGATTTGCCTGATTGGGCGTGGAAATTAATGAAAAAAGGAAAAGGCGAATTGGCAAATGTAGATTATTTATTATTTTCCCACTCTCATTATGACCATTACTATACGCCGTACTTTATGGAATACATGGCAGCAAATGAAGTCAAAGGGATTTGTTTTCCACCCATTGATGATACTATGGGTTTGGCTGCTGCTGAGGCGGAATTTGCAGATAAGATTATTGAGCTTGATCAAAATAATGAGGCGGTACTGGAACAAGGAATAAAGTTAAAGGTGTTTACTACAAGGCATGTGGATAAAAAATACTATGATGTTCCCAATCAATGTTTTCGGTTGGATTTAGATGGGGTGAAGCTTGCATTTTTATCCGATGCGGATTATTTTGAGGAGGAATTTGAAAAGCAAAAAGATTTTACCGCTGATATTGCTTTTGTTACTCCGATTTTCTATAATCATCCCAAGGGTAGAAAAATATTGCGTGCGTATTTGAAGGTGAAACAAATTGTTATTTATCATTTGCCATCACCCGCGGACGATCGTTTTATGTACTATAAAATGGCGCAAAGGGATGTAGAAAAAAATACGCAAGAGGGAGAAACCGTTTTAATCTGGAATCAGAGCGGGCAAAACCTCTCCTTTTAAACGTCGAAAGAAGGGGTTTGGATGGAAAATCTTATATTTGCTTTTAATGCGGTTGCGCCGGCCTTTAGTATTGTATTTTTGGGTTTTTTGCTAAAAAGAGGGGGCATTTTAACAGAAGAGTTTGTTGCTAGGGGAAATGCCCTATGTTTTAATGTCTTGTTTCCTGTGCTGGTATTTTTTAATCTTTATGATGCTGCAAGTATTGATTTTACTTATGTGAAAATAATTTTATTCTGTATTGGGGTTATATTAATATCTGTGGGAATATTAACAATAGTGATTCCCAGATTTGTTAAGGAACGCCGGAAGGTTGGCGTTATGATTCAGTGCATGTATCGAGGTAATTTTATGTTGTATGGATTACCATTTTCAAAATCTTTGGGGGGTGCCCAAAGTCTTACTTTGGCTACGTCAATTATGGCGGCTACCTTACCAATATTAAATACCTTAGCGGTATTTGTTTATGCTGCTTTTGCTGACGTGGGGGGAGAAAAACCTAGTGCAAAAAAAGCTTTTTTAAATGCATTGAAAAACCCAATTATTTGGGGCGTCATTTTAGGGTTAATATTTTATATTTTTAAGTTGCCTTTTCCAACTTTTTTACATACTGCAGGCAACGATGTAGCAAAAACTGCAACACCCTTGGCTTTTCTATTTTTAGGTGGGCAGTTTGAATTTCGCTCGGCAAAAAGAAACATGAAGGAATTGCTGGTTGGGCTAATCACAAAGCTGGTAATTGTGCCTTCAGTTTTCTTATGGGCGGCAGTATACCTTCTCCATTTAAGAGGAGTTGATTTAATTCCCGTATTCATTTTTGTTTCTGCACCCACAGCCATTACCAATTATCAGATGGCAATACAATTTGATGCAGATTATGAATTGGCAGGAGATTTTTTAATTTATTCCATGATCTTTTCAGCATTTACATTGTTTTTCTTCATTTATATTTTGCGGAACGTGGGACTTATATAAGGAGAGAGACTAACTACGAAGAGTAAAAGTCTGTTTTTTCAAGGAAAAGAGTAAAAAGCAAGTGCGGGATTTCCCCATTTCTTGGGAAATTCCTTAACACTTTATTAATACGTCTTTCTTACCTTTTTGTGTATAATGATATTGTAGTATCAGAAACAAATTTTATGTATGCTTCCAAAAATAAGCCAATGAAAAACCCTCTTTTTGTTGGTTTATGCAGGGAAGGGGTTATTTAACCTTATTCCCACTCCCAAATTCGACTGCCGAAAGGCAGTTGTTTTTTTTTCTGTCTAGTGATATGCTTTACAATAGACAATAAAATTTTCCACAAAAGTACGTTGGTATGATTAGAAAGGAGAAAAATGATGGCCTCGGATGAAGGATTGGTTCAATATATCGCAGAGCAAATGGGGGAAGCGGGAAGTATTCGCTATCTCAAAATGATGGGAGATTATTGTTTATATTGTGATGATAAGGTAATTGGTTTGGTATGTGATGATCAGCTGTTTTTGAAAAATACACCTTCTGCTCAGAAAAATCTTGAGGGTTTTCCCATGGGTTGTGCATATGAAGGGGCAAAACCATCATATGTCATTGAAAATATAGACGACAGAGATTTTTTAGCCTGTGTGGTTCGACAGATCGCGGATGATTTGCCTGTACCCAAAAAGAAAAACAAATAAAAAAGTGATAGGAAGACAAAGGTTGTTTTTCTTGAGAATTAGAGTAATTCTTTCTGAATCAAAAAAACCCTTCTAAAAAGAAGGGTCTTATTTTTTTTCGAACAGGTGGGCTTGGAGATAGGGATTTTGCTGTCCTTGGTTACTTTTTTGGGATTATTTCGATCCAGTAATTATCAGGGTCATTGATAAAATAAATACCCATTTCAGGATTTTCAAAACAAATGCAATCCATTTTTTTGTGTTTTTCATAAGCTGCATTAAAGTCCGCTGATTCAAAGGCAAGATGAAACTCATTTTCTCCTAAATTGTAAGGCTGGGTGCGGTCTTTAAGCCAGGTCAATTCTAAGCTGAAATCGGTTACGCCATCACCCAGATAAACCAGTTTCCAACTTCCATCGGGAGCTTCCAATCTGCGGACTTCCTTTAATCCCAAGGCATCTTCATAGAATTTTAAGCTTTTTTCCAAATTTAAAATATTAAAATTATAGTGATTAAAAGTAAACATAAGGCGCCTCCTTTTTCTTATGTGAAAGTTTTAATGGTGGTCGTGATTACAGTTACAATCGTGGTGTTCATGGTGATGATGTTCGTGGCCACAGTCGCAATCGTGGTGGTGTTCCTCTTCGCCTTCTGGGGTGGCAATGGATTCATATCCGTGTTCGGCAAAAACCATGCCAACTTTATCAACAATTAAAATTCTTTGTTCATCGGTAGATACATTGTCAATGGCATCCATAATACGATCCATCAAATCTTTGACCGTGCCAATGGGAGGCAATGCGCTGGAAAGGGTTTGCATGGCAATTTTCCTTGTTTGTACAGGCAAGGTATCAAAGCTGTTTCTTGTTTTCTCGATAAATTTCTCAATCAAGCTATTTTTTTCTTTCTGGGCAACAGGGGGTAAATCCTGAGGCAGATTAAACTGGAACAATTCATCGTTAAGATTGCCAAAGAAACAATCACGAATAAATTCTTCAGTCATAAGAACCTTTTTGGTGTCTTCGTTAAAGTTTTCAAAAGAACCTACTGTTTTTAAAAGTTCGTATTCCTTACGGCCAATTTCATTGGCATGATCGATTACAGGTTCTACAGCTTGTTCTAACTGCTCGTTTAATGTATCCAAATAGGCTGCTTTTTCCGCTAAATTCCATTCTCCACCAACAAAATCACATACTGCGTGGTACAAATCGGCATACACCACATCTTTTTGTGTTAAATCGGCAAAGGTATAGGTTAGGTAGAATAAAAGAATTAAAGAGTTGATATCGTGAAGAATACAGGAGAAATATTCTTCGATATTTTCTAAGTCGTCCAATAGTTCAGTCATTTCATCATAGGCAGTAGCAAGCGCTTCATCTGTTAAATTGTGGGGCAAAATTATACGTTTTTTCCCCAATACTTCGGCGATTTCTCCGAAGTATTTCCCATAAAGTTCATTGGATTCCGGGCAACAAAAACCTTCAAAGGTTTTCAATGATTTCTCGACAAATTCTTTGCTTTCTCCTGCAAAAGCAGCGTGTAAAGACTGTTTTACTTCACCATAAAATTTATCTCTGGTCATGAAAATAGGGATACACTTTAAAAGCTGTCCCATATAATTGTTTTGCTCCAATGCTGTTTCTGCGCTTTCCATAAAGGCATGACAGTCAGCAAAAAATAAAGACCATTCCACCTGCTTTTGCGCAACTTTATCTTCGCTATATTTTCTAATTGCAATTTGATCGCTGATAATGGTGGAAACAATATTCCATTGAGAAAAATAGCTATATACAATTTCATAAATGGATAAAAGCTGTTTTTTTAGATCTACGCATTCCGCTAAAGCATGGGTACGTGCTTGGGTATTGCTTTCCAGCAAATCTTCCAAGTCAAGGAGATAAGTGCGGATTTTTTTTCTGATCTCGGCAATATCCGGATGGATTTCATATGGAAGAGCAGTAATACCTTTTTCTTCCTCCTCCATTGCGCTCATTAAGAGCAACAGCAGGCTGCCAACAGCTTGCTGATAAATATAGTCTGCCGAAAGGTTTTTTATTTGTTCCTCTGTATGATTTGTCAAAAGAAGTTCTCCTTTCAAGTTTTAAAATGGTCATAGTAAGTTATTACCTATTATCGCATCTATTATAAAGGAACTTTTTAAAAAGTACAACGAAACTTTTTATAATGAGAAGGAAATGGTGTTGCAATATCTTTCAAAAAAGATAGTGGGCAAATTTTCTTATATCCTGAGATACTTGTTTATACTCTTTTTTTCATTGCTATGGTATAATAAAGAAAGAAAAAATGGAGGTAGAATTTATGAGCGTAATGTTTTTGATTGGTATTTTTGTGATGATTTCCATATTTGGAGGACTTATATTAGCAGGTTTGGCAATTTGGGCTCTGGCTACGAAGAAAGAAACATTACCCAAATGGGGAAAAGCTGTTCTTTGGCTGTTTGTTGTTTTGGCTATCGTTTTATTGATTACAGGAATTATTAGTATATTAGCAGTTATAGGTAGATTTGTAATATAAATACACCTTGGTTTTATAAGGTTTTAAAGATAATTCTGAAAAAAATTTAAAATGTTTTTTATAATTCATGTAAATTTTGAAGGCTCTCCAGAGTGGAATTTCTACCCATTTTAAGTATTTTTTTCATAGTTTGGGGAAAACTGTGAAGGAAATACATCTTAGGAGGGAAATTATATGGAGCTAAAGGGTAGTAAAACAGAGCAAAATCTTATTTCTGCTTTTGCAGGGGAATCTATGGCGGCAAACCGTTATAGGCTTTATGCGGAAAAGGCGCATGAAGAAGGCTATGAGCAAATTAAAAGCATTTTCCAGGAAACCTCGGACAACGAGGTGCAGCATGCAAAGCGAATTTTAAATTTTATTCAGGGCATAGGTAACACAGTGGAGAATCTGAAAGCCGGTGCCTATGGCGAGCATGAAGAATGGACACAAATATATAAGGAAATGGAAGCAGTTGCAAAAGAAGAAGGCTTTGCTGAGATTGCAGCTTTCTTTAAAAACGTCGCCACGGTGGAAAAGGAGCACGAAGAACGTTATCAGGACTTACTGCAATTATTGCAGGAGAAAAAGGTTTTTCAAGGTGACGAAAACACTGTCTGGGTTTGTAGAAACTGTGGTTATGTTTATGTTGGCAAAGAGCCCCCCAAAAAATGCCATGTATGTATGTATCCACAGGGGTATTTTGAAAGAAAGGCAGAGAATTATTAATATTAAAAAGGAGGGTTTCCTCCTTATACATAAAAATACATGTTACAAAGCAAAGAACTCCATTTTATGATTCTAGCTTGGATTGGTGATTTAGCATTCCGGGAATGTTTTATAAGACAGGGGGTTCTTTTCAAATGGAGATTATATTATGATTTATGAAAATATAAGAGAAGCTGTTTTTTTACGTCGGGAGAATCGTTTTTCAGGTTTTGTGCTTTTGGAAGGGAAAGAAACGCAGGTTCATGTGAAAAATACGGGGCGTTGCAGGGAATTATTGCAAGAAGGTGCTAAGGTTTATTTAGAACCTGCTCAAAACCCTGAACGTAAAACAAAATACTCTTTGATTTCTGTTTATAAGGGGTCTACGTTAGTAAATATAGATTCCCA
The DNA here is from genome assembly GCF_030625865.1 of Anaerotignum sp. Taxonomy (GTDB): domain Bacteria; phylum Bacillota; class Clostridia; order Lachnospirales; family Anaerotignaceae; genus Chakrabartyella. Next base: position 53,500 of record NZ_DAOUQB010000012.1, on the reverse strand, counting down.
GGCACCAAATCAAGTTGTTGCCGATGCCTTGGCGGAGGGGAAAATTGGGGAAATTGGAGAGGTTTCTGTTTTACGGCGTGAAGTTGTTTTTGGCAATTCCCGTTTTGATTTGTACTTTGAGGCGGGAGAACGCCGAGGGTTTATCGAAGTCAAAGGGGCTACTTTGGAGGAGGATGGAATTTGCAGATTTCCCGATGCCCCAACATTAAGAGGGCGGAAACATGTTTTGGAATTAATTCAAGCAGTTGAGGCGGGCTTTGAGGCTTATGTTATATTTGTCATCCAGATGAAAGGTGTGAACGTTTTTTATCCCCATTGGGAGCGGGATGCCGCCTTTTCAGAGGCTTTGGTAAAGGCAAAGGAAGCCGGTGTAAACATTTTGGCATACGACTGTGACGTGGGCATTGATTTTTTACAGCTATCAAAAAAAGTTTTCTCAATTATAGAAAAACCAAGATAGGGTATATCCATCCCCATGAGGACATAAACTAATAAGGAATATAGTCTTTGGGGAGGAACGTGCATGAAAAAAAGGATATTGGCGGCAGTGACAGCATTCTTCTGTTTCCTGGCGCCCTTTTCTGTTTGTGCGGAGGAAGGCGGCAGCGGCGGTTTAGAACTACAGTCAAAAAGCGCTGTTTTAATGGATCAGTCCACGGGTACTGTAATATTTGAAAAAAACAGCCATGAGCAAATGCCCCTTGCCAGTGTAACGAAAGTAATGACTTTATTACTGATTTACGAGGCTCAGGCAGATGGTAAGTTTGAATGGACAGATACGGTACAGGTCAGCGATCATGCAGCGGCAATGGGTGGTTCTCAGGTGTTTTTAGAGCCGGGAGAAACGCAGACGGCGGCGGATATGACCAAGTGTATTGCCATTGCATCGGCCAATGATGCGGCGGTGGCCATGTCGGAGTTTGTTGCCGGAAGCGAAGAAGCATTTGTTGAAAAAATGAATGAAAGAGCAAAGGAATTGGGCATGGAGGACACCAATTTTATAAATGCCTGTGGTTTGGATGCAGATGGTCATGTTTCCAGTGCGTACGACATTGCTTTGATGAGTCGAGAGTTGATGAAGAACTTCCCGGAAATCCAAGAATATACAACCACTTGGATGGATACCATCACTCACAAAACAAAAAAAGGCGAGTCGGAGTTTGGCTTAACCAATACCAACAAGCTAATTAAATGGTATGAAGGTGCAACGGGGTTAAAAACAGGTTCTACAGGCAAGGCTCTGTATTGTTTGTCGGGTACAGCGGAGCGAAATGACTTGGGCTTAATTGGCGTAGTTATGGCAGCCCCTGATTATAAAATTCGCTTTCAAGAGGTGATGAAGCTATTTGATTATGGCTTTGCAAACTATACTGTAGAGAAAGGCTATCCTGTTGGTCAGGATATGGGTATGATTCCTGTGGAAAAAGGAATGAAGGAAAGCATAAATGCTGTTGTGAAAGATGAAATTTCTGTACTGATGAGTAAGGAGAGTAAGGGAGAGTGGGAAACAAAACAGGAAATATTACCTATTGTTAAGGCGCCTATCGCCCAAGGCTCCAAGGTTGGTGAATTGATCTATATTTTGGACGGTAAGGAAGCAGGCAGAACGGATTTAATTGCTTCTGAATCTGTGGAAAAGGCAAGTGTACATATGATGCTTCAGCGCATGATGAAGCTTTGGTGTTAAATAGAGGCCATAGAAAATCCTCGGTTTTAAAATGTATTTTATCATATTTCGGTAAAAAAAGAACATCCAAGATACCATAAGGTATTATTGGGTGTTCTTTTTTTAAAAAATCCCATGGAGAATCTAAATAAATTAAGAGGTCTAAATTTGTGAAGGTGTTCTAGCATTGGGTTTTCTTTTTTTCTTCTTTATCGCAGTACATTTTTTTATCGGCTGCCTGCACAAATGTTTCAATTGATGTTGCGTCTTCCTCACCGTAGATGGAATAACCTACACTTAAGGAGAGGGTATATGGTAAATTCCCAGAAATTTCAACCAGAGAGACATCAATTTTTTGAAGGTAAGGCAGAACTTCACCTTCTTCCTTTGCCAATATTACAGCAAATTCGTCTCCGCCATATCTGGAAAGAAATGCTTTTGTATTGGAAAAAATGTCTTTTAGGACTTGTGCAACAATAATCAGGGCTTTGTCGCCTTCCATATGACCAAAAGTATCATTTATTTTTTTAAAGTTATTAATATCAAAGAAGATTAAAAAAATTTTTTTCTGGTTTGAAGATTTTGTGATTCTTTGCAAATATTGTTCAAATTGCCTGCGATTATTCAACTGTGTCAAAGAATCTAACTGAATTTCTTTTTTCATACTACCCAGAAAAAACATCACAATGGAAATGATTATAGTAGTGGTAGCAACATGAATTTTTGGAAATATAGTCTCTATTCCTTTTCCGAATAAAGGTAGAAGAGAGTAAATAAACAGATGCATGGAGTTTTTTTGTTTTTCTAAGTCAAAGTCTTTTCTAAACTGAATAAAGGAGGCAATTGCACCCGTGAAGATATACCCATAAACAATAATATTTTGCAAAAAAAACAAATCACTTTGGGTGTTCCGATTTTTTTCATTAACATAGATGATCCAATGCGTAAAAGGTGAGCAGAGAACCATTACAGACAAAAAAACAATCGGCATGGATGATAGAATTCGGATGGAAAGACTGCATGGTATATCCTGACGGAGTTCATGGCAAATAAAAATAAGCCAAAAATAACCACTTATTGATGAAAAAAGAAGAAAAGCAATGGTGATAAAAAAATGAACATAGTAAGTAGCTTGTGAGGTCATGTTCCCTGTAAAATTAAAAAGGATACCTGCTATCAAGGAGATTAAAAAGAAAATCACCACTTTATATAAAGAACGATTATTATTCAGTCCGCGACCTGATAGTTTGCCATCAAAAATCATGACAACAAACAATATAATCCCCAATAAATTAATTTCTGTAATTCCAGCTTTCATAGGTCTCCCCCCGAAAAGTGTTTCTAAAGTATCTATAAGTTAAAAGAAATCAGAAAAAACGGTTAAAATTTCTGGATTTTTTGAACCATGAAAAAGAAAGATTATATTGACATTATGTATTTGTTCAAGTACAATGTAAAAAATTTAAAGATACTAAATAAATTGAATACAGAAGTTTCACCAAAAAAAGTTGATATTCTGTTGAAATCTAAATTTGGTGAATATACAAAAGATAAAAATTGGGAGGTACTGTTTATGTTTCATTGGATTAATTTTTTGACGTATGCGGTAATCACCACAGCTACGCCGGGACCCAACAATATTATGTCTATGTCAAATGCGGGACGAGTGGGACTGAAAAAATCTTATCCTTTCAATTTGGGGATTTGGGTAGGCTTTTCGTCGGTCATGATCATTTGTACTGTGTTAAGCAGTGTATTAAATGCGTTAATGCCTCTTATTAAAACGCCTATGCTTATGCTTGGAGCGGCATATATGCTTTATTTGGCATATAATACATGGAAAAGAACAGGAGAAATTGGAGAAAAGCAAGTCAAAAATGGGTTTTTGTCTGGCTTGCTGTTACAGTTTATTAACCCCAAAATTTATATTTATGGGATGGTTTCCATGGAATCTTACATATTACCCTATTTTCATGATAGTCCAATAAAGCTTCTTGGCTTTGCTGTGTTGTTGGCTTCAATCGGTTGTTTTTTTAATCTTTGTTGGGCTGTATTTGGTTCTGTGTTCAGGCGATTGTTTTCTCGTCATGCAAAGGTAATCAATATGGTGATGTCTTTACTTTTAATTTATTGTGCAGTTTCGTTGTTTTTATAGGGGGTGCCTTGGTCAATTGTTATGGTTTTGTGATTGCGGTAAAAGGGGAGTTTTACATAAAATTTTTGCATTATATTTTTATGTAATCCGGTACTTTATTATATGCACAATCGAAAGAACTGTTAAGCGTGTTGGTTGGAATTGATTCATTATTTTTATAAATTTATTTACTGGGAGTCTGGAATTAAAGTGTTTTTGAAAATCATGAAGAAGAGCCTGAAGTAAGTTTACTTCAGGCTCTTCTTTTGCCTCATACAAATGATTTGAGAGACAATCCAATCGCTTATTCTATCCAATTGTAATTAAGTCAGCGAAACATGAGCGTTTCATTAGCCCTGAGTTTTGCCTGCCATTGCTCTTTCCTGAGCTTCGATCATTTTTTTAACCATATAGCCGCCAACGTAACCGTTCTGTGCGGATGTTAAGTCGCCGTTGTAGCCCTTTTTCAAAGGTACGCCGATTTCATTTGCTACTTCATATTTGAACTGTTCCATAGCTGCTCTAGCTTCAGGTACGTTCATTTTGTTGCTTGTGCTGTTAGAAGATCCACTCATTTTAATTACCTCCTTGAAATAACTGTGTTTTTGTGTTGCACTAATATTATTACACAGTCAATCCTAATTATGTAGGAACATATTGGAATGAGTTTCTTTGGAATTCGATGTGCATTTTTATAAAGAGCAATACTAATTTTTATTGCGTAAAATTATTTTTTAAACGGAATGTATTTTTGTGATACGTTAAATAATCCTCATTTTGCAGCCTAGAAAGCTCTTGTGACATGGCACTGCGATCCACCGCTAAATATTCAGCCAGCTGCTGACGGTTAAAAGGAATTTGAAACGTGGAAGAACTTGCTTTTAAAGATTCAGCGGAAAGATAAGAAAGTAATTTTTCTCGGGTTGTTCTTTTTGTTATATGTTCGATTTTTCCCGTTAACATTAAATTTTTTTCTGCCAAAACAGAAAGCAAATTCCGAATCAAACGGGTATGAAATACACAGGCGGAGGAGCAGGTGTTTAATATTCGCTTGATATCCAAAAATAAAACAGTAGTTGCCTCTACGGCAAGAGCGCTGACGGTTAAGTCCTCTTGAATCGTACAGGCGAAGGATTCCCCAAACATTTGAGAAGGGGTGATATCACTTAGTATGGTTCGATTGCCCCAAAAATCATCCTTTACAATATGCACGCAACCTGATAAAACAAGCCCCATATAGTCAATAGTTTCGCCCTGTCGAAGAATTATTTCATTTTTAGAATATTTTTTTTCTACGGCGTCAAGGCAGCCAAGCATAGACTGAATATCATTGATTTCTATGCCTGAAAAGAGAGGAGATTTTTTTAATATAGAAAAGTAATTCATAAAAACCACCTTTTTGTTGTATTTACAACAGAATTTTTATGCTTATTATAGTATTCTTTATTCAGAAAGACAAGAAGAAAATAAAAACAGAAAACAAATTAAAAATATATTGGGGGTAGAGAAGATGAAAAGAAGAATTATTGAAATAAATCAAGATAAATGTAATGGATGCGGATTATGCGCTACGGCGTGCCATGAGGGTGCCATAGCTATGGTTGAAGGAAAAGCGAAACTGATTCGAGATGATTACTGTGATGGCCTGGGGGATTGCTTGCCCACTTGCCCTACGGGGGCTATCCAATTTGTAGAGAGAGAAGCATTGCCCTATGATGAGGAAGCGGTTAAGAAAAATATGGAGGAGAAGGCGCATTCATGCGGCTGCCCAGGCAGTCAGCCCCGAGCGCTGGAAACGCAAGCAGTGAAAATCCAACAGCCTAAGGGAGAAACTGCAAAATCTCAGCTTAGACAATGGCCTGTTCAAATTCAATTGGCACCCACGCAGGCACCATATTATGAAGGTGCAAATTTATTAATCGCTGCAGATTGTTCTGCTTATGCCTATGGAGATTTTCATAATAAATTTATGAAAAATAAAATAACCCTCATCGGCTGTCCAAAACTGGATATGGTAGAGTATGCCCAAAAACTTCAGCAAATTATTATGTTAAATGAAATCAAAAGTGTGACCGTTGTAAGAATGCAGGTTCCATGCTGCGGGGGAATCGAAATGGCAGTGAAAACTGCGCTGCAAAATAGCGGAAAGTTTCTTCCTTGGCAGGTAGTAACAATTTCTACACAAGGTGAAATTGTTGAATAATCAAAAGCAACTCCTTTTATTGAAAATCAATAAGAGGAGTTTTTTATTGTCATTTTAAATTTACCAGCATATAAGTAATAGTTAAGAAGGCAGAACCCTGAATTTCCTTAGGAATAAACATGGAAACGATGTTTTAGATTATTTTTGAAATTAATTTTTGCAAAGCATGACAGCTTATATAGTAATTTATTTGTTGGAAAACAGTGATTTCTATAGTTTTTTTAATTTGTTTGTAATAAATTAGAAAAAATTAATCAAACTCAGATATTTTAATTTTGTATAAATCGATGAATATATGGAAATATAAATGTATTTTGATTAAAACATTGAAACAAAAGAAAGTAAAAGACAAAATTGATTTAAAAAAGCACCAAAATTTATAGTTATTACCATTAAAAAAGAATTAAAATAACAAAAAAAACTTAATGTTGCGTTTTTATGAGCAGACATCTTTATTTGGATCTCATTAAAATTACTTGAAAAAAGAAAAATCAAAGTTTATAATTTCACCAAAACCAATAATTGGTTTTATTTGATGAAACCAAAGAAAAGAGATGATTATTACATGGAGTCTTATAGTTTTTTACTTGTATTGGCGTTAATACTATTCTCTACTAAAATTTGTGGTTTAATGACGGAGAGAATTAATTTACCTCAGGTTTTAGGTGCCTTGGCAGCCGGTGTCATTCTTGGGCCAAGCGGCTTTGGGATCATTCAGGAAACGGATTTTTTAATGACTGCCTCGGAAATCGGTGTAATTATGCTGATGTTTAGCGCAGGGTTGGGTACAGATATAAAGGAATTGAAAAAAGCTGGAGGCGTTTCACTGTTTGCTGCGTCCTTAGGTGTAATTTTGCCTATTCTTCTTTGTGGTGGCCTATATTACTTCTTTTATGAAGATGGTATGAATTACATGAATATGATCAGAACCATATTTGTGGGTGTTGTTTTTTCTGCAACATCTGTTAGTATTACCGTTGAAACCCTCATTGAAATGGGCAAGATAAAAACAAAGGTTGGTACAACAATTATTGGAGCAGCGATTATTGATGATGTCATCGGGATTATCGTATTGTCAGTTATTTCCGGTTTGAGCGAGGGCGGTTCCGGACATCCACTCGTTGTTTTGGCTAAAATTGGAGGCTTTTTCATATTTGTGGCAATTGTAGGAATGATTGTGCATTATGCATTTAAAATGCTGAATAAGCATCACGGAAAAAGTAAGCGTGTTGTTGTTTGGTCTTTGGCATTTTGCTTTTTAATGTCGTATATTGCCGAAAAATATTTCGGCGTAGCAGATATTACGGGTGCATATTTTGCCGGATTGACACTTTGCAATATTACGAAAACCAGAGAATTTGTGACCGATAAAATTTCTGTTGCGTCTTTTCTTTTCTTTTCCCCTGTTTTTTTTGCAAGCATTGGGATCAATACGAATGTTACAGGGCTAAATAAGAGTGATTTGATTTTTGTTTTGTTAGTTTTTATTATTGCAACGGCGACAAAAGTAATTGGTTGTGGCGGTGCAGCAAAACTGTGCAAAATGACAACACAGCAGGCTTTAGGCGTTGGGGTGGGTATGGTTTCCAGAGGTGAGGTTGCTTTAATGGTTGCGCAAAAGGGACTTTCTCTGCATATGGTATCCCAAGAAGTCTTTCCGGCCTTAATATTGGCTATTGTTGCAACGGTGTTTATTACGCCGATTCTGTTAAATATCGTGATGAAAAATTATGTTGAGTAGAAATTTGTGATGATTTCGAATGTAAAATTTGAGATAAGCCAAGGCTATTAATGGTATCTGCAAAGAGAAATGTAGATACTATTTTTTTGTGAACGAATTCTTATTCTGTCGGATTTGGGAGTCTATTTTCAAGAATCGGATAAAATTTAATTTTTGTAATTTATTTAGGTAGAAAAAGGGACAAGATGAAATTGAAGGCTTAAGTAAGGAAGTTCCATAAATGATGGTCTCAAAAGATAAAAGTAGAAATCTCCTAGGGAATGGGAGGAACGGTTTGCAATGTTACTTGAAAAGAGAATTTACTTTCCCTAAAATAGGGAATTTAGAACTAATGTTTGTATTTTGTGCTATACTTTTTGAAACATATGTGTTATAATTTGCAGATAAGCAAAGCTAATTTGTCTATTAAATTGCAATGGGAAATTTTATTGTTGCACAAAATTTATTATAAATAAAAACGAATGATTATTTTGAACATAGACGAATTTTTTCGGAGGTGAAAAAATGGAATTTAAGGTTCAATCTCAGTATAAGCCTACGGGAGATCAACCGCAAGCAATTGAAAAGCTTGCGGAAGGTTTTCAAGAAGGTAAGAGATTTCAAACACTGCTGGGCGTTACAGGGAGTGGTAAAACTTTTACCATGGCAAATATTATTGAAAAATTACAAAAGCCTACCCTTGTGATTGCTCATAATAAAACCCTTGCGGCACAGCTTTATAATGAGTTGAAAGAGTTTTTTCCCGATAATGCAGTGGAATATTTCGTTTCCTACTATGATTATTATCAGCCTGAGGCATATGTTCCCAGTACAGATACCTATATTGAAAAGGATTCTTCCGTTAACGATGAAATTGATAAGCTACGGCACTCTGCAACGGCGGCTCTGGTAGAGAGGGAAGATGTTATCGTTGTTGCCAGTGTTTCTTGTATTTACGGCTTAGGTGACCCCGAGGAGTATTATGGAATGATGCTTTCTTTACGCCCGGGGATGGAAAAGGATCGTGATGAGGTGCTGCGTAGCTTAATCGAAATGCAGTATGACAGAAATGATATGAATTTTGAAAGAGGTTCTTTTCGTGTGCGAGGGGATGTGGTGGAAATTTTCCCTATCGGTTCATCGGAACATGCCGTTCGGATTGAATTTTTTGGAGATGAGATAGAAAGAATAACGGAAATAGATGTTTTGACGGGAGAAATTTTAGGGACAAGAGCGCATATCTCTATTTTTCCCGCTTCTCACTATGTAACATCTCGAGAGAAGCTGACTCAATCTATTGAACGTATTGAAGCGGAGCTTAAAAATCGCTTAGATGAGCTTCGCAGAGAGGACAAGCTGTTGGAAGCCCAACGATTGGAGCAAAGAACAAATTATGATATTGAAATGATGCGTGAAATGGGATTTTGCACGGGGATTGAGAATTATTCCCGTCATTTGTCTTTAAGGGAGGCGGGGAGTACCCCCTTTACGCTGATTGATTTCTTCCCTGATGATTTTTTGATTATTGCGGATGAGTCTCATGTTTCCATCCCTCAGATTCGAGGGATGTATGAAGGAGATAGGTCCAGAAAGACGACATTAGTGGATTTCGGCTTTCGTCTGCCCTCTGCTTTGGATAACCGTCCATTAAAGTTTCCGGAATTTGAAAGTAAAATTAACCAATTATTATTTGTTTCCGCCACGCCCTCTGTGTACGAAAAGGAGCATTCGGAACAAATTGCAGAGCAGATTATTCGCCCTACCGGACTTTTAGACCCGGAAATTTCAGTTCGTCCCATTGAAGGGCAGATAGATAATTTGATGACTGAAGTGAAGAAAACAACCTCCGCCGGGCAAAAGGTGCTTGTAACCACGCTTACGAAGAAGATGGCGGAACGTTTGACGGACTATATGCGTGAGGCCGGTGTTCGGGTACGGTATCTTCATTCGGATATTGATACATTGGAGAGATTGGAGATTATTCGAGATTTGCGTTTGGATGTTTTTGATGTTTTGGTAGGCATAAACTTGCTGCGTGAAGGGCTGGACATTCCGGAAGTGAGCCTGGTTGCCATCTTGGATGCGGATAAAGAGGGCTTTTTGCGTTCGGCGACCTCTTTGATTCAGACTGTAGGCAGAGCGGCAAGAAACGCGGAAGGCAGGGTAATTATGTATGCCAATGTGATGACGGAAAGCATGGAGAAGGCCATTACGGAAACGAACCGACGCCGCAGTATTCAGGAAGCCTATAATGATGCCCATGGTATTGTGCCTCAAACCATTCAAAAAAAGGTTCATGATATTATTCAAATTAGCAAAACTGCTACGGAAAAGCAGAAGTTTGGTTTGGATAAGGACCCTGAGTCAATGAGCCAAGAGGAATTAAAGAAGCTTTTGCAAAAGATGAATAAAGAAATGAAACAAGCGGCTGTGGAGTTACAATTTGAGCGTGCGGCAGAGCTGAGAGATAGGGTATTGGAATTGAAAAAAATGTTGGAAGAATGATAGACGGTATTTCCGCCTTTAGGAGGAACTATGAAGGATAAAATTGTAATTCGGGGAGCTAGGGAGCATAATTTAAAAAATGTGGATCTAACTATCCCAAGAGATAAACTGGTTGTATTTACGGGAGTCAGCGGCTCGGGCAAAAGCTCTCTGGCCTTTGATACCCTTTATGCAGAGGGGCAGAGACGTTATGTTGAATCTTTGTCTTCTTATGCACGTCAATTTTTAGGGCAGATGGAAAAGCCGGATGTTGATTTAATCGAAGGTCTTTCTCCTGCGATTTCTATAGATCAAAAGACAACTAGTCATAATCCCCGATCTACAGTGGGAACTGTAACGGAAATTTATGACTATTTACGTTTGCTATATGCCCGTATTGGTATTCCCCATTGCCCAAAATGTGGAAAAGAGATTAAAAAGCAAACCATAGACCAAATTGTAGACCGTATCTTAGAGTTGCCTGAGCGCACAAAGTTACAGCTTCTTGCCCCTGTGGTTCGGGGGAGAAAAGGAACTCATGTTAAGCTTTTGGAAGATGCGAAAAAAAGCGGATATGTTCGTGTCCGTGTAGATGGCTTTTTATACGACCTATCGGAAAAAATCGAACTGGAAAAAAACAAAAAACATACGATAGAAATTGTAGTGGATCGTTTGGTAATAAAAGAAGGAATTCAAAAGCGTTTGACAGAGTCCATAGAAACCGTATCAGCTTTAACCGGCGGACTTTTGGTGGTGGATGTGAATCAAGGGGAGGAGGAATTGGTATTTAGCCAAAATTTCTCATGCCCTGATTGTGGCATTGATTTAATGGAAATTGAACCTCGTTTATTTTCTTTTAATAACCCCAGTGGCGCCTGTCCTACCTGTACAGGTTTGGGGATGCAGATGAAATTTGATGAAGGTCTGATTGTTCCCAATGACAGTCTTAGCATTTTAGGGGGAGCCATTGTTGCTCCCGGCTATAATTCCATTTCTGCAAAGGACAGCATGAGTCGTGTGTTGTTTGAGGCTTTGGCAGAAAAATATAATTTTTCTCTGGATATACCTTTTCGTGAGCTCCCGGATAATATACGAAAAATTATTTTCTATGGAACAGGTGGAGAAAAAATCCGTATTACTTATACCAATTATCGTGGAACAGGTACCTACGATTATGATTTTGACGGTTTAATTCCAAATTTGCTGCGCAGATATAACGAAACTTCGGAAACTATGCGCGGAGAATATGAAGAATTTATGACGAACATACAGTGCCCTGTCTGTCATGGACAGCGTTTGCGTCCTGAAGTTCTAGCTATTACCGTAGGAGGAAAAAATATTTCTGAGTTAACAGAACTTTCTGTGGCTGAAATACAAAATTTTTTCCAAAATCTTCAACTCAGTGGAAGGGAAGAAATGATTGGTCTGCGAATTTTAAAGGAAATCAATGCGAGGATTGGTTTTTTGATGGATGTGGGGCTGGAGTATTTAACGCTTTCCCGTACCGCAGGAACGCTTTCAGGAGGGGAAGCGCAAAGAATCCGATTAGCTACCCAAATCGGCTCGGGCTTGGTTGGGGTTGTGTATATATTGGATGAGCCCAGTATTGGCTTGCATCAAAGGGACAACGACAAGTTGCTGAAAACATTACAGCATCTTCGGGATATTGGTAATTCGTTGATTGTGGTTGAGCATGATGAAGATACCATGTTTGCGGCGGATTGTATTGTAGATATTGGCCCGGGGGCAGGGACAGATGGCGGTGAGGTGCTCTGTGTTGGCAGTGCAGAAGAAATTATGGCTTGTGAACGCTCTATTACGGGTGATTACCTCAGTGGCAGAAAGAAAATTGAGGTGCCGAAAGAACGCAGAACCTTCTCATCTGATAATGTAATTAAAATTAAAGGTGCAACGGAAAACAACTTGAAGAATATAGATGTGGAAATTCCTTTAGGTGTATTTACCTGTATTACCGGGGTCAGCGGTTCAGGGAAAAGCTCCTTGGTCAACGAAATATTATATAAGCGTTTGGCAAGAGACCTAAACCGTGCAAAGCTAAGACCAGGTGTCCATAAAGATATGGTTGGACATGAAAAGCTGGATAAGGTAATTGATATTGACCAATCTCCCATTGGGCGTACACCGAGAAGCAATCCTGCCACCTATACGGGGGTTTTTGATATGATCCGTGATGTATTTGCCCAGACTACGGAGGCAAAGATGAGAGGCTATCAAAAAGGCAGATTTAGTTTTAATGTTAAGGGTGGGCGTTGTGAAGCCTGTGCCGGAGACGGAATTATAAAAATTGAGATGCACTTTTTGCCGGATATTTATGTACCTTGTGAAGTTTGTCAAGGGAAACGGTATAATCGTGAAACGTTGGAGGTAAAGTATAAAGGCAAGACTATCGCCGATGTATTAGAAATGACGGTGGAAGAGGCATTGGCCTTCTTTGAAAATATTCCTCGTATTAGGACAAAACTCCAGACCCTTTATGATGTTGGTTTATCCTATGTGAAGTTGGGGCAATCCTCCACCACACTTTCCGGAGGGGAAGCACAAAGGGTAAAACTGGCAACGGAGCTGAGCAAAAAAAGTACAGGAAAGACGATGTATATTTTAGATGAGCCGACAACGGGACTGCATACTGCTGATGTGCATAAATTGGTACAAATAATTCAACGCCTGACAGAGGGTGGAAATACTGTGGTAGTCATTGAACATAATCTTGATGTGATTAAAACGGCAGACTACATCATCGATTTAGGACCTGAGGGCGGAGATAAGGGTGGAACCATTATTGCAAAGGGAACGCCTGAAGAAATTTGTTTGGTGGTGCAGTCTTTTACAGGAAATTATTTGAAAGACATTATGAGTAAAAATTAAAATACAAAGAATATAGTGGGAAAGTCGGTTTTTTTGACATTTCCTACTTTTTTGTTATAATACAGAAAAAGGTTGTTGCACAAAAGAAATGTTTATATTGACAAGTCGTTTAGAAATCATTACCATAAGTATATAAGATTTTTGGTTATGTGGAGGAAGGTATGGCGAAGGGAAAAGAACCAGTACAGGAATTTGTACAGGCAAGCAAAAAGGTGGCCGATTTATTTGGCTGCGAGAGGGATTTCTTTTTAAAGCCTCTTTTAGAGTTAGAATGGACAGTGCGTCAGGTTGATGATTTTTACTTCCTCTGTTATTGGTTGGAGAACAACAAAAAAGTCGAAGCAGTGATTGTTAAGAAAAATGGGGAGCCATTAATATACAAAACAAAAGATTACTCTATGATCGTAGCTATTGATTGCGTGAAGATAGGGTTTATTTTCCGTAATGGAAAAGAAGCTTCAGACCTCTGACAATGATGGTTATGACTACGGCAAAATGTACCTGAAGAAGGTCTAAAAGAGTTTTTTTACATTTGGACTTCTAAAGGTTTGTTTTTTTGCGTAAACTGAAATACAGAAGGAAGCATTGCCGAGGAAAAAAATCGGCATAGAAAAGGGGAGAAAGTGATGCATATGGATGGATTGCCGGAAAACAACAATGTTGCCATTGCCGGTAAAATCGTGGAGGAATGTGTGTTTAGCCACGAGGTTTATGGAGAGGGCTTCTATACGTTTAAGATAGCATCTGAGCGTCTTAGCGATCAGGCTGACATCCTTCCGATCACCGTTTCGGAAAGATTGATAGACAAAGATCAGCTGAAAATTGGTGTTTGTGTGGATATTCTTGGACAACTTCGCAGTTATAATAACTACAATAGTAGGAAGAATAGACTTGTGCTTACTGTTTTTGCCAGAGAGATCTGTATTTTAGCTGAAGAGGAAAAAAAGAATATTAATCAAATTTTTTTGAATGGATTTATCTGCAAAGAGCCAATTTATAGAAAGACCCCGTTTGGTCGGGAAATATCAGATGTTTTGGTTGCAGTAAACCGTGCATATAACAAATCCGATTATATTCCTTGTATCGTATGGGGGCGTAATGCTAGATATATGGCAAACCTTAAAGTGGGCGCGAACATTAAAGTTTGGGGTAGAATACAAAGCAGAACTTATCAGAAAAAGATGGGCGAAATGATTGAAGAACGTATCGCCTATGAAGTTTCTGTGTCTAAAATAGAAATTCCCCATGCTGATGAAAAAACAGATGCTGTAGAAAATACAACCGAAGAATAGCAGGAGTTGAATTAAAGTGAGACAAGGACAGATTTCCGTTTATTACGGCGCAGGCAAGGGAAAAACCTGTGTGGCTGTTGGTAGAGGCTTGAGGGCTATTGGCGATGATATGCGTGTTGTGATGATACAGTTTATGGATTATCATAATACGAAAGAAATTGAGCTTTTAAAAAAACTGGAGCCTGATTTTCGTATTTTCCGTTTTGAAAAACAACGGGAAGAGCAAGAACTTGATGAGTCGGCTCTCAGGGAAATGAGTAGCGAAATAAAAAATGCTTTTAATTTTGCCAGAAAAATTGTGGATACAGGGGAATGCGAAATGCTTCTTTTGGACGGAATTTTAGAGTGCATTAAAAAAGGGTTCCTATCTGCGGAGCAGTTAGATGAGTTATTGGATCGACGCCCTGAGTATATGGATATTATCTTAACCGGAGATTCTTTGCCTCCAACCATTGGGGAGCGAGTGGATTGTATTTATCAGTTGAAGGCAGAAAAACAATAAGTCTTCTGGAAAGGTTTTTGATTGAACAGAAGAAATGCGAAGACAATATGGGGAAGGCTTTGCTTACCTTGTATTGAAATTTTTCGCATTTATATGTTTTTGATAAGCTTGGATTCCCGATAATAGAGGAATCATGTATTCAAAAAAGAAATTTATAATTAAGTTAGAAATCCACCACTAAAAGGAAAAATCCTTTGGTGGTGGATTTTAAATTTGTTATAGGGGGTATCATTTATGCTAAAACATCCTTCATGGAATAAAGCCCTGGACCTTTGAATGCCAGATATTTTGCTGCTTTTACGGCACCTACTGCGAAAACTTCACGAGAGGTGGCACGATGACTTAATTCGATAACTTCATCTCTGCCGGCAAAAATTACGTCATGATCCCCTACAATATTACCTCCACGTACAGCATGAATACCGATTTCCTTGCGGTCTCTTTTTTCGTTTGTTTGCGAACGGTCATATACGTAGTGGAATTGCTGATCCATAGCATCGTTGATTGCATTTGCCAGTGCCATTGCGGTACCACTGGGTGCATCAATTTTCTGATTATGATGCTTTTCTACAAGTTCAATATCAAAATTTGCGTCATACAACACTTGCGCAGCTTTTTGAACCAGATCAAGCAGTAGGTTTACGCCGATAGACATATTTGCAGATTTTAACACAGCCACACTGTTGGAAGTTTCTTGCAGTAATGCCGTGGTTTCATCGTTGAGGGCGGTGGTACAAACAACGACAGGAATGTTTTTTGTCTTTGAGAACTCCAATAAAGCGGGTACAGCGATAGCTGTGGAAAAATCAATTATTACATCAGCAGCAACATTACAATCTGCAGGTGTGGGGAAAACGGGGAAGCTAGCCTCGGGCACTCTTGGATCAATGCCGGCAACGATTTGGCAGGCATCATCATTTGCAACAATTTCGGCTACAACCTGTCCCATTTTACCACCGCAGCCATGCATGATAATTTTAATCATATTTTACACTCCTTTAAAATCAAACCTTTATCACTGCTCTTTGAACCAAGAATTGGAAATTACAATGTTCTTGCGTCAAAAAGTCGGTTTATTTCATTGACTGATGACAGTCGCCTTTTGTAATAGATCATTTTTAAAGCTTGTACATAATTTAATTTGTTAAAATGCGGCAAAGTTTTATCCTTTGCCGCAAGGGAATTTTTACGAAATCAAACCATAATTTTTCATTGCTTTTTTCAAAGTTTCCAAGTTTTTATCTTCCATAGCACAAAGGGGCATACGGCAAGGACCAACTTCGTAACCCATTAAATCTAAGGCGGTTTTAACAGGAATAGGATTTACTTCGCAAAACAGGGCAGAAATTAACTCGATTACACCTAACTGCAAATCAATTGCGCCCTTAACGTCGCCGCCCAGGAATTTTGTAACCATATCATGGGTTTGCTTTGGAGCAACATTGGATAGGACAGAAATAACGCCTTTTCCGCCTAAAGAAAGAATTGGCAGAATTTGATCATCATTGCCGCTGTAAATATCAAAATCAGGGCCAATCAGGGAGGCAATTTCAGCTATCTGAGATAGGTTTCCGCTTGCTTCTTTCACAGCAACAATATTTTTTACTTTAGATAACTCCAAAACTGTTTTTGGTGCAATATTACATCCGGTACGACCGGGAACATTATACAGAATAATAGGAATTGAGATGCTTTCCGCTACAGCCGTGTAATGCAGAATTAACCCTTTTTGTGTTGCTTTGTTATAATAAGGGGTTACCAGTAAAACAGCGTCAGCCCCTACTTTTTCACAAGCTGTTGCCAATTCGATGCAATGGGCAGTGTCGTTGCTGCCCGCGCCGGCAATGACTGGCACACGGCCATTTGTAACTTCAACGGCAAAACGCACACATTCGATTTGTACCTCATCGGACAAAGTAGATGCTTCACCGGTAGTACCACAAATAATTAGTGCATCAGATTCGTTGGAAAGCTGGAATTCGATCAGTTCTTTCATTTTTTCAAAATTAACAGTACCATCGGGGAATGTAGGTGTAACCAAAGCAACACCAGCACCTGTAAAAATTGACATAATGCAAGCACCTCCAAAATTTTTGTTATAGGATATAGTTATGCGTTCATATTTTTAATAATTTCTTCTGCAATTTGAACTGCGTTTGTTGCGGCACCCTTGCGGATGTTATCGGCAACTACCCAAATGTTTACGCCGTTTTCAACACTTTCATCACGGCGAATACGGCCGATAAAAACTTCATCGCGACCTGTCGCGCTGACAGCCAAAGGATATTCATTGTTATTAGAGTCATTCAGCAAAATAATGCCAGGTGCATTTTTCAATGTTTCGATTAACTCATCTAACGCAAAGGGTTTTTCAAACTCCAAGTTAATGGATTCACTGTGGGAGTTAAAAACAGGTACGCGTACGGTGGTAGCTGTTACTTTCAAGTCATCATTGTGAAGCATTTTTCTTGTTTCGTTTACCATCTTCATTTCTTCTTTTGTATATCCATTTTCCAAGAAAACATCAATATGTGGTAAACAGTTATTTGCAATAGGGTGAGGGAATTTTTTGGGTTCCTCGCCCTTTAAGCCGTTTTCAAGATCCATCCAACCGGCAAGACCTGCACCGCTAACTGCCTGATAGGTTGAATATACAACACGCTTAATTTTATATTTGTCATCCAAAGGCTTTAATGCAACCACTGCCTGAATTGTAGAGCAGTTAGGGTTTGCAATAATGTTTTTGTGCCAAGAAATATCCTCAGGATTTACTTCCGGTACAACCAGGGGAACTTCTGGATCCATACGCCATTGAGAGCTGTTATCTATTACAATGCATCCATGGGCTGCTGCAATAGGCGCAAATTTTTCGCTTGTACTGCCACCTGCAGAAAATAAAGCAATATCAATGGGTTTATCAAAAGAGTTTTCTGTCAATTCTTCAACGATATAATCTTTTCCGTTGAAGGTGATGGTTTTTCCTGCGGAGCGACTGGAGGCCATAACGTAAAAATTTTCAATGGGAAGCTGTCTTTCTTCTAAGACTTTTAGAAAAGTTCTGCCAACCATTCCTGTCGCGCCAACTACTGCCAGATTAATTTTTTTCATTTTCTTACTTCCTTCTTTCTTAATATAATAATATAAAAATGTAGGTTTGTGCGAAGAATTTAAAAATTAAAAGAGGTTTCTGCCACCGTTTAAATTTAGATGGACATAGTAACTTTATAATGATATCTTCGCTGTTACGGAGCATATGTGTTCCAAAGTTGTGGTTTCACCATAAACAAAAAAAGCCGACCAGCGCCGACTTCCAAATTTTGCATATACCAAAAAATAGTTTTGCAAAAACTTAGTTTTGTAGCGCTCCATTGGGAATACCAATGACAGTTGGACGGCTATTAACCGGACAACCAGAGACAAAAAAATAAGGTTTTTTCTCTCTTCGGCGTTTGCCCCTTTCGGCGGACGACCATTATCCCTTATGATATTCGCCCGTGTACTCTTGAAAAACGCACCTCTACTTTAAGAACTATTTACTTAATCCATAGTCTACCATTAGAAAGGTAATCTGTCAAATGATTTTCGTTCATAGACAATAATTTTTTTCACAGGGACATAAATATGAAAAAAAATTTTACTAGTTGGCAATACTTTAAAAAAGAAATAAATAAAAGGGGGATTTATGATGAGTCAAAAAAAAGAACTAACGGAAGCACAAAAGCGAGACATTGCTATGAAGTACGAAATTGCAGAGGAACTGGGCTTGTTGGAAAAAGTGGAACAGGTGGGGTGGAAAGGCCTCACGGCAAAGGAAAGCGGGCGTATTGGTGGAATTATGGGAAAGAAAAAGAGGGAGACGGCTGCAAAGACCAAAACCCCTTGCAATACATCCGAGGAAAAGTTATAATAATAATGAGAAAATAATGGTAAATTTAGAGATAATTGCGGTTTGGGAGTAACGAAAATGGAAGCTTATGAGTGCTTTGCCTCGGTATATGATAAATTTATGGATGAAATAGACTACAATGAGTGGGTGCAATATATACAAGATCTATGGAAAAGGCTTGATAAAATACCGGAAAGCGTCATTGATCTGGGATGTGGTACAGGAAACGTAACCATTCCTTTAACAAAGGCGGGCTTTTCTGTTTTTGGTGTTGACATTTCCGAGGAAATGCTGGCTGAGGCACAAAGAAAGGCTTTTTCCGAGGGTCTTTCCATACCCTTTTTTTGTCAGGATATGGTGGAAATGTCTTTGCCATATCAGGTGGACTGTATATTGAGTTTATGTGACTCTTTAAATTATTTGACGGAGGAAGGAGAACTTTCCGCCGCTTTTTCTGCTGTAAAAAGGCATTTAAATCCAAATGGTCTGTTCCTTTTTGATATGAATACAGAATACAAATTTAAGGAAGCTTTGGGTGAAAAGACTTATGCGGCAATGACGGAAGATGCTGCATATTTTTGGGAAAATTCCTTTGATGAAGAAGAACGAATCAACGAATACTATGTTAGCTTTTTTATACGTCAAAAAAATAAAGAGACCTATGAGCGTGTAGAGGAATATCATTATGAAAGGGCATATTCTTTGGAAGAAGTAAAAAAATGCCTGAAAGAAAATGATTTTGAATTATTGAATGTATACGATGGGTATAGTTTTGAGCGAACAAAAGAGGATAGCCAACGCTATTTTTTTGTGGCGCAGCTAAAGGAGGAAAAGTAAAATGGGTGATTATATTGTAAGAGCGACAGCGGCAGGAGGAACCATACGAGCTTTTGCTGCTACGACAGGGGAAATGGTTCAGCATGCCAGAGAAGTACATCATACGTCCCCTGTGGCTTCAGCAGCATTGGGAAGATTATTGACTGCCGCAGCAATGATGGGAAGTATGTTAAAAGGGGAAAAGGACTTGGTGACCATTCAAATCAGAGGGCTGGGGCCTTTAAAAGGGGCAGTGGTAACCTCTGACAGCCATTCCAGAGTAAAAGGTTATGTATTTAACCCCGGTGTGGATATTCCTTCAAAATATCCCGGAAAATTGGATGTAAGCGGTGCCATTGGACAAGGATATATGAGTGTTATTAAGGATATTGGCTTAAAAGAGCCTTATGCAGGCCGTATTCAACTTGTTTCCGGAGAAATTGCCGAGGATTTAACATATTACTATGCCCAGTCTGAGCAAACACCATCGGCAGTAGGTTTAGGTGTTTTGGTGGATACGGATACCTCTATTCGCTGTGCAGGAGGGTTTATCATTCAACTTCTACCTGATGCAACGGAAGAAGTGATTTCTCAGCTGGAAAATCGCTTGAACACCATTCCCTATTTTACGGATTTATTGGATATGGGGCAAACACCTGAGGGAATTTTAGAAATGATTCTTGAGGGAATGGATATGAAGATTTTAGACAAGGTGCCTACGGAGTTTTATTGTAATTGCACCAAAGAGCGGGTGGAAAAAGCGTTAATCAGCATTGGTAAGGAAGAATTGGAAAAGGTTGTCCAAGAGGACAAAAAGGCAAATTTACACTGCCATTTCTGTGGGAAAGAGTATGATTTTACTGAGGAAGAATTAAGGAAGCTGTTGGAAGAGGCAAAGTGAGAATTTTAATTAGGAGATTAAACTTTTGATGCATAGGGAGGAGGTGTGCCCATGAAACGAGATTTTGCGGTGGCAGTAAAGGCAGTTATTGTGAAAGATGAAAGGGTTTTGGTGTTACAAAGATCAAGAGACGAGATGGAATGCAGTTATATGAACAACCACCAGAAATGGGATTTACCCGGCGGTGGTCTGCATTTTTATGAGCGCAGTCAAGATGGTCTACAGAGAGAGATAAAAGAAGAGACCAATTTGGACGTATTTGTGGGCGAACCTGTTTCACTTTTTGATGTAATCAAGAATCATATTCATTTGTGTATTTTTACATTTGCTTGCAGTTGGAGGGCTGGGGATGTGGTTTTGAGCAATGAACATGAAGCATATTTTTGGATGACAAAGGAAGAAATCAACAGCAGTGAACTGCCAAGTTGGATGAAAAGAGACGTACTCCGTGCTTTTGAAAGAGAGAAGAAGGAAAAATTAGAAAAAGAAGGTTAGGTTTGGATTGGAAATCTAAGCCTATTTTTTGTGAATTTTCTGCACATGAGGGACAAAACTTGATAATTTCACGAAAAGAATGAAATATATTTCATTGAAAAACTGTTAAAAGAGTATAGATGGAAAAAGATATACATAATATTGCACAAAAAAAGTTAAATTTATTTGTGCGATATTGATAATTGAAAAATTATAGACGTGTTTAAATTGCTAATTAAAAGTTTTGGGTACTAATAAATTGCATGCAAATGACCATTCGCAAAGCCTGTAAATATCAATGGAAAGGTTATATCATAAAAAACACACTGATTTTAATTTAACAATTTTTTTAACAAACGATAAAATATTACTGTATTACTGAGAGATAATGGGTTATTGACAATACAAGGTAAATCTTTTATTATTTAGACTGAGGTATGTTTTAGATTTAATACATACTGGGGGAAGTCATAAAAAAACCTATGGTTTTAGTTATGTTTCTACAAAAAAGGAGCTCGTTTTTTCATGGATTATGAAAAAATCAGCCAAAATTGCAAGGAGACCCTTTTCTTTTTTTAGAAAAAGAAGTGTTATAAGTTTAACAAAAAGGTCTTTTTCCCCAAGGAAGTGCATACTATACAATTTGTTGGTCAAGTTGTAAATAAGAGAGGTGATGGTAATGGCTTATGAGATCCTGAAAAGCATCGTAGAGGCTGAAGAGCGGGCTGGTCAGATCATAAAGCAGGCCACAGAAGACGCGGAGGCTTTGAAAAAAGATGCGCAGAAACAAAGGGAAGTGCTTTTGCAACAGGTGCAACAACAAGGAAAAGAATTGATGCAGCTTGTTGCCAAACAAGCGGATGAAGAAAGCCGCGTCGAAATCCAGAACATCCAAAAGGATACGGAAAATGCTTGTTTAAAAATCAGGGAACAAGCGGCACAAAAGAAAGAAGACGCTGTTCAGGCAGTAATCGGAAGGGTTGTGGGAGCGTATGGCAGTCGTTGAGATGCGAAAGCTTACTGTCATTGGTCTAAATAGTGGGCGGACTCCTTTTATTCACGAGTTAATGCATCTGGGTGTTGTGGAAATCAATTCTCAAGAAGGCGTCGTGAATGATGAGGAATGGATGCCTGATATTTTTAGAACCAGTAACAGTGCGGATGTTTCACGTTTGGAAGCAGATATCGCCCGTGTTAGTACTGCAATTGAGGCGATTAACCGCTTTGATACACAGAAAAAGCCCTTATTCCAAGTTCGTGAAGAACTTGTTCGTAAAGAATTCACTGAGCATATGGATCGAACAAAAACGGAAACGGAAATGAATGTGGACGCGGCGGTTATGAGCTATAAGCAAATTACAGATGGGCAAAACGAAGTGAATCGCCTAAAGGGTATTATTGCAGGGCTAAAGCCTTGGGAAAGCCTAGACTTGCCTTTGCAAATGAAAGAAACAGAATTTTCCGCAGTAATTCTTGGAACGGTAAGCAGTAAAACGAAGTTTGAAGATTTATTGCAGAGAGTATTGGAAAAAGCTCCCTCAGCAGTTGTGCAGCAAGTTAGCGCAGATGTACAGCAGATTTACATATCTATTATCTGCTTAAAAGAGGAACGGGAACAGGTAAATGAAGCGCTTAGAGAATTTGCCTTTAACCCCATCTCTTTTGCGGAGCAAAAGGGAACGCCCAAGGAAGCCTTGAAACAATACGAAATTGAAATAGAAGAAATTCAAGAAAAGATTCTTGCAAATACAAGAATATTATCGGATTTGTCGGCAGCAAAAAAGAATATCGAGTATCTTTATGACAGTTTGAATATGCGCCGAGACAGAGCAAAAATCGTTGGCGACATGCTGAGTACGGAAATGGTTTTTTACTTTGATGGCTGGATGCCCAAAAATGCACAGGCTGAAGTAGAAGAGCTTTTGAACAGATTTGAGTTTTATTACAGAATTACAGAACCTGAGGTGGATGAAGAGATTCCGGTTTGTCTTCACAACGGCGGATTTTCCACTCCATTTGAGGCAGTTACTCATATGTATAGCCTACCATCAAGAAACGATATAGACCCAACAAAATTCTTGGCACCGTTTTATTTTATTTTCTTTGGTATGATGCTTAGTGATGCGGCTTACGGTATTATTATAGCGGTAGGTTGTTGGATTTTGTTGAAAAAATTTAAGTTAGAAGGCATGACATATCGTATGATAAAAATGTTTTTCTACTGTGGTATATCCACTTTTATGTGGGGTGCCCTATTTGGTGGATGGTTCGGCGATTTCTTTACAGTAGCGGCGAAAACGCTGTTTGATACGGATTTTGTGATTAAACCGATTTGGTTTGATCCTTTGACAGAACCAATGAAATTATTGATTTTCTCCCTCATATTGGGTGCGATTCATTTATTTGTTGGTATGGGGCTTCAGGCTTATATGTCCATCAGAGATGGCCGTCCTTTGGATGCGTTGTTTGACATTGGTCTTTGGTACTTATTATTAATTGGGTTAGTTCTGTATGGCTTAGGCGGCAGCGTAGGTGCTGCAATGGTAACAGTAGGCAAAGGAATGTCTATTGTAGGTGCAGTGGGTATCTTACTGACTGGCGGCAGAAATAAAAAAGGTATTTTTGGTAAAATCACCGGTGGGCTTGGTAGCCTTTACGGTATTACCGGTTATTTATCAGATGTTCTTTCTTATTCCAGACTTCTTGCCTTGGGCTTAGCAACAGGTGTTGTTGCAAAGGTAATCAATACCTTAGGTTCTTTAGCAGGCGGCGGGATAAAAGGCGCAATTGTTCTTCTTATCGCATTTGTGTTCGGTACAATATTTAATATTGCAATCAATGCACTGGGGGCTTTTGTTCATTCTTGCAGATTGCAGTATGTAGAGTTTTTTGGAAAATTCTATACCGGCGGCGGTAGACCTTTTGCACCTTTTGAAAGAAAAACGAAATATATCAAGATACTCAAGGAGGAGAAGAATCATGGTTGAGAGTTTATTCAGTGGCGAATTTTTAGCGTTGTCAGGTGCGGCAGTTGCTGCTCTTGCAGGTATAGGCAGTGCGATTGGTGTTGGTGTTGCAGGTGAAGCGGCAGCGGGCGTTGTTTCTGAAGATCCTAACAAATTCGGGCAGGTTTTGTTATTGCAGGCCCTTCCTGGTACACAGGGTATTTACGGTTTGTTGATCGCTTTCTTGGTAATGGTTAAAGTCGGACTTTTGGGTGGCAATGGAATGATTGATTTAACAATGATTCAAGGGGCTGGTATTTTTGCAGCAGCTGTACCCATTGGCTTAGTAGGCATCTTCTCTGGTATTGCACAGGGAAAAGCTGCAGCGGCTGGTATTATGCTGGTTGGCAAGAAGCCCAGTGAATTGGCAAAAGGTATGCTTTTTGCAGCGATGGTTGAAACATATGCGGTATTGGCTCTGCTCGTTTCCTTCCTGATGCTCAACAGCATCCAGGTATAATGAAGCTTGAAAGAAAAGGAGGCGCACTCCTATGAATGACGGTAAAATTATAATCGATAAAATCATAGAGAAGGCAGATGCGGAAGCAAAGGCGATCAAAGAAAAAGCCAATTTGGAAGTGGATGTAATTTTAAAGGCAGCCCAAGAAAAAGCAAAGCGGGAAAGTGAAGCTTTGAAAAAAAATGCGGAGGCTGAAGCGGAAAAAGTTAAAGCAAAAGCTATTTCTGGCGCAGAGCTTCAAGGAAAAATTGCAATTTTACAAGAAAAGCAAGGCATTCTAGAGGATGTTATTGCTGAGGCAAAGAAGCGCTTGGAAACCTTACCCGATGTACAGTATGCAGAAACAATAGGCGGAATGCTTGTGGGCTTGGATAAAGAAAAAGGCACAGAAATTATTGTTTCTGAAAAGGATAAGGAACGCCTTGCAAATGTTATTAAAGAAAAAGGGTTTGTTCTTTCAGAACAAAGCAGAGAAATTGATGGTGGGTTTATTGTGAAAAATGGAGATATTGAATATAACTATTCTTTTGAATCCATTATCGCGGTGGAGCAAGAAGAGATTAGACAAATAGCTGCAAAAATTTTATTTTAGGGAGGGGATTCTTGATGTCAAAAAATAAGATTTACCCTTTCGCTGTGGCCAGTGTACGTTCTATGGAAAATTCCTTGATGACAAAGCAAAAGCTGATGCAGATGGCAGATGCAAAAACGGTCGATGAAGCTTTGCGTATTTTGTCTGACAGTGCCTACGGAAAAACCCAAGTTAAAGATGCTCATGATTTTGAGCGGATGATTGGCAATCATCTGGAGGAAACATATCAGGCGGTGGATGGATTAATTCCCCAGGAAACACTTGTTGATATTTTCCTCTATAAAAACGATTACCATAACATAAAGGTTTTACTGAAGGAGGAAGTATCCAAGGTAAACGGCAAAAAGTTTTTAATCCAAGGCGGAACAATTCCAATAGAAACACTGCGTAAGAATTTGCGGGAAAGAAACTATGTGGAACTACCTAATATTGATGGGGAAGCTGTGGAAGAAGCAGTTAGCATGTACGCAAAAACACGTAACGGAAGATATATTGATACCATTCTTGATAAGGCCTGCTTTTCCACCATGGAAAAGGCAGCAAAGAAACTGGGAAATGCCTATGTTTCTAAGTATGTGCAGATGCTGGCGGATATTACAAATCTGAAAACACTTTTACGAGTGAAAACCATGGATAGAGACTATCAGGTTTTAGAGGAAAGCTTTGTACCGGGGGGCAGTATTGGGCTTGAGTTATTGTCCAGAGCGTTCCGAAGTGATTCCCCAGTGGCAGTTCTAAAGGAAACACCGTATGGTTCCCTTTGCGAAGAGTATATGGATCAGGGTTTTACGGCTTTTGAAAAAGCTTGTGATGATTACCTTATGGAGTATATCAAAGATGCGAAATATAAAACTTTGACTCCTGAACCGGTTATGGCGTTTATTTTAGCCAAAGAAACCGAAGCGAAATGCATTCGCATCATCATGACTTGTAAAATGCAAAACATAGACGCAGCCATCATAAAAGAAAGGGTGAGAGAAGCATATGTCTAAAGTTGGAATTATTGGCGATAAAGACAGTATTATGGGTTTCCTCGCCCTTGGGATGGATATTTTCCCTGCATATAATGCAGACGAGGTGAAAAAGACAATCCATAATTTGGCAGAAAAAGATTATGCGATCATTTATATCACAGAACAAGCTAGTTTGATGGCGAAAGAAAGTATTGCAAAATATAAGGACTTTGAATTGCCTGCAATTATTGTGATTCCCGGTATTGGCGGAAGCATGGGCTTGGGTATGAATGAAGTAAGAGAATCGGCAAAACGAGCGATTGGTGCGGATATATTGTTTAGTGAATAAATACGATTGTAGGTGAATGAGCATATGAAAACAGGCACGATAGTAAAGGTGTCGGGGCCGTTGGTAGTAGCGGAAGGTATGAGAGACGCCAATATGTTTGACGTGGTGCGTGTATCCGATAAACACCTTATAGGTGAAATTATCGAAATGCATGGTGATAAAGCATCCATTCAGGTATATGAAGAAACCTCAGGCCTTGGTCCCGGCGAAGAAGTTGTTTCCACAGGAATGCCAATGAGCGTTGAATTGGGTCCAGGATTGGTTTCCACTATTTATGACGGTATTCAGCGTCCACTGGAGAAGTTATATGAAGCCAGTGGTACGAATATCCAGAAGGGTATTGAAGTAAAATCTTTGGATCGTGAAAAAAAATGGAAATTTGAGCCCACAAAGCAGAACGGCGATGCCGTGGAAGCTGGGGACGTAATCGGTACTGTACAAGAAACAGCAGTTGTAGTATGTAAGATTATGA
Source organism: Anaerotignum sp. (assembly GCF_030625865.1). GTDB lineage: Bacteria > Bacillota > Clostridia > Lachnospirales > Anaerotignaceae > Chakrabartyella. The sequence continues at coordinate 26,705 of NZ_DAOUQB010000012.1, read as the reverse complement.
TTCCTTACGGTGTAAAGGGCAAGATAAAAGAGATTTATGTTGGCGAATTTACCATTGAGGAAACGGTTTGTATTGTAACCGATGAAAAAGGCAAGGACATTGCTGTAACAATGATGCAAAAATGGCCTGTACGTCGAGAGAGACCTTACAAAGTCAAAAAGACTCCGGACGCCCTTTTGGTAACAGGTCAGCGTGTTATTGACACATTTTTCCCAATTACAAAGGGTGGTGTTGCTGCCATTCCCGGGCCTTTTGGTAGTGGTAAAACAGTAACACAGCATCAGCTTGCAAAATGGGCGGATGCGGATATCGTTGTTTATATCGGCTGCGGTGAACGTGGTAATGAAATGACTGACGTTTTGAATGAGTTCCCTGAATTGAAAGACCCTCGTACCGGCGAGTCTTTGATGCAAAGAACCGTTTTGATCGCAAATACCTCTGATATGCCCGTTGCGGCACGTGAGGCATCTATTTATACAGGTATTACCATTGCGGAATTTTTCCGTGACATGGGTTACAGCGTAGCCCTGATGGCTGATTCTACTTCCCGTTGGGCAGAAGCACTTCGAGAAATGAGCGGTCGTTTGGAGGAAATGCCCGGTGAGGAAGGTTATCCTGCTTACTTGGGTTCTCGATTGGCCCAGTTCTATGAAAGAGCAGGCCGTGTGGTGTCTTTAGGCAGTGAAGAAAGAATTGGTACATTGACAGCGATCGGTGCAGTATCTCCTCCCGGTGGTGATACCTCTGAGCCTGTATCTCAAGCTACATTGCGTATTGTTAAAGTATTCTGGGGTCTTGATGCCTCTTTGGCATATAAGCGCCATTTCCCTGCAATCAACTGGTTGACAAGTTACTCTTTGTATCAAGATAGAGTGGATGAATGGTCTGACATTAATGTACATCCTGATTTTTCTGAACACCGTACGGAAGCAATGCGACTTTTACAGACGGAAGCAGAATTACAGGAAATTGTTCAGTTGGTTGGTGTTGACTCCTTATCTCATGGTGATAGATTAATTCTTGAAACAACACGTTCTATTCGTGAGGACTTTTTGCATCAGAACTCTTTCCATGAAGTGGATACCTATACCTCTTTGCATAAGCAGTATAGAATGTTAAAGTTGATTTTGACGTTCTATCATGAAGCACAAGCGGCAATTAAGGCAGGTGTACCTATTCAGAAAATTACAAAGATTGATGTAATCGAACGTATTGGTCGTGCAAAGTATGTGGAAGAGCTTAATGTTGACAAGAGCTATGATGAAATCGAAAAGGATATTAAATTGGAAATCAACGAGTTAATCAGTAAGGGGGCAGATGAATTATGATAAAAGAATATAGATCGATTCAAGAAGTTGCCGGCCCCCTTATGCTTGTGACAGGTGTTGAAGGCGTAAAATATGATGAGCTTGGCGAAATTGAGCTGGCAAGTGGCGAAGTTAGAAGATGTAAAGTGTTGGAAGTAAACGGCGATACCGCCTTGGTGCAGTTGTTTGAAAGCGCAACAGGAATTAACCTTGCGGAAAGCAAAGTACGTTTCCTTGGTAAAAGCTTGGACTTTGGTGTGTCCCCTGACATTTTAGGCCGTGTATTCAGTGGTATGGGTAAGCCTATTGACGGCGGTCCTGAAATTATTCCTGAAAAAAGATTGGATATTAACGGTGCTCCTATTAACCCTGCAGCTAGAGAATATCCTGCAGAATTTATTCAGACAGGTGTTTCTGCCATTGATGGCTTGAACACACTGGTACGTGGTCAGAAATTGCCTATTTTCTCAGGTGCTGGTTTGCCTCACGCAAACTTGGCGGTACAGATTGCCCGTCAGGCAAAAGTTCGTGGCACAGATTCCAAGTTTGCCGTAGTTTTTGCGGCGATTGGTATTACCTTTGAAGATGCGGAATTCTTTATCAATGACTTTAAAGCAACCGGAGCCATTGACCGTTCCGTTGTATTCGTAAACCTTGCAAATGACCCTGCGGTAGAACGTGTTTGTACACCTCGTATGGCGTTAACCGCAGCAGAATATTTGGCATTTGAACAAGGGATGCACGTTTTGGTTATCTTAACAGATATTACAAACTACGCAGAGGCTCTTCGTGAAGTATCTGCGGCAAAGAAGGAAGTTCCCGGTCGTCGTGGTTATCCTGGTTATCTGTATACTGACCTTGCAACTATGTATGAACGTGCCGGACGTATGAAAGGCAGAGAGGGCTCCATTACAATGATCCCTATTTTAACCATGCCAGAAGATGATAAGACTCATCCCATTCCTGACTTAACAGGGTATATTACTGAGGGTCAGATTATTTTGAGCCGTGATTTGTATAAAAAAGGAATTCAGCCTCCTATCAATGTTTTGCCATCCCTTTCCCGTTTGAAGGATAAAGGTATTGGTAAAGGCAAGACCAGAGAAGACCATGCTGATACAATGAACCAGTTGTTTGCGGCCTATTCTCGTGGTAAGGATGCAAAAGAGTTGATGGCAATTTTGGGTGAATCCGCTTTATCAGATATTGACTTAATTTATGCAAAATTTGCAGATGAGTTTGAAAAGGAATATGTTTCTCAGGGCTTTAGAACCGACAGAACCATTGAACAGACGCTGGAAACCGGATGGAAGTTGCTTCGTATGTTGCCAAAGAGCGAGCTGAAGCGTATTCGTGATGAATATCTGGAAAAATATTTGGCAGACGGGGAGTGATGAGTCGTGGCTAGATTGAATGTCAACCCTACCCGTATGGAAATGTCTAGATTAAAACAGCAACTTAAGACAGCAACAAGGGGTCATAAGTTGTTGAAAGATAAGCTGGATGAGCTAATGAAGCAGTTCTTAAATATCGTACGGGAAAATAAACTTTTGCGTGAAAAAGCAGAAGAGGCATTGGAAAATGCTTATAAAGATTTTATCATTGCAAGAGCAGTTTTAAGCGAAAGTATTTTGGGTGAATCTTTGATGATACCCCAACAAACTGTCGCTGTAAAAGTTGCAAAAAAGAATATTATGAGTGTAAATGTACCTGTTTTTGACTTTCAGACGGAAGAAAGCAGCGGAGATATTTATCCTTATGGACTTGCCTTTTCTTCAGGAGAATTAGACAGCGCAATGCTTTCTTTTTCTAACGCAATGGAACCATTACTGCGCTTAGCTGAGAGTGAAAAAACTGCCCAGCTTTTGGCACAGGAAATTGAACGTACACGTCGTCGTGTAAATGCCTTGGAAAACGTTATGATTCCTAATTATCAGGAGACAATTAAGTATATTACTATGAAATTGGAAGAAAATGAACGCGCAGGAACGACGAGAATGATGAAAGTCAAAGATTTAGTTTTGAAAAAAGCATTGGAAGAAAAGAAAAAACGTGAAGCGGAAGCTGAAAAAGAAAGTGTTTCATAGAAGAAAGCCCCATGCAGATATTGTATGGGGCTAAAAATTTATTTAAGCTTTTTTGTTTACATAAAGTACTATTAGCCTTTAAAAAAAATTTTTTGTGAATTATTATTTGAAGCATTTTCTTCAAAATTTGTTAAAAAAGACGATAGAATAGTCAATTTTTGTTAATAAGCTTGTTAAAATGAAAAGTTATAATGGAAAATAAAATAGCACCATACAATTTATATGCAATTTAGTTTTTTATAATGAAAAATTCATACTAAAAACAACCAAAAATTCTAAATATTGTAGAAAAATTCACTATAAGTATTGTTTTTATTACGAAAAGTGGTATACTAAAAGTGCAAATAGGTGTGGTTTAAGCAGTTGTTGTGGGATTATTGAACAATAAATGAGAGCTGGTTCTTTTTTTAGTTCAATAAAATAATTGCAATGTATATCCATCCTATGAACAACACATATTAAATGATGAAAAATGATGAAGGAGAAGTGAAAAACAATGAAATTATCTGACAGAGTACAAGCGATGCAGAATTCCCCTATCAGAAAATTTAATCCTATGGCTGCAGAGGCAAAGGCAAAGGGAGCTAAAATTTATCATCTGAATATTGGACAACCTGACATCGTAACACCTTCTGTATTTATGGAATCAATTAAAGGTTTTGACCAGAAGGTTTTGGCTTATGCTGAATCTCCAGGACTTCCTGAATTGCAAGATTCTATCATTGACTACTTTAAAACCTTTGATATGAATTTAGACAGAAAAGACATTTTAATTACAAGCGGTGGTTCCGAAGCTTTGACTTTGGTATTTTTGTCCTTAATTAACCCTGGTGATGAAATAATTGTGGCTGAGCCATATTACACAAACTATTTGACATTCATTCAGGCTGCTGACGGCGTAATTAAGCCTGTAACAACATACGCTGAAGAAGGCTACAAATATGCTTATATGGACAGATTGGAAGCTGCTGTAACTGAAAAGACAAAAATGATTTCCATCGTTAACCCTGGTAATCCTACAGGTTGCATTCTCTCCAGAGAAGACATGAGAGTTATCTGTGATTTTGCTAAGAAGCATGATCTTTGGATTTTGGCTGATGAAGTTTACAGAGAATTTGCATATGACGGCAGAGAAATGACATCTTTTGGTCAGTACGAAGATGTAGCTGACAGAGTTATCATTATTGACTCTATTTCTAAGAGATTCTCCGCTTGCGGTGCTCGTATTGGTTGCTTAATTTCCAAAAATGCGGATCTTATGGCAAATGTTATGAAAATTGCTATGGGTAGACTTTGCTGCCCTACATTGGAAATGGTTGGTGCAACTGCTCTTTACAAATTGGATCCTTCCTTCTTTGGTGAAGTTAGAGCTGAATATGAAAAGAGAAGAAATGTTTCCTATGAAGCACTTAAGAAAATCCCTGGCGTTGTTTGTGAAAAACCTGGTGGTGCTTTCTACATTACTTGTAAGTTGCCCGTTGAAAATGCGGAAGATTTATTAGTATTCTTGTTGAAAGAATTCAGAGAAAACAACGAAACAGTTATGTATGCTCCTGCTGAAGGCTTCTATGCTACACCTGGCTTGGGCAAGAACGAACTGCGTATTGCTTATATCCTAAATGCTGATGATATGGCAAGAGGTATCGAATTATTAGGCAAAGGTATTGAAGCATATAAGGCTGCAGGCCATAAATAAAATTTTATTTATGAAATAAAAAAATATTTCCAAAAATGAAGTGCACCCCTTTTGTTAGATAAAAAATCTACAAAAGGGGTGTTTTTATGTTTTTAGAACGCTGAAATTTGTCCCTGCATATAATTAAATGGCAGGGGGTGATGGGATTGAGTTCCATCGGTGTATATTTAACAATTGAAAATGACGAGGTACTTTCTCAATGTTTACAGTATATTAGACCTTTGGCAGATGCAATTATACTTCTGGATCAAGGGGAAGAGGAAACGGAGCAGCGTGCGCTTCGCACCAGACAGCTTATGGGACGATTACGAGGAAAGGAACTTGATGATGAGGGCTATCAGTTATTAATTACCTGCGCAGAAGAGGAGGCACCCTCACTAGAGGTATGTACTAGTTTGGGGGAATATTTTTATAAAAGACATGCATGGAAGCAAGCTATTTTTTGGTTTGAAAATGCACTTAGACTGGATGGTGGAGAATGCAGTTTTGTATGTTTGCGTCTGGGCACCAGTCATGGTGAAATCGGTCAGTGGGAAGCTGCAGCAACGTATATGAAACTGGCTGAGTTACTTGGTAATGGTGGGACGCCGCGGGCTAACCAAAGCAATGATTCCTACTAATGAACAACCCAAATCCTACAAATAAGTCAAATTATATAAAAGCCTACGGTGATGAGGCGTAAAAGGAACCCCCTTCGTTATAATAAAATTTGTAGTCAGCCAACTGCAAAGAATAAAATGACGAAGGGAGTTTTAATATGGGTCTTAACGACATAAATAGTTTATCTCATTCAAAGCGGAATTGCAAATATCACATAGTTTTTGCACCTAAAAATACAGGAGGGAAATATTTTATTATGAAAAAAGAGAAGCAATAGGAAAGCTTTTGAGGACGCTTTGGGAATGGAGTAAAAGATTATAAAAGCCGAAGTATGCCTAGACCATATACATATGTTATTAGCGATACCACCAAAGATTACAATATCAAGTTTTATGGGGGATCTGAAAGGGAAAAGTAGTACGATGATGTTAAACAATTTTGTTTACCAAAAGCAAGTCCTTTTAAGGGTCGCAAGGAACAGTATGCAGTTGACAGGCTTATATTATGTGTTTACACATATGCAAAGAGAAAAGGGCTATACCCACATAAGAACAACCACGCGTTTGACGCGTGGTTGTATACCTGCATTGTTTATCAATAAGTTGGTGTTTTTACAATAGTGTAATCCCCGCTGCATTGCAAGCATCAAAAGTTTCCTGATCCCAAATGGAGGACTGCACTTCGCCAATATGGGCTTTTCCTAAAAGAAGCATACACAAGCGAGATTGTCCGATGCCGCCACCAATAGTGCAAGGCAGTTTGCCTTCTAACAGCATTTTATGGAAAGGAAGTCCACGGCGATCGTCGCAGCCAGCCTTGCGTAATTGCTGATCTAAAGCGATTGAATCTACACGGATACCCATAGAGGAAATTTCGAATGCGCAGTCTAGAACGGGATTATAAAATAATATATCACCGTTAAGTTTCCAGTCATCGTAGTCAGGGGCACGGCCATCGTGAGGCTTGCCAGATTTTAAAACATCACCGATTTGCATAATAAATACGGTTTTATGCTCTTTTACAAAAGCATTTTCTCTTTCTTTTGCTGTTAAATCAGGGTATTTATCCTCTAATTCTTGTGAAGTAACAAAGGTTACTTCTCTACAAAGTTCAGTGGTGATATGGGGATACTTCTTTTTTATGACTTCCAAAGTATCACAAATGCTAATTACAATACCCTGTACAGTATATTTCAGCTCTTGTAAGTTTCTTTTTTCCGAGGTGATTACCTTTTCCCAGTCCCACTGGTCAACATAAATAGAATGAAGGTTATCTAAAACCTCATCCCGACGAATTGCGTTCATGTTGGTATAAATACCCTTGCCTGGACGAAAATCATAGCGCCATAATGCCATACGTTTCCATTTTGCTAAGGAATGTACAACTTCAGCAGTCACACCGGTTGCGGGTACTTCAAAGCTAACGGGACGTTCCACGCCATTTAAGTTATCGTTTAAACCGGTTTCTGGATCAACAAATAGAGGTGCAGAAACTCTTTTCAAGTTTAATGTTTGAGATAAGTTTTCTTCAAAGTGATGATGAATCAAACCAATTGCATTTTGTGTTTCATATAAAGTAAGGGCGGACTGATAGCCCTCGGGGATAAATGTTTTGCCCATAAACGAATCCTCATTTCCTATTTTTTTTACTTGTTCTAGAATAACACAGAAAAATTGTAAATTCAAGTAAAATGATACTTGACAAGAAACTCCTACAATTGTATTATTTAAATATAACATACATTTGTAGGAGTTGATATTATGAAAGAATCTAAGGAAATTTCTCGTTTGCCAGATACAGAACTGGAGGTTATGAAGGTAATTTGGAATGAGGGAAGGACACTCTCTACTTCGGAAATCAAAGAACGTTTGGAGATTAGACGTTCTTGGAACATTTCGGCTTTACAAACATTATTAAATCGTTTAATTGACCGAGGGTTTTTAGACTCATATAAAGAGGGCAAAAATCGTTTTTATACTTCCATTGTGGAAGAGGATACTTATTTAGCGCTGGAAAATCAACTATTTTTAGATAAGGTAAATAACAATTCTTTGACAAAACTAGTTGCCTCTCTTTATGATAGTTGTGCGATTTCTAAGAATGATTTAGATGAGTTAGCGGCCTATATCCATCAGAAAACAGGGGGGAAGGATTAATGGATATTTTATTTCAAAATGTGTTGGAAATATCTTTTTTCACCTCTGTTGCAATTTTAATATTGGGACTGCTTTCCCACTTATTAGGAAAACGATATGGCGTTATTTGGAGATATTTTCTATGGTTGGTGATTGGCATAAGGCTAATTGTACCGTTTCATTTTATTGCTTCTCAGCCTATTGTGGAGATACCTACCCCACAAGGGAGAATGCAAACGATTGCCGAAACAGAACCGGTTTCAACGGAAGTTGATGCTTTAAGTGATGTATCATTTCCCATGGTTGATAGCGTTAAAATACAGAATGGGTTGGGTCAGCCATCCGAAATGGAAAGTTTATCAACAACCCTTAATGCTATATGGGAAAGGCTTTGGGTGCTCTGGTTATTTGGCATGGTTATTTCTTTTATTTGGCAAGGGCAAAAATACCGCAGATTTTTACTTAACCTGAATAGAAATAGCCGAAGTATTAGAGATGCAGAGGTTTTAGAGGTTTACTATGATGCTTGCAGAGAAATGGATATCAAAAAGAGGCCGGAAATATTTTATTGTGGTATACTTCCAAGCCCCCTTTGTGTAGGCTTTTTGCGTCAAAAAATATACTTGAACCATGAAGAATACAAGGCTGAGCAACTTAGCTATATATTAAAGCATGAGCTGGTACACTGTAAAAGACGGGATATATGGTACAAAGCTTTACTGGTTATTGCAAGGGGAATTCATTTTTTCAATCCCTTTGTTCATTGGATGGTGCGTTTGGCTGAGCATGACATCGAGTATTCTTGTGACAGTTTGGTTTTGGAAAAATGTTCGTTATCCCAACGACAGGATTATGGGCTGACTATTTTAGACAGCATTCGTCAAGGTGGGCAAACAAATCCTCTTTCTACAGCGTTTCATGGAAATAAAGAGGAGTTGAAGGTACGAATTGACCATATTTTTGATATGAAAAAGAAAAAGCGGGGGACTTTGCTACTGCTGTTTTTACTTTTGTTAGTGTGGGGTGGAACGGCGTTTGTTGGTTGTGGAGAAAAGCAGCAAATGTCTCAAACTCCTGCTGAAGAGGATGAGATTGGGACGCTATATCAATGCAAGTTGGATTATATTGGAAATCATAGTGGTGTAGGCGATATTCTTAGTAATTTAACCTTGCCTGAGGGGATTTCATCTAGTAATGAGGGGATTGAATTATTTACTAACGAAAAGCCTTATGGTGCAAGGCGGTATTTACTTTTGGACCAAGGTGGGGAAATTCCACAAAATGGATGGTTTGAGAAAGATGCAATGACTTTTTTAGCGTTGGTTGATAATGCATCATTTTTTGAGTATGCCATTACTGATACAAAGGGAGAGGAACAAATATTGCATTTTGACCGAGAGGATGCAGCGAAATATTTCGGTGATACAGATTTAAGAAGTATGGCGGTTGATGAGAGTACCTTCCGAAATTTTATGAATGAGTTAGAACAACTATTTTCGGAGGATACCGATTATTCTTTAAGACAAATTGAATGCAGTAGATTACTGGATGAAATTGGTGAGGAAATGGGGGAAAGTTTTTCCTATGATACTTTAAGGAATAATGGAAAATATGATGAGCTATTAAAACTTGGAGAGGGCGCTTTGTCGGAGATGTTGATTCAATTTGGGCAAGGTCAACCCGATGATACCAGAGGGTATATTATGATGGCAGCATGCTTAGAGCTACTAAAGACGTCGGCAGACACGATTCCTACCTTGCTAGAGGAGATGACACCCAGTCAATGGTATGTCGCCTATTGCGCTTTGGATTCTGTGGCGGTATTGCCTTTTCAATATGATGAAAGCACCTATACAGAGGCGTTGGAAAAAAGCGGGTTATTGCCAATGAAAAATGCAACAAAGGAAGGTCTCATTACCAGACACAGTGATGTGATGAAGGCTGTGTATAATGCCATGGAGCAGCGTTTTTCTGAGGAGGGGGGCAATCGTGAAGTACAAATATTTGCTCCCTTAATTAGCCATATTTCTCAAAAAGAAGATAAGCTGTCCGTTTATGCAGTTATTGGTTTAACCCGATATTCTTTTCTTCGGACACCTAATTTAGGATATCAGCTGATTGAAGGTGGAGGAAGTTGTGTTCCTTCCCGTTTGGATTTTGAATGGAAGGATAACAAATGGAATTTGGTAGAATGGGTGGAAGCAAAGGATGGCTCAGAGTATACCTCATCAATCAAAGAGATGTGCAAAGGAACCATTGGAGCTGCAAATGATATGATTTCCTATGATACCAGACAAATGCAAATGCTGTTGATGCAAAATTTGATTTTTTACTTGAATGACAAAACAAATATAACGGTTTACGGTAATTCTTATATGGAGGAAAAGGATATACAAGAGGTCAATAAATATATTTCGTTTATACAAATGTAACCGATTGGTATAACTCTTTCGTAAGGGAGCATAAGAAAAAAGCCCAATTGCATTTTGCAGGATTTGACCTGTCAGTTTTGCAATCTGGGCTTTTGGCTTTATTGATAGCAGGGATATTATTTTCGTTGAAAAAAGATAAAATATCTAAGGAATTTGTAAAATATTTGTTATATGTGTAATAAAAAAACGTTAAGGCTGTTCCCATTTTTCCAATAAAGTGTTATGATTAGAAAGTAATATATTTCCAATGAAAAAGGAGGAGTAGTATGAAACTTGGGAAAAAGGTTTTATCTTTCCTGTTGTCCATGACAATAGTATTAGGCATGACTGTTCCTGCGTTGGCAGGGGATATGGATGGTAAGTTGGTTATAATCCATACCAACGATATGCATGGTTATTACCAAACAGGAGAAAAATGTATCGGGATTGCCGGTGTAAAAGGATTAAAGGACTATTATGCCGCACAAGGTGCAGACGTTATTCTTTTGGACGCTGGTGATTTTTCACAAGGGACAACCTTGGTAAATCGTGATAAGGGGCTTAAGGCTTCAGAGTATCTTGCTTCTGCCGGGTATGATGGGGTTTCTTTGGGTAATCATGAATTTGACTTTGGTTTTGATGCTCTTTTGGATAATGTTGCTGTATTAAAGGCAGGAAATATCCCGGTTATTGATGCCAATATTCTGAAGAAAGGTACAGATAATCCTTATTTTGGTGATAGTATTGTTTTGGAAAAGGGTGGTATGAAGATTGGCGTATTTGGTTTGGATACAGCTGAAACTCAAACAAAGTCCAGCCCCAGTAGTGTAAAAGACGTGAACTTCTTAGATGGGGCAGAAATGATACAAAAAGCACAAGCTGAGGTTGATGCGTTAAAGGAAAAAGGGTGCGATTATATTATTGCGTTGACCCATTTGGGCGTTGACGATGAAAGCACAGGAAGACGTTCTATTGATGTTGCCAAGGCTGTAAAGGGCATTGATCTTATGATTGACGGACATAGTCATACTGCAATGGATGGCGGTGAAAAAGTAAATGATACTTTAATTGTAAGTACAGGCTCTTATTTAGAAAACGTTGGCACTGTTGCTATTGATAAAACAACAAAAGAAGCAACGGCAAAGCTGATGAGTGCCGCAGATTATGCAACAAATATCGGCAAATATGATGAAAAACTAACCAAAATGGTAGCTGCGGATAAAGCAGAGGTGGATGCATATTATGCTGGTCTTTTTGCAAAATCAGAAGTTGATTTGAATGGTGAAAGAGAACCTGGTGTTCGTACAGAGGAAACCAATTTAGGTGATTTTGCAGCAGATGCTTTCCTATATGTGGGCAAAAAATATGCAGAGGAACAGAATTTGGGTATCAGCGTTGATGTTGCCCTTTCCAATGGTGGTGGTATTCGCGCCAGCATTCCTAAAGGAGATATTTCCATGAATACATTATATACTGTGTTCCCCTACGGAAATACAGTAACATTGGTAACAGTAACCGGCGCTCAGCTTCTTGAAATTTTGGAGGCTTCTACATTCTGTACGCCAACAGCCCTGGGTGGATTCCCCCAGATTGCAGGGGCAGAATATACCGTAAATACTGCTGTTGAATATCAAAACGGTGCCCAGTATCCCGATTCCACATATTATGCGCCTGCTGCACCTGGCAGTCGTGTGACGATTACTAGCGTAGGCGGCAAGGCTTTCGACCCTAAGGCGAACTATACGGTTGTGGTAAATAGCTTTCAGGCTGAGGGGGGCGATACATACTATGCTTTGACGCAGGGTTCCTTTAAACAGGACACAGGTATTGTTGATGCAGAGGCTTTGATTCAGTATGTTAATTCCATGGATGGTGTAATTGGAACGGAGTATGTAAAGCCCCAGGGCAGAATTGTTGAGGATTTACAACCCATTGTTGTTCCGACTGAACCTGAACCAGAGCCGGGACTTGAACCTGAAGTAAAACCGGAACCCGAAGTGGTTGAAGAACCAGTAACAGAGACTGAAGTTGTTCCCGAAAAAGAGCCCGCACAGATGACAACAGATATTTACAAGGTTGTAAAGGGCGACAGCTTGTGGAAGATTGCAAAAACTCTTTTGGGTGACGGCAATGAGTGGAAAACAATTTATGAGTACAATAAGGATCAAATCCAAGATCCGGCTAAGATTTATGTTGGTCAGGAATTGATTATTAAGAAATAATTTTTTACATAAAAAATAAAAAATTTTAAGACGGTCATTGCATTTTGTGCAATGACCGTCCTTTTTGAAAGAAAGAAGAAAGGGTTGAAAAAATGATTTAAACATTTGTTTTATCTTATTATATTATTACTTTTGTAAAAAAAGAGCATATTTTTTTCAGTTTGGTTTTAAAAAACCTCTATCATGGTGGAATAGGGGTTCCTTAAAATTTGTTCGTATAAGCTTTCTTAGGAGAAATTATTTTCCCTTTAAGTTAAAGAGAATAATACTGATAATAATAATCCCACCGCCAATAAAAGTTCCCATATTTGGAATTTCTTTTAAAATAATGAACCCCATAATTGTGGAAAGAAGGGGGGTGATAAACATAAAGTTGGTTACCTCACTGGTACGTTCTGCAAAGGACATTGCTTTGCCCCAGAAAAAGTATGCAGCAGCACTTGGGAGGGCACCTAAGTATACAAGAGCCCAAATATGCTTTGCATTGGAGGTTGTCAATTGCCGAAAACCTTCAAAAGACCAAAACCCAAGTAATACTGCGCCACAAAGCATACTGTAGGTAACAATTTCTAAAGAAGAATAGCCTTTTTGGCCAAGTTTTCTACTCAAAATATTGTATCCACAAAAAACCAGGGAGGCAAATATTGTCCAAATCAAACCAATATTAATGGAAAAAACACCTTCCCAAAGGAGTAGAATTAACACACCCACAAAGGCCATAAAAATTGAAAGCCAACCGACAGGGCGTATTTTTTCGTTGTATAGCTTTGCCGCTACGATTGCAGTAAGGATAGGGGTGATGGCAATAATAATGCTGGATGTGGCGGAGGTTAAGGTTTGAATACCTGTATTAAATGTAATCATGTAAAGGGTAAACCCTAAACAGCCGGAGAGAAAAAACCAAGGAATATCTTCTTTTTTCGGTTTATGTATATGGTTTAATTTTCCTATAATCAGCAGTAAAACTGCGGCAACACTGCAACGCAGAAAGCCTAAAGGGTTTGAAGTAAAGTGTTCTTGTACGATTTTTGTAAGGGGAAAGGCAGATGCCCATAAAAAAACGGTTAAAAATCCAAGTCCCCATACTTTTTGTTTATTCGCCATAGTGGTCCTCCTAAAAAATAGTTTGATGTGGCTTTACTCAGTGAAATAAATTGTTTTACAGTAAAAATTATGTATGGAATTACAGATATAATTTTGGTTGTTTCTTAAATTTACTTTTCGCTAGCAATATTAGATATTACTTTAGGTAAGGTTAAATGAAATGTTCCCCTTTGAACGAGCCCCGTTCCTTTGGCAATAGCGTTGATAATTTTTTTGTTGTACCTGTTGGGGAAAAATATATTTTTGTTGCAGAACAAAATGCCATTTCTGGTGATCCCTTCGTCCATAAATAATTTCAAATAAGAATTAGTACAGACTATTATACACGCACAAGATTAATATGAAAAGCTGGGAAATAAATTTACTTCTGATTTTTCTGAATTTTGGCCAGCAGTTTTGTCGTTGGCAAAAAAAGAGCCTCCATTGTTTTTGGAGGCTCTCTCTATGAAGATGTGCATTGCTTTTGTTACATCAATTTGTGTTTCATTTATACTGCGGTTCAACTCAAATTGGTATGCTCATTTATAGATATTACGAAGTTTGCAAATCGTTTTATTACTCTGGGTGATTGACGCCAGAACATCTTTAAACAGATCTGGATTGACGCGAATCAAGTTAGATCTATACATTAATGAAAGCTCTGATTTAATTTGAGTTTCTAAGCTATTCAAACTTTCCTCAATCATCCAAGAAGAAGACTGACAATTTTCTAAAGCTGTCTTTCTTTTGCTTTTTGTTGTGTTCATTTTCCAAGTGTTAGACAGTTCCGGTTACAATTAACGTAGCTACGCCGGGGGTAACTACCCAAGTGCCAGTTGCTGGATCTTGGGTAAAGGTTGCTGCAGGCACAATAATCTGGCCAGCTACAGTTGCAAATACGCCTGTTGTGTTGTCATAAGAGTAATTCGTAGGATCAACCCAAGCAGTGCCATTGAAAGTTACGGAAATTGGATCCAAAATAGGATCGAAGGTATCTGTAAGAACCACATTATCACCTGCTACTGCTGCAACATTGCCAGCATTTTGGATGGTAAAGGTATAAGTTATTTGTCCGTTTTCCGATACGGTTGTAGGGCACAGAGATTTTGTGATAGACAAAATCGCAGTATTGTCAACGGTAGCTGTATTATCTACTTCAATTGGACTGGATAATCCACCACCATCAATTGTAGCTGTATTTAGAATGGTTGCACCTGTAGTTAAAGGAGCATACTGGTTTGCGGTAGCTTCATAAATAATGGTTACGTTGCTATTGGCTGGAACAGTAATTCCGGAGATTACCAATGGCGGACCGGCAGTTACAGTTGGAGCTGCCTGAGCTATGCCGTTAAGATAAAGGTGAATAGAACCTGCTACATAGGTGAGTGGTACTAAAGTAAGTGTACCAACTACATAAGAGCCTAAGTCATCAGTAATGGTTAATCCGGTATAAGCTGTTGTTCCGGAGTTTACGATGCTGATGATATAAGTGATATTGTCACACGCAGTATAACTATTTACTACCGCGGTTTTGGTGGCGGAAATTACATCTAACAGTTCGCCGGAAATAACATTTGAATTGGTTACATTGCCGTTATAGGAAAGGGTTGCTTGGTTTTGAAAAGTTGCCATAAAAATACCTCCTAAATTTTATTTTTATTAATTAAGAGAACGTTCACGTACTACATAATATGAAGGTGATTGGACAATGACACAAATTCCAAGAAATTTTAAGTAAGAAAGTTAAAGGGAAATACAAAGATTTCCTTTTAATTGGGAAATAAGTTTTCCAAAGCATCATAAGGGTAAAAGAGATGAGAATGGCAGGGAATGAATAAAAAATTAGTCTCCAAAAAATGTGTGAAAAAAACCGAAATATGAAAAGTTTTCCAGAGAAGGGAAGTAGTTATTAAATATCAAGAAATTTAGGTGCATTTGTATAAAAATCATATTTGGAAAAGCGTTGCAAGCCTAATGAATATATTATTGAAGTGCTGAAATAGTTAGGATTTGACGAAAAATTGAAAGAGTTTTATATTGTTTTTTATAAAGTTATTTGTTATAGTATTAATGTATGTATCGAAACAGAGAGTAATAGGTGATTTGTTATGAGGGTAATCTCGGGTTTGGCGAGAGGGCAAAAACTGCAGACGGTTGAAGGGCTATCAACAAGGCCCACAACAGATAGAATAAAGGAAACTTTATTTAATATTATTGCTTTTGATTTGCCTGAGTCCCGATTTTTGGATTTATTTGCGGGTAGCGGTGCAATTGGAATTGAGGCGATAAGCCGTGGGGCGGCAGAAGGGGTCTTTGTAGACCATAACCCCCAGTGCCATGAGATTATTCGGGAGAATCTAAGGCACACAAAGTTGGACAGGTTTGCTAGGATAATTGGACAAGAAGTTCCTTATGCGTTAGCACAGCTTGCCAAAGAAGAGGAAGTGTTTGATATTATTTTTTTAGATCCGCCCTATGATATGGGTTTGGCAGAGCCAACTTTATTGGAAATTGTAAGGTGCGGATTATTAAAAGAAGATGGCTATATTATTGTTGAGCGCTCGGCGCAAATTCCACTGGCATCAATCTCAGGGCTTCGGGTTTTGCGTGAAAAGGAGTACAAAACCACGGTTATGACGTTTCTCGGCCTGGAGGAAAAAGATTTATGAAAAAAGCGATTTATGCGGGGAGCTTTGACCCGATTACATTGGGACATTTAGATATTATCAAACGGTCTGCAAAGCTGTTTGATTCGCTGGTTGTTGCGGTTTTGGAAAATCCAAATAAATGTTCATTATTTACTGTAGAAGAAAGAAAAAAGCAATTGGAACTTGTTCTTGGAGAGATGGAAAACATTGAGGTTGCTTCTTTTAGCGGACTTTTGGCTGACTTTGCAAGGGAAATTGGTGCGACTGTTGCGGTGAGAGGGCTTCGTAATGCGGTTGATTTTGCTTCTGAGTATCAGATGTATTTGATTAATCGTAAGCTGGGCAAGGAAATGGAAACGGTTTTCTTGGCTGCTGACGAAGATCATATTAGTCTAAGCTCTACAAATGTAAAGGAAGTTGCGGTTTTTGGCGGGAATATTGATTTTATGGTTCCTCAAGAAATTAAACCTTTTATTATAGAAAAATACAAGAAGTGAGGGAATGCTTATGGATTCTGTTTTGCAGTTGTTAGACGAATTAGAAGAAATTTTAGATAGTAGCAAGGGGGTGCCTTTTAGCAATAAGGTATCCGTGGATAAAGACGAAATTTATGATATTATCAGTGAAATTCGCATGAAGCTTCCCAATGAATTAAAGCAATCCAAGTGGGTAATTGAAGAAAGAAACAAAATTTTGATTGATGCACAAAGAGAAGCAGACGAGTTGATGAAAAATGCAGAGGATCGTATGGTTCGTATGATTGATGATAATGAAGTTACGAAGAAAGCGTACGAGCAGGCTGCTGCAATTATTGATGCTGCAAAGAAAACTTCAAAGGAAATGCGTCTGGGTGCTATGGAGTATGCAGAGGGTGTATTAGCCGATGCGGAGGGTAAGCTGAAGGAGCTAAAGGCGGTTGTGTATAGTGAAAGTATCAAAACCGATGATTATTTTGCCCAAACGCTAAATGTATTGGCTGAGAATATTCAGGAACTGCGTTTAGGCAAATAATCGTTATCTTTTTTGGTATAATGTGAAGAGTAAGGCGCAGGCAAAAAGGAAGATACTGAATTTTATGTAGACAATAGGAAATGAAAACGCAGTTTCTGCCAGTAAATTAAGGGTAGGAACTGTTTTTAGTACATATTTTTCCAGAAATGGAGCCATGGCAAAGAAAAAAACGCCACTAAAAATGCAATTACAAATTTTTGCCGCGATATAGCGGCTTTTTTTTATTGGTACATTTCGCAAAATTCCAAACGTTTGGCACAGAATGGATAACCCTCCAAAAGCCACTAACATACAGGAGGCGGTAAGCCTGAGGTAGAGACTGTCAGGGGCGCTGCTTAACAAAAAGGTACCATTGGTCATTTCTAATAATCCTCCCCAAATTCCACAAAGAAATTCCTGGGAAACAGGCAAAAAAGAAAAGAGATGTCCTAAAAAGTGAAAAATCCCCGTTTGGTGAAAGGCTTCAACAGCTACACCAAAAAGAATAATATATCCCCCGATTTGTGTGATAGTATCAATAGAGTCGGCTATGGTTTGAGGGAGACATTCAGTGATGGAGGAAGTAGGGGATTTCTGGTAAGGAATAAAGTCATAACTGTGTTTAGCGGAATAAAATAAACGAAATAATATTCCTGATGCAAGTGCACCCAAAAAGCAGCTAATTAAAAATATATATCCCCAAAAAGGCAATTGAAAAAAAGCAGCGCCTACCGTACCTACCAAAAACAATGGACCGGGATTGTTACAAAAAGTTAAAATATGCTCTGCTTGCAAAAGAGTGATTTTTTTTTCTTCATATAGTGATGCTGTAATTTTTGCGCCAAGTGGATATCCTGAAAAAATGCCAAGAAAAAAGGGAAAAGCGGCAATTCCCGGTAACCCAAAGAGTGGCTTCATCAAAGGTCTTAGCCATTCGCCAACTATTTCGGCGGCTCCCATACGCAACAGGAGCCCGCAAGCTACCATAAAAGGGAAAAGGGAAGGCAAAACCTGATTAAACCACAGGGTAACACTCCTGGCACCTGCTTCTAACATAGCTTGAGGATAGCGTAATAAGGCAAAGACTAAAAAACAAGCACAGACGATTACAAAAGAATTTTTTTTCATTCTGTAAAGCTTCTTCCGTTATGTATTGTTACAATTTATGCCTAAACTGACTATTCTATGAAAAGCAAGGCTATATGAATTAATAACTTTTGAAAGCTTTCAAGTTTATGGTTGCTCCTATGCTTTGTATTCCTTTTCCGGAGGTTCGCCGCAAAAAAAGGGGGCGTCCGGGAGCGTACGTCAAAGAATTGCCATGGGTATTGTAAAATCTTGATTGGGACTGCGATAAATAGGATTGGGCACAGCCATTGTATGGAGATCCGTAGCGGCTTTTTCCAAGGCTAATAAGTGCAGTCCATCATCATTTAGCACATCGGGAGCTTTTTTTAAATTGGTTAGTACAGGGCATTTTGCATTCATAGTAAGGTCTCCTAAAATTTCGGCATTATCTTTGCGGAAACCCAGAACTCGAATATAGGGCATAAGGGGTTTTTTTATGAAATAATCTACTTCGGTATTTTTAATATCCAGTAGGATATGAAGGAGAATACGTTGAATTTTGGTCCGTGTATACCGTTTGGATTTAATAAAATCAATGATATCCTCTATATTGTAGCAGGTGTCTATGGAACGAAGAATTCTGTTTTCCAATCCTTCTGTTACTTCAAAAATTTCACGGAGATCTTCGCTGGACATGGTTCTCAATTTATAGTTTAGCGCCCCGGCATAATTGTTCCAAAAAACAGGAGCGGTTCCTAAAGAAAGGGTTTTGCTATATAAATCAATACAATTTTCTGGAACCTGCTTAAAAGCTTCGTCAACCTGATCTTCAAAAATCCCTTTGCGAATTGCAGATGCGGATGCAAATTTATCTTCCAAAGATGTAGCGTGATAGGCTGCACCTTCTCGTTTGATGGTCATTGGTATCATATTACAATGATAACGTGTAAGAGCTTTCAGGTATTCCAAACCTAAAATGTGGTTGGGTTGACTTAAAATTTCGCTGTTTATATTTGAGATTGTTTCTAAAGCTTTGGAACGGGCAGTAGGGTAAGACATTCCTTCATCTAAGTGGGATTTTAAAAGAGAGCGAAATTCTTCTGTTTCGTTACTCATAAGCTTGGCTGCTTCTTTTAGAACAGTAAGATTTCCACTTTCGGAACCGAAACAAAGGGTATCTACGATTCCTGTTTCTTCCAAAGTTCGTACGGCTGCGCTGGCGAAAGTTTCGGCATTGGCTGCGGCAAAAAGAACGGGAAGTTCTAAAACCATATCAACACCGTTTGTTAAAGCTGCCTTGGTTCTTGTCCATTTGTCAAAAAGAGCTGGTTCCCCCCTTTGCACAAAACTACCGCTCATTACTACAACAACTCGGTCGGCACAGCTCTTTTTTTTTGCCTCTTCTATCATATATTGATGCCCAAGATGAAAAGGATTATATTCTGCTATAATACCCAGTGTTTTCATTTTTACATCTCCCTTTTTCAAATACAATGCTATTTTGCAAATAAAAATAAAAAGTTAAGAATGCATTGGAACATTATATCCAAGCCACTTAACATATTAATATAATGAAAAAATCAGTTGACATGTAAGGTTTAAAAAGAAAATTATTGGTTTTTTCTTTATTTTCTCTAAATATTTAATGTGACGAGGAATAAAATCTTTCCTTAATTATTATATCACATATATCACAAAAGTTTTAGTCACGGATAATCAAAACATTTCTTCTTAAGTTTTATAGGACAGATGAGATAGAAAATGTTGATTTATGGCACAAAAATAGACTTATATGTGAAGTAACGAAAAAAGACTAAAGAATTATTATAAAATAGTTAAAGATTTAGCTGGAAAAAAATTGGAGAAAAGGGTATAATTCTAGTTAATAGTTTATGATTAGAGGCTGATAATGTGGAGAAGTTTGTAGATAATCCGGAATTCTTGCAGGATATTTTTTTGGAAGAAACTTGGAAAAATATAGATAAAATCGACAACTTCATAGAGGAAAAGGCAAAAGGAGAAGAATTTTTTGTTTCTAGGGAAGAAGTAGACAGCTTATTTCGTACGATGCATAGCGTGAAGGGTTCTGCATCCATGATGGGATATCCGTCTATTTCGGAAACTGCCCACAGTGCAGAAGACTTGTTCTCTTATTTGCGCGAAGAAGAAAATCCTGCACAAAATGACTTAAAATTAATCTTGCAGTTGCTGCGTATGGTATCCGGATTTTTAAAAAGAGAACTTCGGCGTATGGAAACGGACGATGAGGTTACGGATTTTGGATGGGCGGTGGTGCGTAGAATTAAAAACTTTTTAGCGCATGTAGACAGTGACAATGAGCCGGAAGGCCCCAGCTATCAAATTTCATATACCAGAAAGGGAAAACAGATTATTCCTTACACAAATTTCAGCACATTGATACCCCAAATGGAACGGCTTGCCAATATCATGGGCAGAGAATTGTCAAAGGAATTTGTTGTAAAAATATCGGGAGCGGAAACGGAAGTTCCAAGGGATATTTATGAGAAGATTTCCATGGCAGTAATGCAAATGATGAAAAACAGCATGGACCATGGGTTAGAGAGTACCATTGTGAGAGAACGAATGGGGAAAACGCCGGTGGGAGAAATTTCCGTTGAAATACAGAAAGCGGGACAGAGGATATTTGTTGTTTTCCGTGACGATGGTCGAGGTTTGGATAAGCACGGCATATTGCAAACGGCACGGGAAAAAGGGCTTTTGAAAAAGCCGGAAGAAGACTATGAAGATAATGAAATCTTTTCATTTTTACTTCGTCCGGGTTTTACAACAAAAAGCAGGGCTACCATGTTTTCCGGGAGAGGCGTAGGGCTTGATGTGGTGAATGCTGCGGTTTCTTCTTTGGGAGGAACGGTGCGAATAGAGAGTCGAGAGTATATGGGAACTACATTTTTTATGGAATTTCCGGTAGTTGCATAACGAAATTATTTTTATCATAATTAGGGACTTGGGTATTATTTTCTGGCAAAAAGTTGCGAGATGGCTGAAAAAAAGAGTAAATTTCAGCCATTTTTTTATCTCTTTTCCCTTGTATGGGTGGGACATTTTGTTTATAATAATATAGATGTGGGTAACAAAAGAAAATTCTACAAATCAACTAGGAGGTTTTTTACTGTGGACTTTTTAGCATTAATGAAAGAAAAGGCGAAAGCCAATAAGAAGGTAATTGTTTTACCTGAATCCTATGAAAAAAGAAACTTAGAAGCGGCAGCTGAATGTTTAAAAGATGGTTTGGCTGAAATTGTATTAATCGGCAACAAAGAAAAAATCACTGAAGCTGCGGGCGGTTTTGATGTGTCCAAGGCGATTTTTGTTGATCCTGAAAACTATGATAGAATGGACGAAATGGTTGCTGGTCTTGCTGAAGCTAGAAAAAGCAAAGGAATGACATTAGAAGAAGCGAAAAAGCTTCTTTTGGATGATTCCATGTTTGTTGGGGTAATGCTTGTTAAAATGGGTGTTGCAGACGGTATGGTTTCCGGCGCAATCCATTCTACAGCGGATACACTTCGCCCTGCGTTGCAGATTTTGAAAACTGCACCCGGCACAGAATTGGTATCTTCTTTCTTCATCATGGTAACACAGACACCTGAATATGGTGACGACGGTATTTTGCTGTTCGCTGACTGTGCATTGAATCAGAATCCTACACCTGCTGAATTGGCTTGTATCGCTGGTGACTCTGCAAAATCCTATGCTGCATTTGTAGGAAAAGAAGCAAGAGTTGCTATGTTAAGCCACTCTTCAATGGGTTCCGCAAAACATGCTGATGTTACAAAGGTAGTGGAAGCTGTTAAAATTGCAAAGGAAAAATATCCTGAAGTTAAATTGGATGGTGAAATCCAGTTGGATGCTGCAATCGTAAAAGAAGTTGGCGAATTAAAGGCACCTCAAAGCCCTGTTGCTGGTAAAGCGAATTGCTTAGTTTTCCCTGACATTGATGCCGGCAATATTGGCTACAAATTGGTACAGAGATTTGGAAAAGCAGAAGCTTTCGGCCCTGTTCTGCAGGGGATTGCAAAGCCTGTAAATGATTTATCCAGAGGTTGCTCTGCTAATGATATTGTTGCTGTAGTAGCTATGACAGCTGTTCAGGCTCATGTAATGGGTAAATAATTCTTTACTTGATTTTTGCCCTTTTTCGTGAAGGGAATACAATATAGTACGTATATTTGAGATAAAAAAAGGTACATTATGAAGGAGAGAAAACAATGAAGATTCTTGTATTGAACTGTGGCAGTTCCTCTTTGAAATATCAGCTTTTCGATATGGAAAATGAAGCAGTATTGGCAAAAGGCCTTTGCGAAAGAATTGGTATCGAAGGTTCTAGATTAAAACATCAGCCTGCTGACAAGGAGGATGTGGTTTTTGAGGAATATTTGGAAGATCATGATGTTGCTGTAAGAAAAGTTATGGCTGCTTTGACTAACCCTGAATATGGTGTAGTTAAGAGCATGACAGAAATTAATGCAGTAGGGCATCGTGTAGTACACGGTGGGGAATACTTTGCTAGTTCTGTAATTATTGACGACGCTGTAAAAGATGCTTTGGAAAAATGCAGCGAATTGGCGCCTTTGCATAACCCTGCGAACTTAATTGGTATCGCTGCATGTGAAAAGATTATGCCAGGTGTACCTCAGGTTGGTGTTTTTGATACAGCTTTCCATCAGACAATGCCTGAAAGAGCATATTTGTATGCAATCCCTTACGAATACTATGAAAAATATAAAATCAGAAGATATGGTTTCCACGGGACAAGCCATAGATTTGTTTCCGAAGAAGCTGCAAAGATGTTGGACAGACCTTATGATCAGACAAAAACAATTACTTGCCACTTGGGTAACGGCGGTTCCATCTGCGCAGTAAGAAACGGTAAGTCCATTGATACAACCATGGGCTTTACACCTTTGGAAGGTCTTGTAATGGGTACGAGAGCCGGCGACGTTGACGCTGCTGTTATAACATTCTTGATGGAAAAAGAAAAATTGACACCACAGGAAATGGATAATATTCTGAATAAGAAATCCGGTGTTTTGGGTATCTCTGGTGTATCCAGCGATTTCCGTGATATCGAAGATGCAAGTGAACACGGCAATACAAGAGCTGAAGCAGCTTTAGAGGTATTCGCTTATAAGGTAGCAAAGAGAATTGGTGCATATGCTGCAGCAATGAATGGCGTTGACTGTATCGTATTTACAGCAGGCTTAGGCGAAAACTCCGGTTCTACAAGAAGATTAATTTGTGATTATTTGGGCTATTTAGGTGTTCATATTGATTCTTACAACAACTGTTTGAGAGGAAAAGCAATGGAAATCTCTGCTCCTGATTCCAGAGTAAGAGTTTTGGTTATCCCTACAAACGAAGAATTGGTAATTGCAAGAGATACAAAGGAACTTCTTGACAAATAAGAACCCTTTCAGTATAATATTTTAGGTACGACTATGGGGTGATTTGAATGTTACTTGGAATGGCTCAATTGTTTGGCAAAAATGGGATATCTATGCCCGTTGTGTTGACAGAGCAAATCAATGATACATCGGATTATCCCGATGTTGTGGAATTTTTGCAGCCTGTAAAGATAGAGGGAACTCTTAAAAACGAAAATGAGACTTTCGTTTTTGAAGCAAAGGGCAATACAGAGGTCGGTCTTAGGTGTGACCGTTGTCTTGCGCCTGTCAGAAAAGAGCTTTGCTTCGAGATCAAGGAACGTTTTGCTCATACAGGCAGAGGAAACGAAGAGACAGAAACTTTTTCGGGAGATCAAATTGATCTTACGGACTTTGTCAAAAGGGGTATCATAGGCGTTTTACCTATGAAGGTTCTTTGTCGCGAAGATTGTAAGGGATTATGCCCTATTTGCGGAAAGAATCTAAATGAGGGTGCGTGTGAATGCGATACGACCTATATAGATCCGAGGTTTGAAAGTTTAAGAGCTCTTTTCAATGTTGACGAGGAGGTGTAGAAATGGCTGTACCCAAGGGACGAGTGTCTAAATCTAAAAGAGATAAGAGAAAAGCACAGAGTTGGAAAATTGCAACTCCTAGCTTGGTAAAATGCAGCAAGTGTGGTGAACTGATGACACCTCATCAGGTTTGCAAAGCTTGTGGCGCATATAACAAAAAAACAATTATCAAAGTTGACTAATGTCAGATTCGAAAAGACAGCATATATGCTGTCTTTTCTTCTTATGTATTGTTTTTTTTATGAAATTTCATTATACTGAATTAAGAAAAGAAAGGAAATGGGTGATTTCATGGGTAAAAAAGTAATTGTAGCCTTAGATGCTATGGGTGGTGACCTGGCCCCTGTTGAGATTGTGAAAGGGGCTGTGGCTGCTGTTAAAGAATTGGAAGTGGATATTAAGCTTGTTGGTCGTCAAGATGTAGTTGAAGCTGAGCTGGCGGAATATGATTATTCCAAAGAGCGTATCCAAGTAGTCCATGCGGAAGAAGTTATTGGTACGGATGAAGTGCCCACGTCGGCCATCCGTAGAAAAAAGAATTCCTCTTTGGTTGTGGGACTTAATTTAGTGAAAAACGGTGAAGCGGATGCCTTCGTATCTGCGGGAAGCACTGGTGCTCTTCTGACAGGGGCATTATTAATTGTGGGACGACTGGAAGGGGTGGAACGGCCGGCTTTGGGTACTTGTCTGCCTACCAAAACAGGATTTACCTTCCTTTTAGACAGTGGTGCAAATGTAGATTGTAAGGCGAAATATTTGGAGCAATTTGCAAAAATGGGTTCTGTCTATGTGGAGAATATTTTTGGCAAGGCACAGCCCAAGATAGCTTTGGTGAATATCGGTGCAGAAAAAGAAAAAGGCAATGCATTGACTAAAGAAGCTTATGAATTGCTGGAAGTAAGTGAGGACATCAATTTTACAGGAAATATTGAACCTAGGAATATCCCCTTTGGTGAGGCAGATGTAATTGTTTGTGATGGTTTTGTTGGAAATACCATTTTGAAGTTTGCGGAAGGCTTAAGCAAAACTCTAATTGACATTATTAAAGAAGAAATTACTGCAGGTACATATAAGCTTGCGGCTGCAATGCTGAAAACGCCCTTTAAAAATGTGAAAAAGCGTTTTGACTCCGATGAGATTGGGGGCGCTCCTTTTATTGGGTTGAAATCTCTTGTGGTTAAGGCTCATGGCAGCTCTAATGCGAGGGCGATAAAGAACGCAGTTCGCCAGTGTGTATTGTTTACCGAGGCGGATATTGTGGAGAAAATTAAGGATAAGATGTAGCGGATGATCTGTTGAAAGCCGGTTATCTTTTTGGCGAGCGGAATGGGTTATATATCATTGAGCATGCGTAAATAAAAGGTTATGTTATTGTTAAAAAGTCGCAATTTTTTTGTGGCTTTTTTATTTGAGCAACCTGCTAAAAAATCTGGTAAAACGGGAATGGAGCGGATGTGTATTACAAATGTAGTATTTTGTCGATATCTATTTAGCTTAAATGATTGGTATTTATTGACAATATATATATATATTATGATTAGGGCAGAAGAAGTGACAACAAGTTCACGGAAGGCCTTCTCTAAATTTTGCACAGTTCTTCTAAAAAATCATAAATAAGAGTGTTGTGAAATTATAAGGAGGAACGATTATGAAGAAAAATATTGCAAAACTGTTACTTTGCACAGTTTGTGTGTTAAGCATTAGTGCGCCTGCATATGCCAAGGAAATACCTAATCAAACAGCTGAAGAAACGCAGATTTCTACAAGAGCTCATGAAATGGAAACAAAATATGAAAAAATAGGAAAGCCTGTCAGAAAAACGTATGACCTGGGGGCAGCGGGAGGACAATTACCAGAGGGAACTCGATTTGTAGGCGGTACTGGGAAGCTTATTTGGGAAGATGGTGGAGAAAGCACCAGTTTTTCTGTGAGTATAGGAGGGGTTCCAATTGGCTTTGCTTTGAGTATTGGAACCGCAACATCGGGCGTAGGCGGAAAAGGCATTGATGTACCAGCTGATGGGCATTATTATAAATTGGGCGTGGAACGAACGGTTGAAGTTACAGGTTATAAGGTTTATGAACGATTAGCAGGATCAAGCTTGCCTTGGAAATATGTTGGAAAAAGGTCTTATGTAAGAGAAATTGACGAAACATTTTATCTGTTATTTGTAAAATAATATAAAATAAAACGGGAGCTGTTATGAAATATAAACGAACTTTAATGTTAGTTATTTTAATTATACTTTGTAGTTTACTGATCAAAAAAATTATTGATACACCTGTGTTAACTGGTTCTTTTTATGGTACATATTCATATGAAGGATATACAATAAGCGTTATGGTGGACGATGGTGACTTTTATTTAATGAATCAGCCCATGGATATATTTATTAAGGGGAATTACGAAAAAAAGTCGGAGACCACTTATGATTTATCAGGTAACTGCTTCCAAAAC
>NZ_DAOUQB010000069.1 GCF_030625865.1 Anaerotignum sp. | reverse complement strand
ACAGATTCAGCAGTTTCCGCCAAACCGTGGAGATATTACCCTAGCGGAATTTGCGGAAAACTATAACTATTTTTGCAAATATCTTGATGTAAATGAAGGTTGGTATATGGATGAGAATGGACAATTAGTAGAAAAGCCTTCACATGGAAACGTTATTACTATAGATGTTGATGATGGGCCAATGGATTTTAAATATGAAATAGAGGATGGCTATTTGACAGGTGTTTCTATCTCGCATGAAGTGGAAAATGAAAAGGTTTTTACAATGAATGAAGAAGAGGAAGAAAAAATCTTGATTATTCTTGCTTTTGGTTGTACGGATGAAGACGTAGGACCTTTTATCAATAATCCCCGCTCCATTTTAGATAGGGTAATTGGTAATTATTATTCTTCAAACATTTGCATTGGCAATTGTAGTTATGTGAGCAATGTGGAACAAGAAGGCTACGAAGATTATGGCTCTATGCTGATGCCCAAGGAAGGAGCAGAAAAAGCCCATTATAAAATGGAATTTTCCGTTACAAAGGTAAGTTAAGGGTTTCTGTCAATAGAGAAGTGAATGCTTTGTTTTATTAGCTTAGCAAAACGTCAAATAGATAGAAATACTTCTGGAGCTTAAAAAAGAATAGGAAGTAAAAACGAAAACTGTTTTCAAGGAAGTTTTTCCAAGAAAACAGTTTTTATTTTTTGTGCGAAATTTTATTCATTCCCTAAACTTAGTTGTGTCTGCAAGCCATTTGCCGTTTTATCTTTTTCTTGAATGAAATGTCCTGTTGAGGGTATTTTTTTTGTGCGATAATATTCAATATTTTCTGAGAGAAAAGCTTCGGGGTTGAAAACCGCGGAAACAATGCTGTTTTTCTTTAGAGTATAAACTTGAATGCCCGATGCACTTTTTGTTGCATTCATGGGAATTAGTTCTGTATTTAATAAGGTTGCTTTGTCATTGTTCCGCATTAAAATATAATCTGTTTCCGCATCCAATTTTTCCATATAAACCAGTTTTGCTTTAGAAGAATAAGCGTTTACCAACTTGCGGCGGTTCATTTTTGTAGCATAAGCTGAAAGCTGAACCTTTGCTGCCTTGCCGTTTTCAAAGAAGAAAACCATAAAGCCGGAAAAATCTGTGGTAGCGGTCAAATAGAGAATGCGTTCTTCTGCATCCATGCCTAAAAGGTTTGGAAGAAAATCTCCTAAGATGCTGGCCTTTGTGTCAGAAATATCGCTGGCTTTCATTTTATAAACATTGTACTGGTCGGAAAAAAATAAAATCTCCGAACGGTTAGTTGTTTCAATTTCGTAAAGAATTTGGTCATCGTCCTTTAGTTTTTGTTCTCCGGAAGAACGAAGGGAGGAAAGCGGAATTTTTTTGAAATAATTCTCCTCCGTTAGGAAAAGACGTATGCTGTAATCCTCAATCAGATCGTCCTTTGTGATGGTGACAACCTCGTCCTCTTGTACAATTTCCGTTTTTCTTGGTTTGCCGTATTTTTTTTGTACGTTTTTTAACTGCTTGCAGATAATCCCTCGAATTTTTGCATCACTTTTCAACGTATCCTTTAGGTTTTGGATTTCTTCTGCCAGGGTTTTTAATTCCTCAATACGTTTCAAAATATATTCCTTATTGATATTTCTTAATTTGATTTCCGCAATATATTCCCCTTGAATCTGGTCGATTTCAAAACCTTGCATTAAATTGGGCACAACCATGCTTTCCTGCTCTGTATTGCGAATGATAGAGATTGCTTTGTCAATATCCATAAGGATTTTAGAAAGACCCATTAATAAATGGTATTTTTCTTCTTTTTTGTTAATATCAAAGGCAAGCTGACGGCGAATGGAATCCATACGAAACGCTACCCAATACTTTAAAATATCCCCAACACCCAAGGTCATAGGTTTGCCTTGAATGAGAACATTAAAATTACAGCTAAAGCTGTCGGAAAGGGGGGTCAAGCTGAAAAGCTTGTGCATCAAAAGCTCGGGATTGGTGTTACGCTTAATGTCTAGTGTAATTTTAAGCCCGTTTAAGTCCGTTTCATCTCGTACGTCCGTAATATCTCGGATTTTTCCACTCTTTACCAAAGTAAGAATCTTATCGATAATGCTTTCGATATTGGTGGTATACGGAATTTCGTAAATCTCAATGCAGCTGTTTTTTTTGTCAAAACGATATTTTGCCCGCAGCTTAAAGCTACCTCGACCTGTTTTGTATATATGCTCTAAATCTTTACGGTTATATATCAATTGGCCTCCCGTTGAAAAATCGGGTGCTGGAAGATGGTCGCAAAGGTTGATGGAGTCGTCTTTGATGTATTGTATCGTTGCCTCGCAAAGTTCGGACAAGTTAAAGCTACAAATGGAGCTTGCCATACCAACGGCGATCCCTAGGTTGGGGTTTGCTAAAATGTTGGGAAAGGTTGTGGGCAAAAGGGTAGGTTCTTTTATGGTGCCATCGTAATTATCTACAAAATCTACGGTGTTTTTTTCAATGTCCCCAAATACCTCACCGCAAATTGACCCAAGCTTGACCTCGGTATAACGGGGGGCCGCATAAGCCATATCTCTGGAGTATTGCTTGCCGAAATTTCCTTTTGAATCCACAAAAGGCACTAAAAGGGCACTATTCCCTTCTGTTAAACGTACCAGAGTTTCATAAATTGCCCCGTCTCCGTGGGGATTGAGTTTCATGGTCTGTCCTACTACATTTGAGGATTTCGTTCTGTCGCCCCTTAGTAAATTCATTAGGTACATGGTATACAAAAGCTTCCGGTGAGAGGGCTTAAATCCGTCAATTTCAGGGATTGCACGGGAAACAATGACACTCATGGCATAGGGCATATAGTTTATTTCCAAAGTTTGGGTAATAGGCTGTTCTTGTATAAAATTTTCTTTAACCTCAGTGGTTGTTGTTTTCTTTTTTGCCATTTTGGTACACCGTCTTTCTCTTAGCTAATGTCTGTTAAATCCAGATATTTATGGCCTTCTTCAGCGATAAATTCTTTTCTGCCTGCCAAATTTTCCCCAAGTAGAAGCTCAAATACTTCCTGCGTACGCCTTGCATCGTCAGGAGTAACCAAAACCAAGCGCCTTGTTTCAGGGTTCATGGTGGTTTCCCACATCATTTCCGGCTGATTTTCACCAAGCCCCTTGGAACGATTGATTTTTATTTTTCCCTTGAGTTTTCCCAAAATGTCTGTTTTTTCTGTTTCGGAATAGGCAAAGTAGGTTTGCTTTCCACTTATAATTTCGTAAAGAGGGGACTCAGCAATGTAAACCTTTTTCTCGTGAATCAAAGTGGGTACCAAGCGATAAAGCATGGTTAAGAGAAGGGTACGAATCTGAAATCCGTCTACATCTGCATCGGTGCAAAGAATGATTTTATTCCAACGCAATTGACTTAAATCAAAGGAATTTAAGTCCGAAGTATGTTTTGATTTGATTTCTACGCCACAGCCTAAAACTTTCAAAAGGTCTGTAATAATGTCATTTGCAAAAATCTTGTTATAATCCGCCTTCAGACAGTTTAAAATTTTTCCTCGAATAGGGATAATTGCCTGAAATTCTGCATCTCTGCCTAGCTTACAAGCGCCCAAAGCGGAATCACCTTCTACAATATAAATTTCACGTCGCGTAAGATCTTTTGTACGGCAGTTTACGAATTTCTCTACTCTATTGTTCATATCCAAAGAGCCGGTCAGCTTTTTGCGGATGGAAATACGAGTTTTTTCAGCCGTTTCCCGACTGCGTTTGTTTGCCAAAATCTGGGCTGCAATTTTTTCTGCATCCATTTTATTTTCAATAAAATAGATTTCCAATTGCTCGCGGAAAAAGTCTGTCATCGCATCTTGAATAAACTTATTTGTAATGGATTTTTTCGTTTGGTTTTCGTAGCTCGTAACGGTAGAAAAGGAGTTGATAACTAGAATTAAGCTATCCTCAATATCAGAAAAGGTTATTTTCTTTTCATCTTTTTTGTATAGATTGTTTCCTTTTAAATATTTATCTATAGCGAAAACAAAGGCGTTTTTCACCGCCTTGTCAGGAGAACCACCGTACTCCAAAAAGCTGGAGTTGTGGTAATATTCCAAGAGATTTACCTGATTGTTAAAGCAAAAAGCTGTCTCAAATTTTAGTTTGTATTCAGGCTTGTCCTCTCGATCTCGTCCTTTTGTTTCTGTTTGCAAATAATAAACATCAGTAAGGTTATCTTTTCCGGAAAGTTCTAATAAATAATCTTTAATGCCGTTTTCGTAACAATAAATAAATTTTTCGCTACTTTCTTCATCAAAAAGTTCAAAAGTTAAGCCTGCGTTCACCACAGCTTGCTTTTTTAAGATATCCTGAAAATAGGAGAGGGGAATATTAATATCTGTAAATACATCCCGATCGGGACGCCATTTGATTTGAGTGCCCGAAGGATGCTTATCTGCCCCTTCTTTTATAAGGCCCCCTATGTTTTCCCCCTTTTCAAAATGAAGGCTATGACATATTCCGTCACGGTAAATGACGGCATCCATATATTCCGAAGCATACTGCGTTGCACAGGTGCCAAGACCATTTAAGCCTAGGCTGAATTCGTAGTTTTCCCCTGTATTATTTTGATATTTCCCACCTGCATAGAGCTCACAGAAAACCAATTCCCAGTTGAATCGCTCCTCCTTGACGTTATAATCTACAGGAATGCCACGACCATGATCCTTAATCATGATGGAATGATCCTTATAGCGAATGACTTCAATTTTTTTTCCGTAGCCTTCTCGTGCCTCATCAATAGAGTTAGATAGGATTTCAAAAACTGCATGCTCGCAGCCATCTAAGCCATCGGAACCGAAAATTACACCGGGGCGAAGGCGCACACGATCTGCTCCTTTTAAAGAGGTGATACTTTCGTTGGTATAGTTTGATTGTAGTTGTGATTTCATAAAAACACCTGCTTCTTTGTTATCTGACCCTATATATATAGGTAGGAAGTAAATATATCCCAATATATATAAATTTACATTAGTTTGACCATAGTGTCAAGGTAGCGAAAAAACTCTCGGATTTTATTATTGACAAAAAACTTGCTTTTTTCTGCGGGGATTGGTATAATTAATTGCCAAATTGTTGTTTTAGGAGCAAAATTCTGAGACTATTTTTTATTGCCTTGTTGGGGAAAGTTATGGCTTGCATGAGTTTATAGCTGTTCTAAGGGAATTTTGTGATAATCAGCTGGACTTTCAATTTGTGATATGGAAGCGTATCGAAGTGGTTGTAACGAGCTTGACTCGAAATCATGTTACTTGCTCCGAAAACTGAATACTTATTAAATGGAAGCGTATCGAAGTGGTCATAACGGGCCTGACTCGAAATCAGGTAGTCCTCACGGGCTCGTGGGTTCGAATCCCACCGCTTCCGCCAACAACAATCCCGCGTAAATCAAGGGTTTACGCGGGTTTTCTTATGCCTTTTTCTGGTGCCCGGTTTGGTTGATAGCGATTGAAATGGTGCCAGTGGTGCCCTGATTTGTGGTGCCCGGCATATAATCCCGTATGCACTGTATACACATAAAATGTATAGCTTGGTGCCCTAATGGTGCCCGGAACTCCTAAAAACATATAAAAAGCAGCGTGGAGCTATAAAAAGATACATCTGTCATAGTTCCATTTCGCTGCTTTTCTTTTTCTCTTTAGGAACTGCTTCTTTACTTCCTTTTTCTTTTCCCGTGTCGGGCTTCTGTGGCTGTAATGCCTTATGGTAAGTTTCAAGTACCGTTTTCTTACGTTCAATCCGAACATCAACATACTGTGCTGTAACAGCTTCAAGGTTGGTAGAAATACCAAGCGACATACCGATACCTTTCAGCGTATGCCCCAATATCTCGCCTACCGTGTAGAAATCACCTGTCAGTTGGTGCATATTGGTCGCTGCCGTGTGTCTTAAATCGTGGAAACGAATGTGCGGCATTTCAAGGTGACGGATAAGCTGACCGAAGTTAGCTGACATTCTATCACGTCGGTACGGAGAACCGTCCGGCTTTGCGATAAACAATTTGTTGTCATAGTATTCCCCGCCGCCCGCAGTAATCAAATCCTTTTGCCTATCAAGCAAATCAAACTGCCGCAGGAAATACGGCAGCGTTTCTTCTGTAATAGGCAAAATACGGTCGTTGGATTTGGTCGGTGCCATTTCTGTTATGATTTTCGTACCGGGCGGTACTTTGAACGGCATTTGCTCGACAACGCCAAACTGCATTTTGACGAGGTCAATGTTTGTTGTCCGCAGTCCGATAATCTCACTCATACGCAGACCATACATTCCGGCAAGCACAACAGGCATTTCCCATTCCGTACCAACTACATTACTCATAAATTTTTGCATTTGTTCTATGGTGTACGGGTCGGGCGTTTTCCCTTGCTTGCCAAACTTTGTAATAATATCGCGGGCAGGATTATTTTCGATATAGTGATACTTTCGTGCGTGTTCCATTGATACACTTAAAATACGCTGTGCATAACGGACGGTACTATGAGATAGCCCCTTGTCAAAAAGTTGCTGAAACATATGGTCAAGCATGGCCGGAGTGAGTTGATTAAGCTGCACATACGGCGATAACCGAAATCTTTGTGTACGCCATGAATCTCAATAACCTTATCCTCTAACTCTTGGTTAGGATCAACTCTGTCGAATCGTTTCTGCCAGTACATATAAGTTGCTTTTG
>NZ_DAOUQB010000008.1 GCF_030625865.1 Anaerotignum sp. | reverse complement strand
ATACCACTGCTTCTTTTCTTTATAATTTGGGCTTGTACTGTTTGACCGGGAATACCGTTTTTTACAATAACTTTTTCTCCATCCACAAAGCCATAGGCTTTATTGGGAAAGGAAACATCCTCAATATGGATCGTAATGATGTCTTTTTTTTTCATAAAATTCTCCTTAGAAAGTGGTTAGATTTTGTTTGTATTCAAGTTTAATCTATGGTATACTGTTCCAGTAATCTTAAAATTCTGAACGGGAGTGTATATTGGAATGTCTGAAAAATTAGAAGTAGGCAGTATCGTAGAAGGAAAGATTGTACGCATTAAACCCTTTGGTGCAATTGTTTCTTTAGGCTCTGTGCAAGGTTTAGTGCATATCTCTCAGGTTGCCAACAGCTTCGTACAAGATATCAACGACCATGTAAAGGTTGGCGATATTGTTAAAGTGAAGGTTCTTTCCATTGATGAAGAATCTCATAAAATTGCATTATCTATCCGTGATGCATTACCAAAAGAAGAACGTAAACCTAAACCCGAGAAACCTTTCCGTAAGCCAATTCAGACACAAAAGCCTGCAAGTCCTGCTGAGGAGTATTTCCGTCCTCAATCCCCTGTCAATTCATCTTCAGATTTTGAGGATAAAATGAAGGAGTGGATGAAGCAGTCAAACGAGCGTCATACCAGCTTGAATAAGAGAGCAAATAAGCGCTCAAATTGAAATATTGCTTAAACATCTTACCATGAAACTGTTTTAGATGCAATAAACAGACGGCGCAGTGGGAGGAATATTATGTCATTGTTTTTTGTTGTGGGGATATATTTTTATGCCCGGGGCATATTTGCATTGTTCGGACAAACAACTCTGTATACTAAGCGAATGTTGGAAAAGATAGAGCCTGAAAATTTACCTGCTTACTTGAAAGAAGTTGGAACTTGGCAGATGGTAGTGGGAACAATTTTTGTAGGTAAGGCATTGATCGATGTTGTCTTCCCTTTTCATAAGGTATTTTATTGGATTTTTATTGCGCTATTGGCTGTTTGTGTTTTTTTTCTTGCCCGTTGCAATGAACGGTATACTAAGAAGTAAGGTTAAAGCCTTTTTGCGATTTGCAAAAAGGCTTTTCTGTTTTTACCCGGGAAATAATTAGGTACCAATAAAAGCTGATTGAATGAAAAAAACACCTTTGAAGGTGGAATGGGAAGTTGGATATTGTTTTCAAAATGTTTTTGGAAAACTATTCCTTGGTTTATAGAAAAAATATTAAATTGAAAAAAATATTCAATTAGAGATTGGTATTTCCGTTGTGAAAAAGATGAAACCAGGCAAAAAACATTTGCAATTTTGTATATTGAATGAAAAAAAATTGGGGTTTTTTCGGCAATAACTCCACAATAGAAAAGGGATCAATTTAAGCTGATCAAATAAAGGTATTGACAAGAAAATATTGTTGTATTATGATTAACCCAATCGAAGATATAAAGACTTGGAAGAGAAGAGTAGTGAGCGGATGCTTTTACAGAGAGTCCTCGTTTGGTGGAAGAGGATAAAGATAGGCTGATGAAGATGGTCTTGGAGTTGCATGGTCGAATTCATTTAGATCATGACGGGTGCGCCCGTTACAGTGCCGGGGTATTATCCATAATTTTTGGACGTACTTGTTGAGGTTTGTTTTGTGAGAAACAAATAAAATTAGGTGGTAACGCGAAGCTATGCTCTCGCCCTAATGATATATATCATTTTAGGGTGGGAGCTTTTTTATATCTTGGGATTGAGAGGGAGAAGGAAGGAGAATGGTATGATTCAACTGGAAAAAGTAAGCAAAACTTTCCGTGTGGGAGCCGAACAAATTCATGCGGTAAAGGAAGTCAGCTTAGATATTGATGCAGGAGAAATATTTGGTATTATTGGTTTTTCGGGTGCCGGAAAATCTACATTGGTTCGATGTATTAATCTTTTGGAGAGACCTACTGCGGGGAAGGTGCTCATTGATGGGGTTGACCTTATGGGTTTGCCTGAGTCTCGTTTGAGAGAGGAAAGAAGAAAAATCGGTATGATTTTTCAGCATTTTAATTTGTTGCGTTCCCGTACTGTTTATCAAAATGTTGCCTTTCCATTGCGCAAGAGTAAGTTGTCAAATGCGCAAAAGCATGAAAAAATATTATCTTTATTGGAGCTTGTGGGATTATCAGATAAAAAGGATGCTTATCCATCCCAGCTTTCCGGCGGACAGAAGCAAAGGGTGGCCATTGCCAGGGCTTTAGCAAACGATCCAAAGGTTTTGCTTTGTGATGAGGCAACCAGTGCTTTGGATCCTCAGACCACAAAGTCCATTTTAAACCTTTTAAAAAAGGTAAACAATGAATTGGGAATTACCATAGTTCTAATTACTCATGAAATGGCAGTAGTAAAGGATATTTGCGACAGAGTTGCCATTATGGAACTGGGATGTGTGGTAGAAGAAGGGGAAACGGCCGATGTTTTCTCCCATCCAAAGGAGAAATTGACAAGAGATTTTATGGATACGGCAAGCAATATTCATAAAATATATGAGCTTCTGGAAGAGGAGCATGAATTGACAAAGATAAAAGACGGTGAAAAACTGGTGCTGCTTACCTATTCAGGGGGAAATGCCGGGGAATCTGTAATTTCTCATTTGGCAGAGGAATATCATGTTCAGGCAAATATCATTTTTGGAAATGTGGATATATTGAAGAATAAACCCTTGGGAAAGTTGGTAGTAGTGTTAAGTGGAGAAGGGGAAAACATGGAAAAAGCCCTTCAATACATTCGAGATAGAAAAGTTGAGTTGGAGGTGATTCGGGGATGAGTTTTTTGTATAACATTGCTCCCAATTTGGAGCCCTTACAAGGGGAATTATTAAAATGTACGAAGCAAACCTTTCAGATGCTTTTTATTTCAGGCACCATTTCTTTTGTCCTGGGTCTGATTTTAGGGGTGTTGCTGATTGTTACAAAAAAAGGTGGGCTTTTGCAGAACGCAGTGGTGTATAAGTTTTTGGATAAAGCAATTGATATCATTCGTTCCATACCATTTATTATTCTCATGGTTCTTTTGATTCCCATTAGCCGTGCTATCGTGGGTACGGGCTCCGGTGTTACAGGGTCTTATGTTGCACTGATTGGGGGAACGGTTCCCTTTTTTGCCAGACAGATTGAAGCCGTTCTGGCAGATGTGGATTATGGTTTAATTGAAGCCAGCGAAGCCATGGGTTTTGGTCCTAGAGAAATTATTTTCAGTGTTTATTTGAAAGAAAGTATCCCGGGAATTACCCGTATTACAATGATTACATTTGTAAGTTTAATTGGGATCACGGCCATTGCAGGGGCCATTGGTGCCGGGGGGTTGGGTGATTTTGCCATTCGCTACGGACATCAAATGGGTTACAGAGATATGATTTGGGTAACTGTTGCTATTATTTTGTTGATTATCACTGTTTTTCAAGGTATTGGAAACATTATCATTAAAAAAACAACACACTAATAATGGGCGCTTTAATGGAAACATTTTAAGCATATAAAAAAATGAAGAAAACATATAAAAAGGGAGAGATGATGATGAAAAAGAATTTAAGAAAGTTATTTGGAGCGGCATTGGCAACAACGGTTGTATTAGGATTGGCAGGCTGCGGCTCTTCTGCCGGCACAGATGAAACTGCCCAGACAGGGGAGGATAACAGTGATGTAACCGTTATAAAGGTTGGCGTAGTTGGTGAGTACAATGCCCAGTGGGATACGATTAACGAATTGTTGGCGGATGATAATATTAAGGTTGAGCTTGTAAAATTTGCTGATTATGCAGCGCCTAACCGTGCCTTAAATGATGGTGAAATTGATATAAATGCATTCCAGCATAAAGCATTCTTGGCAAATGAAATTGAAACAAAGGGTTATGATATTGTAGATATTGGTGATACTTTCATTTCCCCTATTTCAATGTATTATAATAAAGATAAGATTTCTTCCGTTGAGGACATTCAAGATGGAGATGTGATTGCAATTCCCAGCGATTTAACAAACGGTGGCCGTGCTTTGAAATTACTGGAAGCGGTAGGTTTGATTGAATGTGATCCGGCTAAGGGCTATGTTCCTACAAAGCAGGATATTACAAAATACAATAAGCAAATTGAAATTTTAGAGGCTGAATCCGCTACCTTGGCAAATATTTTGCCTGACTGCGCTGCTGCAATTATCAATGGTGGCAATGCTTATACGGCGGGTCTTGATCCTATTGATGATACAATTGCTACGGAAAATGTTGATCCTGCGGTAAATGAAGCAGTTCCTCAGTTGGTCAATGTAATTGCATGCCGTACCCAAGATAAGGACAATGAAGTTTATCATAAAATTGTTGAGGTATACCAAACAGAAGAAGTCGAAAATACAATTAATGAAGAATACAAAGGTGCCTTTATCTGCGCTTGGGAAAAATAAAAATAATTTAGGAGGGGGCTTCCCATCCAATACAAACAGATGGGTTTATTGGTTTTTGCCGATGGACTCATCTGTTTTACATTATTACTTTAGAATAATAAGAAAAAGTTGTGTTTAGAAAAGGCGGTAAGAATATGGCACTGAAGAATTATATTATAAAGGAAAAAGCTTATATCATTCAGTTAAGAAGACATTTTCACGCCCATCCCGAGGCTAGCTTGCAGGAGTATGAAACTTGCAAGAAAATTGAGGAGGAGCTGGATGCGTTAAAAATTCCCCATAGAAGAGTGGGGGAAACAGGAGTATTTGCATGGATTGATGGAAAAAAATCTTCCCAAGGAAAAGTAGTTGCGTTAAGGGCGGATATGGATGCCCTTGCAATGGAGGATTTGAAAACGGTTCCTTATCATTCTCAAAGGCCGGGTTTTTGCCATGCTTGCGGACATGATGCCCATACAGCAACATTGCTTGGGGCGGCAAAAGTTTTGAAGTCTTTGGAGGACAATTTTTCGGGACAAGTTCGATTATTTTTCCAACAAGCTGAGGAGATTGGTCAGGGCGCCAGACTTTTTGTAAAAGAAGGACTGATGGAGGGGTGCCATCGGGTATTTGGTGCCCATGTTGCCAGCAGACTGCCAAGTGGAAAGGTGGCATTGACAAAGGGTCCCCAATGTGCAAGTTGTGATTATTTTAAAATTACCATAACAGGAAAGGGAGCCCATGTTTCCACACCCCACTTAGGTGTGGATGCAGCTTATATAGCAGCGCAGATTGTTGTAAATTTACAGTCCATTGTTGCAAGAGGTACAGCACCTTTGGAAACCGTAGTGGTAGGCGTTGGTGTCGTTAAAGCAGGTACCCAGTATAATATTGTTGCGGAAAAGGCGGAAATCGAAGGAACAACCAGAAGTTTTTTGCCGGAGGTACGCACAGTTACCAATAAAAGAGTTGTTGAAATTGCAAAGCAAACGGCTGCAATGTATGGGGCAGAGGCTGAGGTAATCTTCTTGGATTATGCAGCCCCCTTGATTAACGATGGAGATGCAGTGGAAGAAGTGACGAAAGTTGCAGAAAAGCTCATGGACAAGTCCGATATCATAGGGGATTTTCAAAAGGCCTTAGGAGCCGATGATTTCGCTGATTATTTGGCTGTAACAAAGGGGATGTATGCCTTTATCGGTACAGGGAACACGGAAAATCCTAATACGATGGTTGCCCAGCATCATGGTTTATTTGATATTGATGAGGAGGCAATGCTGCTTTCTTGTAATTTATATGTTGATTATGCGCTACAGGTTCTGGAGTCATAAGGAGTCTTTATGTGCGGTGGTAAAGTTGATAGAGAATGGAATAAAATTTTTTAAGTAGTAAAAAAGCCTGATTGTTTTGTGCAAAAGTTGCTTTGCAACATAAAACAATACAGGCTTTTTGTTCGTCTGTTTCTTATAAAAAATACTGTTTCCGTAGTATAATGTAGGATTCCTTTGGTCTTAATTAAAAGTCCAATCTTTTTAAAATTCGAACGAGGAATAAGGAACAAAGGGCAAAGGCTACCACTTCCGCAATGGGAAATGCAAGCCAAACGTTATTTAATTCCCCTAAACGAGCCAATAAATAAGCGGCGGGTAAAAGTACAACCAACTGTCTTGCAACGGAGATACTTAAGCTGTAAATACCATTGCCTAATGCCTGAAATACAGAGCTGGCAACAATATTATATCCTGCTAACAGGAAGCTGAAAGATATAATTTTTAGCGCTGGCACACCGATTGCAACCATGTTTTCCGAGGCTTTAAACATTGCCAAAAGCTTTTCGGGCATGATTTGGAAAATAGCGAATCCCACAAGCATAATGATTATCGCGGCGATAATACTTAATTTTATTGTTTGATTGATGCGTAGCTTATTTCTTGCACCATAGTTATATGCGATAATTGGAACCATACCATTGTTTAGCCCGAATACCGGCATAAAGATAAAGCTTTGCAGTTTAAAGTAAACGCCGAAAACAGCAATAGCCGTTGAGGTAAAACCATCCAAAATACGGTTCATACAGAAAATCATAATGGAACCAATAGAAATCATTAAGATGGATGGCAAGGCAACAATGTATATGTTTTTCAATATGGTTGGATTGGGCAGCATATTCTTTATCTGAATATGAATTTCATTGTTTCTTTTCAAATTGAGGGTGATGCCAACTGCACAGGAAATAAATTGCCCTATCACAGTAGCCATGGCTGCACCGGCAACCCCCATCTTTGGCAAGCCAAATAAACCAAAAATGAGAATAGGGTCTAATACAATGTTTACTATGGCTCCAACACTTTGGCTAATCATAGCATACACCGTACGGCCTGTGGACTGTAATAGACGCTCCATAGCAACCTCAACAAAAATACCTAGGGAACCGATCAGGACGATATGCAGGTATGTTTCACCTTCCTGAATAATTTCGGCAACGTCTGTTTGTCCTCTTAAAAAGGACTTCGTAAAGAAAATACAAATTAAGACAAAGAAGAGCCAGTTTATTATTGCCAAGAAAATACTGACACTGGCTGTTTTATTTGCGGTATCAAACTTTTTGGCTCCTAAACTTTTTGAAAGTAAGGCATTTGTACCAACCCCTGTACCTGCGGCAACGGCAATCATAAAGTTTTGCATGGGAAAGGCTAAAGATACTGCGGATAATGCATTTTCACTGATTTGTGCTACAAAAGCACTATCAACAATGTTATATAGTGCCTGCACTAGCATAGATATAATCATAGGCACAGACATACTAAAGAGTAGTTTATTTATGGGCATAGTACCCATTTTGTTTTCTTTTATTTCTGCGGCAACGGAACGCATAGATGAACCCCCTTTTCCGTAATTTAAATTCCGATACAGTCAAGGATAGCGCTGTCGAAACAGCGCTTATCCAAGATTTTTTTTGGCATTTTTATGTAATACTAAACTATGATACGCCGATATAATTTCATTGTCAATAAAAATTTGGAAGATAAAGGGGAAACTTAATAGAAAGCATATTATTTTTCAGATGGGTTAGAAGTGATCGTTTTCCACATAAGATAGTTATTTTCTACATATGCTTGGATTTTTCCTGTATCGTAAAGATAGGATAAGTAGGAGCGAATGGTGCTTCCTACCAATACATATTGGCCATAATCCATTGTTAAAGCATATTTTTCAAAAATGGAATGAAGGATTTCTTCAAAAAACTTTGGCGATAAACAAATATTTAATAATTCATCGAGTATTTCGGTTGCTTTGTTTCGATTTAATTCAGCCAAAGGACGAATATCTTCTGTGGGCTCTGCGTGGGCAGGAATGAAAAGAGTGCCTTCAAGGGTTTCAATAAAATCAAGGGTTTTGAAAAAAGCAGTGACATCATAATTAAAACTGATATGGTATTTTTCCAAAATTGTTTCGCTAAATACGCAGTCAGCCAAAAAATACACATTATCCGGTGTTTTTACCCCAATCATTTGCCAGAAATGTCCACCCAAAGGGAAGGTTTCTATACCTTGGGGAAGGTTTGCCAAAGAAATATCATGGGCTTTTGAAGGGGTCGCCATTAAGAACTTATTCCTTAGCTTTTTGAAGGGATAGCCACCATATAGAAAAGATGGTTCCAAAATGGGGTTTTCGATTACGGCATTTTCCATTGGGGTGGAGTAGATAGGGCATCCCAATCTAGTTTGCAACAAGGTGTTTCCACCAATATGGTCAGCATTAGAGTGGGTGTTTATAATTCCTTTTAGTGTCCAGCCTTGTTGTTCCAATATTTTTTGGATTTTACGCCCGGCATCTTTGTCATTACCGCTATCAATTAGCCAGACTGCATCATTGGAAACACGATAGACCCCTATTTTTGAGGGGCAGTTGATATAAAAGGTGTTTTCGGCAACCTGAATTAATTCGTACATAAAATGCCTCCTTTTCATAAAAAGCTGTTCCGGTTTTCGGAACAGCTTTGAAATCAAGATTTTTAGTTCATGGAATTTGTAGAACCAATTACATTTTTAATTTTATCTTCTACCAATTCGTGAATCAGATCTCTTGCAGCGCCAAGATAACCACGAGGGTCAAAAGCAGAAGGTTTTTCTCCAAAGGATTTGCGGATTGCCGCCGTCATTGCCAAACGAAGGTCAGTATCCATATTAATTTTGCAAACGGCCATTGCAGATGCTTTTCTCAGCATTTCCGCAGGAATTCCCTTTGCACCTTCAATATTTCCGCCAAATTCGTTGCACATTGCAACACAATTTTGGTCTACGGAAGATGCGCCGTGCAAAACAATAGGGAAGTTATGGAAGCCTACTGCCTCCAATTTTTCTGTTATTTTTGTCAAACGGTCAAAATCCAATTTTGCCTCTCCTTTGAATTTATAAGCGCCATGGCTTGTTCCAATGGCAATTGCCAGAGAATCTACACCTGTGCGTTTTACAAAATCAACGGCTTGATCCGGGTCTGTATAAGTAGCATGAGCGGAATCAACGTTTACTTCATCTTCTACGCCGGCAAGTTTGCCAAGTTCAGCTTCCACAACGACACCTCTTGCATGAGCATACTCAACGATTTCCTTCGTTTGTGCCACGTTTTCTTCATAGTCCAGATGGGAACCGTCAAACATGACTGAGGTGAAGCCGTATTCGATGCAGTCTTTACAAATTTGAAAGTCAGAACCATGATCCAGATGCAAGGCGATGTCGATACCTGTTTCTTCCACAGCTGCATCTACCATTGCTTTTAAATATTTGGGGTGTGCATATTTTAGTGCACTTTTGGATACTTGCAAAATAACAGCGGAGTTTTGCGCTTTTGCCGCTTCAACTACACCTTGAACAATTTCCATATTATTAATATTAAATGCGCCGATGGCATAGCCTCCCTGAAAAGCTTTTTCAAACATTTTTTTTGTTGTAACTAGCGCCATAGTTTTACACCTCTTTCTTTTTTTGTTTACAAATGATTGTTTACTGTAATAAAATTATAATACGGTACTTTAGTTGTGGCAAGCTAAATTAAGTAGTTATAACGCCTTTTAAGACAAAATAATATAAAAATTAGGAATAGGGTGATATATTTTGAAAAGTTTATTGGTGTTTTTTAGCGTTTTGGGCTTGGATTTGGCGACAAAAAAATGGGCGGATTTACGATTGCCCCGTGGTAAAAGGAAAAAAATAACCAAAAATCTCCTGTATTTTCAGCACATAAAGAACTCCGGAATGGCATATCATAAATTTGCAGGGAAAAGAAAGTTTATTCTCGGCATAACAGGGGGATTAACGGCTATTTACAGTGTATTGTTTTTGAGTGCTTGCTTGAGCAAAAAAGATGCCCCCGATTATGCAATTCCTCTGGCGATCACCCTCGGTGGTGCTTATGGGAATTTTTTGGAAAGATGGAAAAAGGGATATGTAACGGATTTTATATATATTAATAAGGGTAAAAACCCCCCAATTTTCAATGTTGCAGATGGGGCATTGCTACTTGGCGCAATTCTAGTTGGAATTGCTTCTTTGAAAGACAAGACAAATATGTAGAAGTTTCCCTATTGAAGAATTGCGAATTACGTTGTATAATGTAAATACAAATTCCTGAAGTGTTCGAGAACTTACCATTTTTGAACCTACACAACTGACTCGGGATTCCTATATGCGAAGGTTATGTCAGGCCCCAAGATAATTCCCTTTGGGCGGGGGAAGGCAGATACTTTGGTTGCGGTAACCCACCTGGCTTAGGCTAGGTGTCAACCGGTAAGAACGGCACTTTGGGACATTTTG
The DNA here is from genome assembly GCF_030625865.1 of Anaerotignum sp. GTDB lineage: Bacteria > Bacillota > Clostridia > Lachnospirales > Anaerotignaceae > Chakrabartyella. The sequence goes on along the minus strand of NZ_DAOUQB010000008.1, from coordinate 68,152 downwards.
CATTTAGATAAAAGGAACTGTTATAAGAAAGATTTTGGGCTGTGTCTGAAAAAGGATACAGCCCATTTTGCGCATATTTTTGTGAAGTGGAAGGACAATGCTTTGAAAAAATATAAGGCAAGCATTGTTATTTTTACCATATATGATGCTAATTTTAATTTATTATAACAAATCATATAAATTAGTTTATAATATTTTAAATAATTCATATGAAAAGGAGAAGTCAAGGATTTTTGTTGGATACAGAGAATCCTTGCTATAAAAAGTGAAAAAAAATAAAATGATAAAAAAATCATACAACTTTCCTTTATATGATTTTTCTAAATTTGAATGTTGGCTTTCAGATATGGGAAAAAAAGGATTGATTTTAAAAAAAGCGACTTTATCTAAAATGTATTTTGAAAAAACAGAGCCTCAGAATGTTATTTACCATATAGATGATTCTCTTAAAGGTGAATTAAGTCCTACTGAAGAAGAAATAGAATTTTATAATAAGAGTGGATGGGAATATGTATATACTATTAAAGAGCCCTTTGTAAATCAGGGTGGCTATTGTCATATATACATTAACAAAAAGATAAATGAGAAGAATAATTCCCTAATTGATAATACTTTTAACCGTATATCTGAACGTATTTTCAAAAAAATACAATTGAGTGATTTTTTACGAGTTATGGGGCCATTATTTGTAATCGGAAGTACAATTTATACATCTCAGGATTCCCAATTTTGTTTAGCTTTAAAAAATGATATAGTTTTTTTAGCAATATACATAAGTTTTATTTTATTAAGTATGCTTTTATTATGTTTATTAAACTTTTTTAGTTTCAAAAAAACACTATATTATACAAAGGCAAATATTCCATCACATCTTCATAATTATATAGGTTTAAAGAAGTTTATTAAAATTCAAAAAGGAATATTCTTCATACTTACAACATTGGCTATATGTAATGCACTACAGTCTTATTATTATAATAATCATATACAGAAGGCGCCACCTGAAATATTAAAAGAAATTGAAAAACAAACTCAATTACAATATGATAATAATGAAGATGAAAACTATTTTTTAATGAATAAATCACTATTCAGCCCTGTGCAATATCAAATAAGTCAAACCGGTATCATTAACAATATGAAGTGGGAAGGGGAAAGTTACTACACGCCTAGTATTATGATTGAATATTATGAATTATCTTTTGATTTTCTTGCTGAACCATTTGTAAATGAACTTTATAAATATAATAAACATAAATCATCTATTACAGAAATAAATAGCGTGAAATTTCAAAAAGTTATATTTTGGAATAATACGTTAGATGATTGCCAATATCTTATTATAAAAAAGGATAATATCATTATTTTTGTTAAATATTTTGGGCGTGAAAATATTAAAGATAATGTTGATAAAATTTGGAATATTTATAAATAAAGAAGTGACTACATTTATAAAAAATGATAGAAGATTTTTAGCTTTTTATCAAATAGTTTCTTTTATAATATTTTTAAATATGATATAATTATAAACTGCAAAGATAAAAACACAGTCCGGTTGGTAGTCCGGACGCGGCTTAAGCTGTCAGTAACCTGCCTCCTTGGTTGTCCCTTCTTTGTATTTCGATTCAAATAAGGAGGGGTATTTATGGAGCAAATTTTTTCGAAGCTAACAGTTTTTTTCGAGGAACCTTTTTGGATTGGCGTTTATGAACGTGAATCAGAGGGAAAGTATGAAGTTTGTAAAATTATGTTTGGAGGGGAACCAAGAGATTATGAGGTGTACGATTTTCTCATAAAAAATTGGACGGACTTGCGTTTTAGCAGATCCATCGAAGTTGCGTTTGTTGCCCCAAAACGGATTAATCCGAAACGAATGCAACGACAAATAAAAAAACAACTTCAAAATAATGGCATGGGAACAAAAGCCCAACAAGCACTAAAACTTCAGCATGAGCAAGGAAAATCGGAACGAAAAAAACGTTCTCAAGAGGAAAAGGAAGCGGAGAAAGAAAGACAGTTTGAACTACGTCAAGAAAAACGCAAAGCAAAGCATAAAGGACATTGATTTTGTTTTACTGTCATTCATATAGATGACAAGGTTAAAGCTGGTTGAAGAGAGTTCTGTTATTTCAAGTTTTTTATGTATCAGTATGAAAACCCGATTGCTTTGCAATTTGGGTTTTTATGTTTATAATTCGTTTTATTGAAGTGTGTGGGTATATTTCTGATTTTGTTGATAAACAATGAGGGAGCGAATTTTAAAAATTCTAAAGTTATAAAACGGAATATTGCATTTTGTAGTGCAGTGTGCTATAATAGCAATGATGTCACGTTTTTTTGAAAAATATATTTAATCTGGAGAAATGGTTACTAAAATTAAATATGCTACTGTGGCTCAATGGCAGAGCAGCTCATTCGTAATGAGCAGGTCTGTGACTGCTGATAAGGTAGGATAATCAAAAACATATAAAAAATAGATTAAAAGTGGTTTATGACAAGTAAAATTTGAGGGTGGAAATACCACCCTCTTAAATATGCTACTGTGGCTCAGTTGGTAGAGCAGCTGATTCGTAATCAGCAGGCCAGGGGTTCGAGTCCCCTCAGTAGCTTCAGACCCTCTAACTTCGGTTAGGGGGTTTTTTGTTGCCCAAAAGTTGTTGCCCAAATGGGCAACATGGGCAACAGCGGCAATAGGGGTGAATTTCAAATAACACAATTTAGGTCATATTTATACCAGTTGGCTAGATGAGCATGGAGTTTCTGCTATTGTAGCAAAGGGAAAGGCTTGGCCATTCAAAAGAAGCAAACTACAATGAGATATTATCAGCATATCACTATGAGGATGAGAATGATTTGCTAGATAAATTGAATTTTTAATATAATAGAAGTGGACTATTACAGGCGCATTTTTTGGAGAATTATGGTATAATTTGAATAGATGATTATAAGGAGTGACCATAATGGATAAAAACCAAAATATTGCTATTTCTAAAATAGCAGATATACTATCTGGTGATAAACTTTTACTCCCCTCAATAGATATATGGAAGAAGATATTTTATAATGCGGGAATGGGAGTAACGTATGAAACTTACCATATAAACCTAGTAGTGTCTCATAAACAAATTAGTTGGGAAGATTATTATTATCATAATGATAGGTGCTTTTCAGCCTTGTTAGAAATATTACAAAATATTGAATTCAAGTCTATGTTGCTTTTATTTAATAGTATTTTAGATAAAATAACATTGTATCAAGCATTTGATGAAAATGTGACTGAATCAATAACAACAAGAAATTACACCAACAAATATGTAGATATTGTAGAGTATGTTAGAGATTTAAAATCCAATGAAAAAGCAAACGAACTCTTGGCAAATAATCCAAGTACAAATTTTTTGTTACTTAGACACAATCTTAATATGTTAGGCTTAGATATAACATTAGATGGAACCAAATTAATAGCCTCACCTTTCACCTATTTAAGTACACAAACAAGTGAAGAGGCGAATTTAATTAATACTTGGCTAAGTGAAAATTATCCTAATATTTTAAAAAGTTATGAGGATGCCAGAAAGGCATATGGTTCTAGTGACCCAGTTGGATGCCTTACTCACTGTAGGAATATCATAACTGGTATTCTAAGTTATAAAAAATCTGACAAAAAGGATTGGGACTATGGTCTTCAACAAGTATGTAAGAAAGACAAAAATATTGCAAATATATCAAATCCAAAAGATATTTTGAAATACAATAAGGCAGACAATTATAATTATCCTCGGTTTAGACTTATATATCGCCTTTACTCATATCTTTGTGATTTAGGCCCGCATATAAATGAAGGTAATCTGGTCGATGATAAAACAGTGGATATTGAAGATACTGATATGACAGATGCATTTATGGGATTAAGAATGACAGAAGATATTTTAATATGGTTATATCAAAATACCTAACTTAAATTTTATTAGACCTCCGTTAATTCAATCAACATATTTTTTTATTATATTTCAAATTAAAGAGGTGTTTTTGTGTCACTGAAAAGAACTGCAGGGATGTCCGATTTTGAAACGCTATTGCTCAAAAATGAAATTACTTACAATGACAGATGGAAACCTACGATAGTAGACCCATTTAAAAAAGCTGTTTCGCAAGGGATTTTAGAGGATATAGACACTCATATAAAGAATAACATTTCATATAATTTGCAATATCTTCAATATCTACAATTACAAATTAATGAAATAGACTTTCATAGCATTGTCAAATGTCTAATATATAAAACTTATATCATAACCGCTATGTCAATTGTCGAGGCTATATTTTATCAAGTATTAAAAAAGAGTGGGCAGTGGTCTATGACAGATGGATGGAATAATATTGGCATAGTTAAAACTACTGAATACTCAGAAGAAGAACAAAAACGAAAAATGGAGATACATATATTTGAAAAAGGGAGTAAATCTGAAAAGGAAATGGATTTTAAAAGTATTATAAATAAGATAAAAGATAAAGGACTACTTGAAATTAAAAGTGAGTATTTCTCCAAAATAAGTGCTTTAAGAAAATTAAGAAATAGAGTTCATCTGCAAATTGGAGAGGCCGATAATGATACTGATTATTATAAGTTTCAAGCAGAAGACTATAAGCTAGTGAAGGAAACATTGTATTCAGTCCTTACAGACCCTAAAATATTGGTAGACAGAACTCAAACCAATATATATGATTTTTTAATTTAAAATCAGTTTTTGCTTGAATTGGCCTTCAAAAACTCCCTCTGAGGATAGTTATCGTGACCCAAATTGATATTGGTGGTAATAACTAGGATGAACTAAATGGTGTTGCCTATATTTGAATAAAAATACTTCGGAAACAAGTAGTACCAACAAATTAAGCCCCTTGACAGTAGGAAACGTCCTATTGTCAAGGGGTTTTGTATTTATGTTCATGGATTAATTTGGTGAATTGGTTGTAGTTTCAACCATACTGAAAAATACGTTTTTGAAAATCTCAAGGGAATTTGAAGGGAAAAATCAGTCAATTCAGGGTCAAAAATCCCCTTCCCAAGAGTTCTTTTCCCTTGAGACACCTCTCTAGCTCTAGAGCCATAAGGGTTTGAGGGGATTTTTTCTTTCCCAATTATGCTAAACAGACAACTATTTTTGAAAATACACTTACAAAAAATAGGGTTTATGTTGTAATTGTGTCCAAAGGTTCGCTGTGATATAATGGAAGAAATATGTAGAATTATATACTCTTAGGGGGAAATCTCATGGCTGATAACAGCATTAAAATAGGATTTGAAAAGCAAATTTGGGACGCTGCCTGCGTACTGTGGGGGCATATCCCGGCGGCTGAATATAGAAAAGTAATTGTAGGACTTATCTTCCTACGCTATATCTCTAGTGCATTTGAGAAGAAATATGAAGTTCTAGTTGCTGAGGGGGACGGCTTTGAGGATGACAGAGACGCGTATGCAGAAGATAATATTTTCTTTGTTCCGGAAGAAGCACGTTGGTCTTACATTTCCGCTGCTGCTCATACCCCTGAAATTGGAACTGTCATTGACAACGCAATGAGAGCCATTGAGGCTGAAAATAAAACACTTAAAAATGTATTACCTAAGAACTATGCAAGCCCAGATTTGGACAAGCGTGTTTTGGGTGATGTTGTTGACCTGTTTACTAATATGGATATGGACGGTACTGAAGAAAGCCAAGATTTACTTGGTAGAACCTATGAATACTGCATCGGTCAATTTGCCGCTTATGAAGGTGTTAAAGGCGGTGAGTTCTACACCCCTGCAAGTATTGTAAAAACCATTGTATCTATCCTAAAGCCTTTTGAGGATTGCCGAGTATATGACCCTTGCTGTGGCTCTGGTGGTATGTTTGTTCAGTCAGTCAAGTTTCTGCAAGCACATAACGGAAATCGCAATCGCATCTCTGTCTATGGTCAAGAATCCAATGCTGACACTTGGAAAATGGCAAAAATGAATATGGCGATTCGTGGAATTGACGCAGACTTTGGGCCATATCAAGCAGATACTTTCTTTAATGACCTGCACAAGTCCTTAAAGGCTGATTTTATTATGGCTAACCCGCCCTTTAACCTCTCTAACTGGGGACAAGATAAATTAAAGGATGACGTGCGTTGGAAATATGGTACACCACCTTCTGGTAATGCCAACTACGCATGGATTCAACATATGATTCACCACTTAGGCCCTAATGGTAAAATAGGTCTTGTGCTGGCAAATGGTGCTTTGTCCTCGCAAACTAGCGGTGAGGGTGAAATTCGCAAGCGTATTATTGAGGACGACTTGGTAGAGGGCATTGTTGCCATGCCTACTCAACTTTTTTATAGTGTAACTATTCCTGTTACCTTATGGTTTATCAGTAAGAACAAGCAGCAAAAGGGAAAGACCTTATTTATTGATGCTCGCAAAATGGGCTATATGGTAGACCGTAAACACAGAGATTTTACTGAAGAAGATATTAACACCTTGGCAGACACCTTTACGACATTCCAAGAAGGAACTTTGGAGGATGTAAAGGGATTTTGTGCTGTGGTGGAAACTGCCGATATTGCAAAGCAGGACTATATCCTAACCCCTGGACGCTATGTGGGCATAGAGGAACAAGAGGAAGACGGAGAACCATTTGAGGAGAAAATGCCCCGCCTTATCGCTGAACTGTCTGAAATGTTTAGTAAATCCCATGCCCTAGAGCAGCAGATAAGAGAGAAACTGGGGGCGATTGGGTATGAGGTCTAAGTGGACAACAAAAGATTTAGGTGATATTGCAGAGGTTACTAAACTGGCTGGCTTTGAATTTACAAAATACATTGAATATACAAAAGAAGGAGAAATAATTGCGCTAAGAGCATTAAATCTTCGTAACGGCAAACTAGATTTGACAGATATAAAAAGAATACATCGGAATGTATCTGATAGTTTAGTGCGTAGCAAGTTATATATTAATGACATCTTATTAACCTATACAGGAAATGGCTATGGCGATTGTGCAATTATTTCTGAAAACGACAAATATCATTTAGCTCCCAATATATGCAAAATAACGCCTAATGCTGAACTTGTCGATGCATACTATTTATACGCCTATGTTCGTAGCTATTTATTTTATCAACAGATGACAAGTCATATAGTAGGTAGCGGACAACCAACAATTCCAATGAAAACACTTCGCATTTTAAGCGTACCAATTCCAAATATAGAAACACAGCAAAAAATATCCTCAATTATCTCTGCCTTTGATGAAAAAATTGAACTCAACAACAAGATAAATGAAAACTTGGAGCAGCAGGCACAGGCTATTTTCAAGTCTTGGTTTGTGGATTTTGAGCCATGGGGTGGTGTTTGCCCTGAAGATTGGGAACAGGGGTGTCTTTTGGATATTGCCGACTATTTGAATGGATTGGCTATGCAAAAATATCGTCCGCTTGATAATGAGGTTGGAATGCCTGTTTTGAAGATTAAAGAATTAAGGCGAGGCTCATGTGATGATAGTAGTGACTTATGCTCTTCAAGTATTAAATCGGAATATATTATCAATAATGGTGACGTTATTTTCTCTTGGTCAGGAAGTTTGCTTGTAGATTTTTGGTGTGGTGGAACTTGTGGGCTAAATCAGCATTTATTTAAAGTGACATCAAATAAGTATGACAAGTGGTTTTATTATTCTTGGACTGAATTTCACCTTGAGCGATTTATTGCTGTTGCCGCTGATAAAGCAACAACTATGGGACACATAAAACGGGACGAGTTGAAAAAAGCCGAAGTCTTAATTCCGTCGGAAAGAGATTATGCTAAAATTGGGGGACTTCTAGAACCCATTTATGAAATGATTATATCTAATAAGATTGAGAATTTTAGACTATCTTCACTTCGTGACACCCTACTCCCAAAACTCATGTCTGGCGAGATAGACGTGTCTGATATACAAATATAATCTAATAAAGGAGGGCTGTTTTAAGTGGCTAAAAGACGTATAAAATCTGTTAAGAATGAACTTGTAAAGAAATCTAGAGAAGCGGTTCTTGCAGCAGTGCAAATTTATAATAATCCACAGGTCACATTTAAGGCAGAGTCCTTTATTTCTCTTGCCGTCATAGGTTGGACTTATTTATTACATGCGTATTATCGAGATAAGAAAATAGATTACAGGTATTATCACTCAAACGGAAAAAAGAAAAATTATGATAAAACGAAATACGGTGCTTATAAGCACTGGGAACTAGAACGTTGCCTTAATTGTGATGAATGCCCACTTGATAAAGATACTATTGCAAATTTGCGGTTTTTGATAGGCATACGACACGAAATAGAGCACCAAATGACAGATAAAATTGATGAGTACCTTAGTGCTAAACTCCAAGCCTGTGCAATCAATTTTGATTATTACATTACCAATCTATTTGGAGATAAATACAATCTGAGTAAAGAACTGTCCTTAGCCATTCAATTTTCACCACTATCACCTGAGCAACAGCAAGAATTAAGAGTCAATACTCATATAACTACCAATATCCAAAATTTTATAGTGGATTTTGAAAATGAACTTTCAGAAGATTCGTTAAAGAATTCTCGGTATGCATACAGGGTTGTTTTTCTTCCTGTAAACGTTAACAGGAAAGGTCAAGCGGATAAAGTGGTTGAGTTTATTAAAAGTGATTCACCTTTGGCTGAGGGATTAGAGAAAACCTATGCGTTAATTAAGGAAACTGAGCGAACAAAGTATTTGCCGAGTCAAATTGTTGCGAATGTTAAATCGAAGGGATATAGTAAATTCTCAATGACAAAGCATACCGTACTTTGGAAATCTAAAAACGCAAAAGATAAAGGCAATGGTTATGGGGTAATGGTGGCTAATACATGGTATTGGTATGATTCTTGGCTACAATATGTTCTAAAATATTGCGAAGAGAATCGCACTGTATTTATATAGGGGGGATTTGATATGTCAGCATTTTACACCGAGGCAGATTACGAAAACTCAATATTAGAATTATTCCGTGACCTTGGCTACACTTATGCTTATGGCCCTAATGTGGAGCGTGATTTTGCAAGCCCTCTTTATGATGAAGTGTTGGAAGAAAGCCTGAGACGGATTAACAAAGGGGCACCCTATGACGCAATACAGGACGCTATCTTCAAGATTAAGAACTTTGAAAATGGCGAGCTTGTACAGAAAAACGCTGTGTTTATGGACTATCTCCAAAATGGCGTAGAGGTTCGCTATCTTGAAAAAGGTGAAGAACGCTCGATGCTTATCTATCTGGTGGATTTTGAGAACATAGACAACAATTCCTTTATCATTACCAACCAATGGACCTTTGTTGAGAACAGTGAGAAAAGACCTGATGTTATTTTGTTCTTAAATGGTCTGCCTGTGGTTTTAGTAGAGTTAAAATCCCCATCTCGTGAAGAAACGGATGCGTCAGAGGCGTATTTGCAACTACGCAACTATATGCATGAGATACCTTCTATGTTTATCTATAATGTTGTCTGTGTGTTGAGCGACCAACTGACCTCAAAGTCTGGCACTATCACCTCGGGTGAAGATAGGTTTATGGAGTGGAAAACCAAAGACGGGGATTATGAAAACACGCAGTATGCCCAGTTTGACACGTTTTTTGAAGGCATGTTTTCAAAAGAGCGGTTACTCGATTTAATCAAGAATTTTATCTGTTTTTCAAATGACGGTTCTTCTATGATTAAGATATTAGCAGGATACCACCAGTATTTTGCGGTAAAAAAAGCCGTTGAATCAACCAAACATGCAACAGTGACAGACGGAAAAGGTGGTGTGTTCTGGCATACACAAGGTAGCGGTAAATCCTTGTCTATGGTGTTCTATGCACATCTGCTGCAAGAGGCATTGGATAGCCCCACTATTGTTGTGCTGACAGATAGAAATGACTTGGATGACCAACTGTTTGGGCAGTTTGCAAAGTGCAAGGATTTTCTGCGTCAAGACCCAGTACAAGCCCAAAGCAGAGAGCATTTGAAGACCCTACTTGCAGGAAGAAAAGCAAACGGTATATTCTTCACCACTATGCAGAAGTTTGAAGAATCCCAAGAGCCACTATCCAAGCGCAGAAATATTATCGTCATGGCGGACGAGGCACACAGAGGACAGTATGGCTTGGATGAAAAGGTCAAACTGGTGACTAATGAACAAGGCGAAGAAGAAGCAAAGGTGGTAATTGGAACGGCTCGTATTATCAGAAACAGCCTACCAAATGCTACTTATATCGGATTCACAGGGACCCCCATTTCATCAAAAGACCGCAGCACTCGGGAAGTATTTGGTGATTACATAGACGTTTATGATATGACCCAAGCGGTAGAGGACGGAGCGACAAGACCTGTTTACTACGAAAGCCGTGTCATTAAACTTAACCTAGACAAAGAAACCCTACAACTGATTGATAGTGAATATGACCTTATGGCTGAAAATGCTGATTCTGATGTTATTCAAAAAAGCAAGCAAACACTAGGTAAAATGGAAGCCATATTAGGGGCGGATTCTACCTTGGATTCGTTGGTGGCAGATATCCTTGACCACTACGAGAATTACAGAGCCAATGAGTTAACAGGTAAGGCAATGATAGTCGCTTATTCAAGAGGTATAGCACTTCAGATATATAGAAAAATCCTTGCCATTCACCCCGACTGGACAGAGAAAATTGCTGTGGTTATGACATCTAGTAATAAAGACCCAGAAGACTGGCGAGAGATTATCGGTAATAAATCTCATAAAGACGAACTTGCCAAGAAGTTTAAGGACAACAGCAGTCCACTCAAAATAGCCATTGTGGTGGATATGTGGTTGACAGGGTTTGACGTTCCTTCTCTTGCTACTATGTATGTGTACAAGCCTATGAGCGGTCATAACCTTATGCAGGCCATAGCAAGAGTAAACCGTGTATTTGGTGATAAAGAGGGCGGCTTGGTTGTAGACTATGTTGGTATAGCCTCTGCCCTAAAGCAAGCCATGAATGACTACACTAAGCGGGATAAAAAGAATTACGGTGATACGGATGTTAGCAAGGTTGCTTATCCAAAGTTCCTTGAAAAACTATCCGTTTGTCAGGATATGTTTCATGGATTTGACTATTCAAAGTTTATGGATGGAACGAATTTAGAGCGAGCAAAGACCATTAGTGGTGCAGTGAACTTTATTATTGCTCGTGAAAAAGAAGCGGAGAAAGATATTTTTGTCAAGGAAGCACTTATGCTACACCAGGCATTATCTCTTTGTTCGTCATTGGTAGAAAAATCTATGCGTCTGGAAGCAGCCTTTTTTGAATCTGTCCGTGTTCTCGTTATGAGACTGACAAATCAAGGCACAGGTAAGAAAATTTCACTACCGGAGATGAACGCTCATATCAACGAATTATTGAAACAGAGCATTCAAAGCGACGGAGTTATCAATCTATTTTCAGACGTTCAGCAAGAGTTTTCTCTATTCGACCCTAAGTTCTTAGAAGAAGTTGCAAATATGAAGGAAAGAAATTTAGCGGTTGAACTACTTAAAAAACTTATCGCAGAACAGATACAAGTTTATCGCAGAACCAATGTGGTTAAGTCAGAGAAGTTTTCAGATATTATTCAGCGTGCTATGAATGCTTACCTCAATGGGATGCTTACTAATGAAGAAGTTATAGAAGAATTAATGAATTTGGCAAAACAAATAGCAGCCGCAAAGGCTGAAGGAGATTCCCTCGGTTTATCCGAGGATGAGTTAGCATTTTATGATGCGCTGACAAAACCACAAGCAATTAAGGATTTCTATGAAAATGCAGAACTTATTGCTATTACAAAGGAATTGACTGATACACTGAAAAAGAACAAAACCATTGACTGGCAAAAGAAAGATTCTGCAAGAGCCAGAATGCGTATGCTCATTAAAAAGTTATTAAAGAAACATAAATACCCGCCTGAGGGAATGGAAGATGCTGTTCAGACAGTTATGACCCAATGTGAACTTTGGACTGATAGGGTTATGGCAGTATAAAGAAGAAAAAAAAGTGGGCATATATAGTTTTATGTTTGACAGTAGGAAATGTCCTATTGTCCAGTTAATTTTAAGGATTGGTTGTCATTTCAACCATAGAGGAATATGTTTTATTTAGAAATCTTAGGGGAAAGTGAGGGTGGAAATCAGGTTTTGGGGGGGAATGGACTTGCCTTGATTTGGTTTCCCTTGAGTAGTCCCTATAACCCCTGAAGTAAATATATTTAAGTATGCATGCTTATTGCACGATGTTGGGCATGCTCCCTTCTCACACAAGCAATCTGTCGTTTTGTCGCTTTAGAAATTTAAAGCTTGATGGATACGGATATTTGAAAGTTCTAATTATAATATTTCAGTAGCTATTAACAATTCTTTGTGATATCCTTTGTAACTAACAAAGGAGGTGCTACAATGCCAAAACGATTAGACGATCTATACCACTGCTTTTATAAGCCACAAGAGTTGACAGAGTTAAAATCTTCGATTGAAGAAAATCATAAGTTACTGATTGAAAATCTCTCTGAGGGAGATAGAAAAATGGTTCTTAGGATTATTGATGCTGAAGAAATGATTTGCAACTATCAAAGCAAGGCAAGTTTCATACAAGGATTTATGCTTGGTGTAGAGCTTATAACAGAATTACAAAATTATTATGACCATAGTTGTGAGAAAAGAAATCTCAATGACCATGGTCATTTTTTTATGCCAAAAGGAGAGCATGATGAAAAAGAAAACTAAAGTTAAAATAACTTCTACAACTATCTTGATTATTGCTTCTCTGCCAATGGCAGCACTGCAAACCCCCAAACAATATGCGAATTCCATTGGAATTTGTCCTGAGTCCGAGTTCGTAAAAATCCATAGAGATAATCCCTCATCCTCACAGGTACACAACACTGTTGGGGAAGAAATACCTCATATTAAAAATCGAATTGCGAATTCAAAACAACCATCTCTCGAATTACCATCCACGCAACCGGCAGAAAACGAAGAATCAAACGTACCTCCGCCAGCTACCACACAAACTGCTACTAATTGGACTAAATCAACACTCACTGAGCTATCCAATCCTAAAATGGGTGACACACGAGTTATTGAAGGTCAAAAACAAGTTTACTTCTTAGGATTCGGTTGGATAGACGACGATGACGAGCCAAATGAGAGCATCTACTGCGATGATATGTATGAGAATGGCGATAAAATCGGAAGTATGGGTGGTGCAATCATCGGTGAGAGTGATGGTGACATTAATAAAATGGTGGGAGTAATGGACTGATGTTAAGCAAATATGGGTGCCTTGAAACATGGCACCCATACAATCAAAACTTTTTCATTATCTCCTTAAATTCAAAATCAGACAGTTCTCCTCGCATATTTTGTTCCATATAAGAAATCGCTTGTGCCACTTGCTTGTTCCATTCATCAATGGATAGCTTGCCACGATTCTTTCTTGTTTTCAATCGGTTATAAACCTTAGCGTACTCCTGCTGTGCCGGGGTACGCTTTTCTTTTTTCTGTGTTTCTTTAATATGGGCGCCAATATCCCGACAAGTTTTTGTATCACCTTCTTTTTTCTGGTTGGGTGCAACATTTGCACAATAACAAGTGTTATGCCCGGAAAGCAACAAAAAGTATTTACCGCAGTTATGACATTGGCGGGGACAATGCCCTTTCATTAACCCTCGAAAGAAATCTAAGTGCAAAAATCCGCCCATGCTTTTAAAAACAATGCGCTCAGCGATCAAATATTGTTTTTTGTTATCGGGGTTGTGCATAGGAGCATATTCTATGCCTACTTCTCTTGCTTGAGAAAAATCAAAGCTTGGCAAAGGTGGCAAGGTTATACGGATTTCATTTAAAAGCTTTGTATTTGCGAAAAAGCTGTAAACTCCAACAGCGTAATGCTCTTCATTACGTTTTTTTAGTTTTTCAAAATAGAGTTCAAGCATTGCCGAAATATACTGTTTAAAGGCTATGGTTTCATCAATAATAGAAATCAGCTTAAAAATTAAGTAATTTAGAACCTGACCCTGATGGCTTTCTCTATTTGTTAATATCAGAAATTCATTTGGCTGAACATTAAAAATATCTATAAGCATGGAGTGACCGAAGTCTTTATCAATTAAATAATGAAATGGTGGTAAAGCAAGTACCAAGTCTAAAACCTTGTTTAACTTGTTCTGTATTTCAGTAACATTTGCAAGGTCTTTATTTATGTTTGGATTAAATAATGTTTGGGTAGCCAAAGCAAGTTCATTGCGACTGTTATTCATCTGGGTTAAATAGTCATCGCTTAAATTTAAAATATCGGTCGTGCACTGTCCCAAAGGAATTTTAATCTTATCTATTAATATTTGGTTTTGCCAAAACATCAAGGTGAATTCTTGGATGGTATTTATTTTTTCGTTTGTTCTCTTTGTTCCATCAATCATATATTTCGCTTCCTTTGTATCAGATGAATTTTTCAGTTGTACCTGACCTTATGGTACAAGCCTAAAAGATATTGAAAAGTTATTTTAATCTGTTACCATTATTGTATCAGATAAATTTTAAAATATCAATCAGTGACTTTTGAACCTTGAAAAGTAAATGAACCGGCTAAAGATGATATGTTTGCAACGACCTTGAAAAAGTGAGCAGGCAATACGATGGGGTGAGATTCCCGGTCAGGAACTACTTTAGAACAGACGGTCAAAAATTAATTTATATTTAGGAGGCGTTAGAAATGTCAAAAAAATTGGAAACCATAGATGCCGAAACCTTAATGACCACTCCGCTCCAACAACTGAGATTTATTGTAGAAGGGCTGATTCCACAAGGACTGCATATTTTAGCGGGCTCACCGAAAATCGGTAAGAGTTGGTTATCTCTATGGATTTGTTTACAGGTTGCGAAAGGTGAAAAAATCTGGGAGTTTGAAACACTGAAAAGTGAGGTTTTGTATCTCTGTCTTGAAGACAGCTTTGCTCGAATCCAAAATAGACTGTTTGAAATTACTGATGATGCACCGCACACTTTGCACTTTGCAATTATGAGCGACACCATCGGCAACGGCTTAGAAAATCAGATTGAAAACTTCATTAAAGAATATCCTGAAACAGGTTTAATCGTAATTGATACTCTGCAAAAAGTTCGAAGCAATATTTCTACAAATGTAAATCTATACGCAGCCGACTATGATGATATCAATGCTCTAAAACAAATAGCTGATAAATATAAAATTGCAATCGTTTTAGTTCACCACCTAAGAAAAACTGGTGACACCGATCCACTGAACATGATTTCCGGAACAAGTGGAATTGCTGGCGGAGCTGATACTAACTTCATCTTGCAGAAAGAAAAAAGAATTGAAAACCGAGGGATACTCATATGTACAGGCCGTGACATTGAACAGCGAGAATTGTTTTTAGAATTTAACAAAGATACTTTTCTTTGGGAACTGCGTCAACCCATTGAAGTGGAGCAGAAAAAAGTTGATGAGGTGATTATTCTTCTCTCTGAATTTATGAAGTCGGTTAAAGGTTTTACTGGTACAGCAACAGAGTTAGCAGAGAAGCTAAAAGAATATGAAGGAACAGAATTTACGCCAGCAATTCTAAAAAAGAAAATTATTAAGCATATGAGCTATTTATTGGAAAACGGCATCAGTTATTCAGAAAACAGAACCTTTGAAAGGCGAGAATTTACACTTTCTTATGACGGTAAAAGTGAAAATGACGGTATGACGGTTGAAAACCTCCCCATAAATTTACCGTCTTTGCCGTCAGCACTGTCAGTGAGAAGCAATTCTGCCAACGTTGCCCCCTGTTCGCCCCTGTGTGCCATTGTAACAAGGAGGTAGAGTAATACTGCCAAAGCTATAGTTTGAGAGCAAATTTGACAAGGTGTGCCAATGTTTTAGATGAGGGGATGTTTCATAGCATTATCTAAAAGATTCCCATCTTAGGACTGTGCTCAAGATGTTCTCAAAACGGTAGGTGAACCCACCACTCGATAAAGTTGCAGGATAAAGCGGCGGTGTCGCCGCAGTCACAGCGGAGGGCAATGCCCACCGCAAAGTCCCACCGTTAGGGGATTTGTGGGAGGTAACGGGATGATATTAAACCCCGCCGTATTTCCGACTTTGGTGTCATAATCGAGTTTGAATGTGATGATAAAACCTCGATAAACCCCAGTACACAGCGTTTCCACAAGCACAGGTAGTGGTGTCAAGAAGAAAAGGGAGATGTAGCAGATGAAAAGCGAAAAAGTAAAAACAACCATTTATATGGACAAAGACTTACAGGAACAGCTTGAAAAATTCAGTGAAACCTACGGCTATAAATCTAAAAACGAGTTTATAATTGAGGCACTTAAAGATCACATTGCAACTAAAACTTTGGAAAACGAAAGCGATATTTTTGCTGAAAAGCTGGCGGATGCAATTCAAAAGCAAACAGATACTCTATCCAAAAGAGTTTCGAAAGGTCTCTATCGCTATGCGGTGGAACTCTCAATGATTATGCACATCTTAGCGGCACAAATCGAATTAGATGATGAAACAATAAAAATTTTAAGAGGAAGAGCCATGCGCGAGGTTAAAGGCTTGCGTGGTAAACTCTGCCTTGAAGCAATTGCGGATCACAAAATGGAATAGATAATCCCTACTATAAAGAAAGGGTTGATGGCTAATGGCTAGACTAAATATTAATATAAACAGCGAACTGCTTGAAGATATGGACTATCACTTAGGAAAAGAAAAATGCAAAAGTCGCAGTGAGTTTATTGAAAAAGCGTTACAGTTTTACATAGGATATCTTGAAACAGGCAACAGCAAGGAGTATCTAAATAAATCTGTAGCGGCGGGCGTAAGACAAGGAATAAATGATATTGAGAAACAAACGATGCCCAATATTTTTAGACTTTCGGTGGAACTATCCATGCTTATGAATGTTCTTGCCTCTGCTATTGATGTAACTCCGGAGCAGTTAAAAAGACTTCGCACTGATTGTGTAAAGGCAATTTATGCAACAAAAAGGCGGTGCAGTTTCGAAAATGCTGTTAAATATCAGAACGGCTATCCGTTAAATGATGATTTTTTTGAGAATTTCAGTGGGAAGATTGAGCTGGAGGAGGATGAGTATGATTTTAAATAAAGATTCAATGCGTGTGAATGCTACCGAGATTAGAGGAGTTAATTATGTTACCTTTAGTTTTTTTGAGGGTGAGGATTTAGTGTTTGATCATATTGGTAAGCTGATAGAAAACTCCTTTGAAACAGCAGACACGGACGAAATTACGAACGGTTTTTCAGTAGATAATGCTATAGCTATTGCATAGCAATTAGGATATATTATTACTGTCATAAACCGCTTCGTTATTATAAGGTAGGTTTACATTTAATATGTAAACAAATCTGCCATGAGAAAGGGGTAAACTATGCTAGCGAAGCAAGATAAATATATGGCTGCACTTTATTGCAGGCTCAGTCAAGATGATGGGCAAGTTGGCGAAAGTGGCAGTATACAAACACAAAAAACATTGCTTACAAGTTATGCAAAGGCAAACGGATATGAAATTTTTGACTGCTTCTGTGACGATGGCTTCAGCGGAACTAATTTTGAGCGGCCTGCATTTAAGCGAATGATAAAGGCAATTGACGATGGAAAGGTCAACATGGTAATAGTTAAAGACCTCTCCCGATTTGGTAGAGAATACGCTCAAATGGGTCTGTACATCGAACATTACTTTGAGGAAAAGAGCGTACGATTTATGGCACTGGGAGAAAATATTGACACCCTAAATGGTGTGGATAATATTTTAATGCCAATTACTAATGTTATAAATTCTATGTATGTTCGTGACTGTTCACGCAAAACTAAGGTAGGTCATCGCACCAGAGCAATGGATGGTAAATACCTTGGTAGTCATGCACCTTTTGGTTACTTAAAAGATCCTAGCGATCGTCACCATTTAATTGTAGATACTGAAGCGGCTGAAGTGGTAAGAGAAATCTTTAAAATGTTCAGCGAAGGTATCGGCTATGTTCGTATCACGAAGATTCTCCGAGAACGTAATATCTTAAATCCTCAGGCATACTTCAACCGAAACAATCCCGATTTTTATAAGAGTGATTACTGGAGACAGCCCTTTGATTGGCATGCAACCTCCATCCGTTCCATTATCTCAAACCCCGTATATTTAGGACATATCGTGTTTGGCAGAACTAAAATTAAAGGATTCTATGATAAAACACGAGTTAAAACAGGAGAGGAAGACTGGATTCTGGTGGAGAATATGCACGAGCCACTCATCACCCAGCAAACATGGGATACTGTGCAAAAGTTAATGCAGTCTAGACGCCGGGAAACAGTTGCTAAAGAAGAAATTCAATATTTTGCCGGGCTAGTAAAATGCTCAGATTGTGGTTCTTCTCTGAATGTTTCCTACGACAGGCACAAGGGCAAATACACTGGTTTTTCCTGCTGGGTTTATAAAAACTACGGTAAACAGCGTTGTACATCCCATGCTATCGGTTGGAAAACGTTGAATCAGCTTGTACTTGAGGATATTCAACGTAATGCTCAAATTGCAAAGAAAGCTTCACAAAAATATATGGAGGGTCTAATTGCCCTTAAAACTGAAAAGCAAAAGAAAGAAGTTGCCAAGTATAGACGTGAACTTACTTCCATAGAGAAGCGATTAAGTGAATTGGATAAGATTTTAAATAAGCTCTATGAGGATAACGCATTGGATAAAATCAGCGATGAGCGGTATGCAACCATGTCAAAAGATTATGAAAATGAACAGGAACGATTACAAGAGCAAAGTAAATTGCTCCTCTCTGAGATTGAAAAAGCCGACGAAATATTTACAAATGCTGAAAACTTTGTTAAACTAATAGAAAGTTATACAGATGTAAAAGAACTTAATACGAAGATACTCAACGAATTAATCGACCGTATTGTAGTGCATGAGAAAACTGAAAACTCAGATGGTAGCAAATGCCAGAGGGTGGATATTTACTATAAGTTTGTCGGATACATCTCACTTGGAGAAATGAAACAGGCAGTTAAGTTAGAAAAATCGAACGATGCTGAAGGTAAAAGAACAGCGTGAAATAGTCGCCCTTAAAAACAACCATGGGTTGTCAGTTCGATTCTGACCAGTAGCTTCAAATGTTTTGTCGAAAGATGTCGATATGTTTATATCGACATCTTTCTTGTTTTTGTTCTATACTTGTCATAGTGTATTTTATAAAATTATGATTTAAAAAAGTTGAAAGGAGAACGTTATGCCAAACATTAAGTACATTGGAAATGGGCCGGATAATGGCAAAGTTCATATCAAGGAATCCAGTCACAAAACTGGGTGCGGGGCTATTATTGACGATAATCCGGAAGACTGGGTGGAAACAACAGAAACTGTTACTTGTGAAAAAAGAGGCTGTGGTCACAATTAGTTTCACGTTTATTTAATCTAATGGAGTAAAGTAAGAAGCCTGTAAACATATGTGTTCGCAGACTTTTTTGCTTTGCCTCTAAAACTCAGCTATACAACAAGAGTGGGACAGTTCGTGTACCAGAGAAAACACGCCCCCCTTAAATGACCTTGGGTAACAAATGCAAGAAAATGTACCATTTCACTCATGGAAAAAAATCTCTATAAACTTTACGGGCTTTGAGGGATGATATAGATATTCAGGCATAAAGAATGACCCACCAAAGTGCTTTTTTTTATTTGGCGGGTATTCAGGAACTATAGTTTTATTTTGCTCCATTCCTTTGATTTGATATGATTTATTACTAATAACGTGCTCAATTCGGTAAGACCCTTCTGAGCGCTTTCTTGACTGACACTGATTTGTATAAGGAGTTCTGATAAAACGCAGTGTTTCTCATATATTCCCTTTGCGACTTCTTTTCCCATAGGAGTCAATCAAAGATATTCATTTTGATCCTTTTTCAGAAAACCCCACCTTCCAAGTGTAGAAACAGCGTGTCTAATCCTGGCGTTTGAATAACCTGTCTAATCCACAAGATTTATGCAGCAGCAACTTTCACCTTCGTAAAATGAATTATGTGAATTTCCAACCTTTAGAGGCCTGTTGAATGGATGCAAACCTCTCGTAAACTCCATTTTGGAGGTGGTAAAATTTGGTCAGTAAGCTGCAAATTTACTTTTCCTGCTACCAGATGGGCCGACAATCGCAGTGTTTTGCGGATACTTTCTAAAATAGTGCAGGCAGCTGTATGAGAAAGTGATGTTGCGATTCTATAGCTTACGATTCTTATCAGATATTTGGTAATACAAAAACCATTTTATATAAGTACAGCGTGCCAATCGACATTTTTTTCAATGAACCGTTTTATAATTTGATAAACTCCCAAGTAGGGTGCAAGGCATCCTGTTGCACTGAGAACTGCACAAAATACAGATACACTCAGTTTTCCTGTACATTCAGATGCAAAGCTGAAAAGCACTTTCCACCGGGGGTTTTCTTTCTGTTTCACGACAACATCTCCGAAAAAAAACGACTAATCTTGTTAGCCGCTTTTTTAAATGCGAAGACTGTTTTTAATTGACCTCGGTTATTTCTCCATCTGCAAGTCGGAGGATTCTTGAGCACGATTCCTGAACCAATTCTTTATCATGTGTTATGATAAAAACAATTTTGTTTTCAGCCAGCTTTTTCACCATTCGGCTTACCACCAGCATATTCGTATAATCCAATCCGCTGGTTGGTTCATCAAACACAATAATGTCCCGATCCGATAGGAAGGCAACTGCTATTGCTAATCTTTGCATCTGACCTCCCGAAAGGGTCATGGGATGCTTGTCCATCAACGGTTTTAAGTCAAGCTCCGTCAATATTTCTGTTATTTTATCATCAGGTACGGTATGATTGAGAAGCTGAAATTCCTGCTTTACACTTTCTGCAAAAAGCTGATGTACCACATCCTGCATAATCATATAGCATAGACTGCGGCGTTGCTTATGGTTATAAGTCTTATTTTGATAAGTAACGGTTCCGCCCGATTCTTTTATTAGTCCGCATAAACAGCGCATAAAGGTGGATTTTCCGGTTCCATTTGTCCCGGTAACAGCAATAACATCTCCCTTAGCTGCAGAAAATGTTGCCCGGTGTACAACCGGTTCGTTTCTATAACAACAGGTAAGGTTTGCAATCGTAAGAAGAGCCTCTGAGGGCTTTGGCTTCTTGTTTTGCCAAACAGCCATATCAATGGGATAAAATGTTCTGAGTCCCAATTCACGCCTTTGGGTATCTGAGATATTTTTAAATTCCTTATTTGAATAAACAAACTCAATATTACCGTCCTTCAAATATACGGCTTGATCCAGCAGATCCATTAGATAGTATAATCTGTGCTCTGCTATGAGAATGGTCTTTCCCCGTTTCTTCAGCTTGAAAAGGATCTGACGAATACGCTCAATTCCCTGTTCATCAATATTTGCAGAGGGTTCATCGAAAACATAAATCTGCGGATCGGCTGCATAAACCGAAGCAACTGCCAAAGATTGTTTTTCTCCGCCGGAAAGCTCGAACACTCCTCTGTTTAGTAACCCTTCAATTTCAAGCTCCTGTACCACTTTGCTAACTCTTGTTCTGATTTTGACCGGATCAGTCCCCATATTCTCTAAACCAAAAGCCAGTTCACTGTCCGTATCCAGATTAAAAAACTGTGTTTTGGGATTTTGAAAGATGGAACCTACGCGTTCTGCAATCTGATAGGTTTTCAAATTACGAGTATCCTGCTGAGAAAGAAGCACCTTGCCGTTGTACTTACCTTCTGCGAAATGAGGAATTAATCCGTTGATCAGCTTTGTCATCGTTGTTTTTCCGCATCCGCTCTTTCCGCAGAGCAAGATAAATTCTCCGGGCTGTATGGCAAGGGTAATATGAGAAAGCTGTTCTTTTTTTTGTTGTTTATATGCAAATGATACATCATCTATTTGAATCATTGTCATCCCCCCTTATAGGAACATTTTTGTAATTGTCCAGCCAAGAAGACTGATAGAAGCCACTATCATAAAAATATCAAGGCTTCTCAGACGAATATCTATGGCACAGGTTTTGGGAACTGGGTTATCAATTCCACGTGCTGTGATTGCCTGACTTAATTCATCGGCAGTATTCGATGCAGTGATCATGAGGGGCACATATATGTATTCCAGTTTTTTTGCAATTCCTTTTACATCTCTCATTTTCATTGCATTGGAAATAGCCTGCCGCTCTTCAGAAAGTGCCGGAAAATAACGAACGGTAATTGTCAGCGGGATAATTAAAGTTTGGGGAATGTGCAGTTTTTGTAGCGTAAACATCAACAAACGAATGGAAGTCGTTTGTACCAAAATTTCCCCCGCTAAAAAGCAGGGAAGGAGCTTGCGGAATGTAACAGCTACAATGTTAAAATTGGCGGCAATCATATTTGGGAGAATTGGCAACAACCCATACTTAACGGCGCTTAACGTTATGTAAATGATTATCCCTTTCAGCGCAGTTTTTGGGATGCCAAGCCCAACCGCTATCAGCATCAGTACTACCAAAATCGAAGCTTCTGCCAGATAACTGGTGTTGGTAAAAATAAAGCTGCTGACAGCAATAAGCAAGAGCATTTTTGTTCGTGGGTCTAAAGAGATAACCCCTTTTGGAATTGCGCCCATTAAATAATGCCTGCCTTTTCGAAATGCTTTTTGAAGAGAACTTTGCCAATAAAGCCTCCAATCAATCCACCTACAAAAGCAACTGCAATAAATCCAAACAGGGAACCGACTGAAATCATCTTTTGCATATTGGCGACGTAAGTAGGATCCATACCCATTTTGATGATGGAATCAACATAACTATTTTGAAACAGCCACATAGGAAGCGGAGAACCCATAAATCCGGAAGCAAGGATTCCGCAAGATACCAAAGCACTCTTTGTGGTTTGATATCCTAATGCTCCGCGCGCAATTTCAGCGACAATACCGGCAATTGCAAAGGATAAAATAATCGTCCATGTGCATTCCCCAATGGCAAAATAGATAATACCATTAATCAGTGCAACCAAAAGAGCGGTTCCCTTTTTGGGTACCTTCGCCACCAGTAACATATAAATTGATCCGCATACCACACCGCATATTGCAGGCCATAAGAGCCAAATAATCGGTGAGGCCATGGATGGTACCATGAAGATGAATGAAAGGATCATGTAGATAGCTGAAAACACACCTATGTTTACCAAATCTTTTACCTTTAAACTTTTTTCTTCCATGTTAATTTCTCCTTGAAAATATATTTTCCAATAGTTCTGATGCAGCCGCATAAAACTAGGTGGAAGCAGTAAGTAAACAATTTTAGTTAGTGTTAACTAACTAATAAAACAGAGAAAATCGGGTTTCTGCCCGATTTTTAAAATAAAAGATGATTCAGTTTTTGTGGATTCATAATTTTTTCCCAGCCGAAATTCATCGCATCAGCCATTAAATCTATGAACGTAAGCGCTTTTTCATAAGGATAACTGTGCGTGATAATCTCAAACAGCGGGGTCAGTGCTGTACTGTATAAAATGTGAAGCTGTTCATCATTAAATTTCTGAATGGGAATTCCTTGTTGTTGTAATGCTTCGATCAAACGTTTTGCACCGCTTACTTCTAACATTACTAAATCGTGCCGGATTGTTTCATACTTTGTACCAGAAGAACGATTAAACATCAGCTGAAATTCATCAAAGTGATGATAAATATAGTCCAGCACTTCACGGTTGCTATTATCGGAAGCCATCCGAAACAAATCGAAATTTCGATTTGCAATCTGCTGGATAGCAATATTTGTTAACGCTATATCGCGCCTAAAATATTCTTTTAAAGTTGGCTCAACCAGTGCCTCAAACATCGCTTCCTTTGTGGGGAAATGCTTGTATAATCCTCCTGCTGTAATCCCAGCCTGAGCCGCAATTTTTCGCATAGATGCTTTCTCAAAACCTTGCTCCAAGAATTCTTTTTTTGCGCTTGTTACAATTTTTTTATGTGTATCTGTTTTATTACGTGGCATAATGAACTCCATCAAAATAAGATTACAGTGTTTACTAACAATATATCAGACTCAAACTTGATTGTCAAGTCTTATACTTATGTTGCTGCTGGTGCACAAACCTGCTCAACCCCCTTATTTTTTCCTTACTGGAAATGAGAGGCATTTTTCTGACTTCTCTTTTGTTGGAAAGGAGTGTGTTCGTAAATATGAAATGAGGGAATTTTTTTGCCGTACAAAATCAGATTTTTGATTTTGATTGTCACCAATTGCATTTTTTGTGTACTGCTATTTCTGCAAATGCAGAAACAAGAAAAACGGATGCTATCCTAGCAAGCAGACCATCGCATCAGCTTTTTTAAAGGAGAAATTACTGTTTTGATAAGGTTGGAAACCTTATCTTCACTCTTGTGAAGCATCCAAAGAGGTCGAGATTCCGTCCGAATCTTTAGTGGATAATGGTATAGCGATCAATGAAGATTGATGAGATCCTGTCGTGCTAAAGGAGGTGCGACTATGGCACAAACAAACACAGTGATCTACTGCGGCCTTAGTCCAGAGAATGATGGAGAATTCGCCGAGGGGGTAGGCTATGTCCGTATAACAAAAATCCTGCGGGAGAGGCGAATTCTCAACCCGCAGGCCTATTTTAATCAGAATAAACAGGACTATTTCCAGAGCGAATACTGGCGAAAACCCTCTGATTGGCATGCTACTTCCATATGCTCCATCATCAATAATCCGGTATATCTTGGCAAAGCGGTGTTGGAGCGCCGCCACACAGAGGGATTTCTTTGATAAGAGAGAGAATCGTGGATGTTCCAGATTAGAACTGGATAGTGGGAGACAACACCCATGAGCTGAGTATCTCGCAGGAAGCGTGGGATACGGTGATCAGATTATGAAAAGTAGGCGCAAGAGAAAACAGCAGCGGAGAGGTTCAGATGTTTGCTGGATTGGTGAAATGCTCCGACGGTGGTTCTTCCCTGAACGCTTCGTACAGCAAGCCGTAAGGAAAGTATATCGGCTTTTCTTGCTGGGTTTACAAGAACTATGGAAAAGAACGCTGTATTTCACATGCCATTGGTTGGGTTACTATGAATCAGCTGGTACTGGAAGATATTTACCGCCATTCTCAATCAAATTCGGTTGTTTATTTTTTTGCCGGGGCAGATCCCGGTTTTAAAAATGGAGGCAATTCCTTAGCGGCGTTCAAATTAAACACCATAGCTTTAGCCTCTGCATACCAAATTCCCGTAATGTGATAACGGTTTTTCTGTTGCCATTGTTCACCCATGACACCACGTATCATTCTACGGATAGCACTGAAAGATGTGGCAATGGCCTTCTTTTGCTCGCCCTTTGGCTTAGAAAAACGTATAGAATGTTCATTGTCCGCTTTGCAGGCCTTGATAGCAAATGCCTTATTTTTGACATCAATCATGGGGGTTATGTACTGAGGATAACCCATATCTTCAATGCACTTGAGGGTAAATGTGATGCCATTTTGCGTGATATGTACATCGGGAGTGCCAGTTACGGAAACATCAATAACCTCGAAACAAAAATCTTCAAAATTCATTTGATCAAACATTTTATCAATTCCTTTCATGTAATAATTTTTCAAGCACCTGAGCAACTTCTTTTTTGTTCCAGCTTGGATTAATATAAACAAATCCTTGCAAAGCGCCAGTTTTCACTCGTCTGACAAATATACCGATATCTGGTTTCGCATTCAGCTTTTTTGAAAAACGACGGGATTTTAGAAGATTTTGTACTGCCAGCCATCTGTCTTTCGGTATGATGGCTGGAATACCACCCTTTAAAAGATATTGAGGCCTCTGACCTGTGTTCCTCATCTTTTTGTGGGTAAAACAATCTACGGTAAATGTTTTTTGCATCAAAACATCACCGCAGTACTTCTCATTTTTTAAAATACGAAGAATGGTACTGCTTTTCCACACGGGGTTTCCCAGCACAGTAGGAATGCGGGCATCTGTAAGAGACTGCGCAATTTCACGAGCATTAGATCCATCCATATAGTTGTCATAAATATAGCGTATAATATTTGCTTCTTCTTCAACGATCACAACCTGTCCAAAAGAATCTTTGTCAAAACCGAGAAGATTGTGCGTAGAAATAATGGGAATACCTTTTTTAAAACGTTCGATAATAGACCATGTGATTGCAGCACTTTTCTGCTCGCTCTCACCTTGAGCTACCAAACTCATAACCCCCAGAGTAAATTCGTTTTTACTTTCAAGGGTATTGAGGTTTTCAGTTTCAAATAGGACACCCACAGGTGGACTTAACATTTTGAGCAGCCTGACTACATCAAGACAATCTCGTGTGTTACGTGCAAAACGGTTTACGCCCTTGGTAATAATGAAGTCTATTTTCCCGGAACGGCAATCTTCAATCATGCGCAGAAACTGCATACGTCTGTGCATAGAAGTTGCAGAAACGCCTTCATCCGCATAGATTCCAGCCAACTCCCATTTCGGGTTTTGTTCAATCACCTCCTTGTAATGCTGCACCTGTAGTTCAAAACTCCCGGCCTGAGCTTCTTCATAGGTGCTGACACGGCAGTAGGCGGCAACACGCAGTATGGTGTTATCATCTGTCAAATTTGATTCCGTAGCCGGGATAACCTCCACACTTGCTGCATTGGAAAAAGCCTGCTGAATGCGCTCTTTCTTTTGCTGCCGCTTACTTTCGGTTTGTGCAGACTTCTTCCAGTAAGTAATTTTGCCTGTCTCTAATTTTTTTCTTATATAACCACCTCCTCTTCAACAGCATGATATGGATACTTGTAAATTCGCCTTACAAGTAAATCCTGAAAAAGACTGCAGACGCAAAAAGCCGAACCTTTGCAAATAGGCTTGGCTTTACACATAGTTTAGCATGATATAGTGGGCTGTTCCATTCTCCAATGGGGGTATTCCGAAAGTTATTTCAGATCAATTGATACTGAGTACTGGTGCAACGGCTGTATCACATGTCATGACTTCAGCAATATATAAAACGGTACTTTAACGAAGAGGGCAAGCGCAATTTTCAGATGCAGTGAAAGATGACTACAATTGTCAATGCTGTTTCCTCGGATATTCAATGAATGACCGCCGTTTCCTCATGGTTCTCACATAGCCCGCTGGGGAGACAGTCTTGATAAAAGAGGGGAAAGGTGCAAACGGATTATGTCTTTGCTATTTTCCAAACGCGTATTTTACCTCATGCAGGAGAACAGATTTCTTTAGGGATTATGAAACCAGATAAGGACGCTCTATCAAAACACAGATTCCGATGTGAAATATCAGATTGAGTGTAAACTGGAAAACTATCTGATTCACTTAAATACATACGTTTAACGGTAAAAACAGATACCGAAAAGGCGATTCAGTAATAATTTAGTCTGTCTTTTCTACAAAAAGATAAAGCAACCCACCAAAATTACGGCTTTAGAGGGTTGCTTTAGAAAATTGAGGTATGGAGAATTCCTACTAAATCACGGTTTTTTATTTGGTCGGCGATACTAAATTTGATTTAGAAGTGAAGGTACACAGTAAGTCAGGTTTGCTCAGTTATTTGTATGTTTTTGTGTTTCAATTTCAAGATAACATCTGCCTGCCGTGCAACATTGTTAGAGTGGGTTACTACAACCACACATTTTTGAAGTTGATGGGCGCTTTCCTTAAGGAGTGTGGTGATTTCAGCCGCCGTATCTTCATCCAGATTTCCTGTAGGTTCATCGGCTAGTATGATTGCCGCGTCGGAAGCCAGCGCACGGGCAATGGCAACCCTTTGCTGTTGACCTCCGGATAGCTTCAAAATATTGCGCTTGATTTCTGCTGTTGTCAAGCCCAGCCGCTCCAAAATCGGTGCTGCGTCTTGTCGTGCAGTAAGCTTGGTATTTTCAACGGGTGTCATGTAGTCAATAAGGTTATAGTTCTGAAATATCAGAGCTACATGATTGCGCCGATGATAGGCTAGTCCCCGCTTGCCAATATCTTCCCCGTCAAAAAGGACTTCTCCCCTTGTAGGAACATCAAGACCGCCAAGTAATGAAAGCAATGTAGTTTTGCCGGAACCCGAAGGACCAAGTATAGCGTACAACTTACCTATTTCCAGTTCTGCTGTTACATCACTCAATATTTTTGTTTTTTTATCGTAGGTGTAAGAAACACCTTTCATTTCTAAAATAGCCATTTCAATATCACCTTTCTTAGCTCATTTTTGATAAGATTTCTCGTGGCTTCAAGCGCATAATTGTTGCACCGGAAATACCAACCGAGAGAATAATAACGGCAAAGCCAATGAAACAAAGCTGAATCAGGCTGTCGATGTCAACTGATACATGGATGCTTTCCGCCTTCGGCGTTTGCGCTAGAGCATCAGTACCGCCTGCACCTTCAGGAACTGCTGCCGTCACTTTATTATCATCCGAAGAAATTTCATTCTGGACGGTGTTTTGTGTATTCTTTTGTAACAGGCCATTGCAGACATCGTTGGCAATGATATTACTTGTAAAAAATGAAAATCCAAAAGCTAATACTGCGATCAGAAGCACTTCAACAAAATATTGTCCCAGTATAGATGCTTTTCCGATTCCTACAGCCAGGAGCACCCCTGTTTCATGGATACGGTTTTTAGCCCACATAGTCAAAATAAGCGACAGGATAATGGCACTTACAACAACAGTTACAATCAACATTGTTACCACCAAGCCATTCAGTTTTTCCAGTGGGGCGGCAGCTTGCATATATGTTTGATTGTCTGCGCTGAGAGAAAACGCTTTCCAATCTATATCAGAGAGGTTTTTGACCTGTTCCATAATCCTTTCCAGCTCAGCAGGATCTGTGGCTTTGAATGTCACTGTATCAAAGCCAGCTGTTCTATCGGGAGACAGTTGTTGCAGGGTATTGAGGTCAAAAAAGATTTTGTTTTTCAGCTTGTCATAAGATGTTACCTGCGCAAGTATACTATCGTCGCTTTTCATTTCAAACAAGCCGATAATTTTCACGTCAACAGAATTATCAGATTGCAAAGTCAGTGTATTTCCAATAGAAAGACCGTTCCGTATGGCTAATTCTTTGCTGATGATTGCAACGTGACTGTCTGTGCCACCGATGTGTTTGCCTTCAATAAGTTTTATTTGTCCGGAAGTGAAATAGCTATTATTTTGGGAATTCCCGACAATCATTGTGTTTGCCATGCTTTTGAATGCATTTTCAATGGGAATATTACCGGGAATAAAATCAACATCATCGACAGAAAGCAAAAGTTCGGATGTTGCATCATTGCTTTCAATCCCCGGAACATTCATAATTGAGGAAATGACCTTCTGGGTAATGGGCATTTCTGAATACATAATTATGCCGTCGTCTACTGGCTCTGTTTTGAAATAAGGGTTATCTTCTGAATAGCTGACGTTTACTTGAAATTCACCGCCAAGGGCTTTCCGCAAATCCTCCTGTGTGTTTTCCGATGCCTTTCCAATCGCAAGCCCCGTTAAAACAAAAGATGACATGATCAGCAGGATGACAAGAAGCAGGATGCTTTTCCCACGTTTTCGGGTGACATATAGCATCGCTCGTTTTACAAAGTTCATAATCGTTACCTCCAGTTCGTTAATTTGTTTTGTTGAACATAGTAACAGGATAACGTCTGCATATGGAGCGTATATGAAACGTAGATGGAATCACATAAAAAAGCACTCCGATTTCTCGGAGTGCTTACTTAGCGTTGTTCAAAGCTCAATGGTGAAACGCATTCCATACGGTTTCTGCATGGGACAGAAGGTATATGGGATGTTCATAGCATGTAACAGTGTATCCACAATGTATAATCCAAGTCCATTGCCGCCGTTATCCCGGTCACGTGCAAAGTCGGGGCGATAAAAAGGTTCAAAAAGGTGTTTGAGGTCTTTTTCCGGAATAGGGATACATTCGTTTTCAATGATAATTCTGTGATTGTCTAAATATACTGCTACCATTTTCCCTCGTTCAGTATAAGAAACAGCATTTGCAAGCACATTCGATACAGCTTTACAGAATAGCTTTGAGGGAAGGATGGTAGTGAAATTCTCCGATAGTTCAACATGAAATACTATCCCATGCGCCTTTGTGATTAACTGATAAGGTTCACACAAAGGCAGCAACAATTCTGATATATTTATTTCTGTGGTGGGTTCATTTTCCACGGACAAGCCAGCTTTTGAAGATTCAATAATTTCATGTATCATATCTGAAATCTGCTCAACCATTTCTTTACACTCCGGCAAATAGGTTTCATAATCCTTATATTTGCCGACACCGAGTATCATGTTCTCAAGTGTAGCGTTAAGGGCTGTTACAGGCGTTTTCAGTTCATGCGAAGCTGCTCTTAGAAAATTAACTTTTGACTGCTCACTTTCGCTTACCCGTTGTTTTTCGATCTCGAGATTTTCAATGGTGGATAGGAGATTTTGGTATAAGCAATTAATATTATTTGCCAAGATCCCTATTTCATCCTGAGAATGTACCATACAGGCCGCCGATTTATCCATCTGTGCCATGCGTTTTGTTACCTTGGAAATCTGCCGAATGGGTATGGTTGTATCTCTGGAAAAAAGCAGAGAGCAGCCGATAGAAAGCAAAATGCAGCAGATAAGAGAAATAGGCAACGCACGTTGCACCGTTTGGGTTACAAATTGTGTAGGGTCTATAACAGTACTAATTATAATGTAAGATGTCATGTTGTTAATTGGTGCAGTCTCCATTGCCATTTTGGGAGCGAGAATAAAAAGCAGAGCATGGGCAACAATCACGATAAATAACATTAGCACCAAAGTATAGGCAAAGGTTTTTGGGAAAATTTTTAATCGTTTCATTTTTTTACCTCGTATTTATAACCTACCCCTTTGACCGTTACGATGCAGTCCAACCGAAGTTTCTTGCGAATATTCTTGATGTAGGTGTCAATTGTCCTATCAATGATGGGGTAGTCATAACCCCACAAATCATCAAGTATTTGCGCCCTCGTCAGCACCAGCCCGCTATGCTTCACAAGGAGTCGGAGTAATTCTATCTCTTTTGGGGTAATATCAATTTTTCCGTTTTGATCATTTGCTGTGTATCCGGCGAAATCCACTATAACGTTGCCAAAGCTAACTACGGACGGGGATGGACTTTTCCCTGCTCGGCGCAGAAGTGCAGTAATCCGTTTGCCAAGTAAAACCATTGAGAAGGGCTTTGTCATATAATCGTCCGCCTGCTCGTCGAAACTTATGATTTGTGTATATTCATCTTCAACGGCGGTCAACATAAGTACAGGTATATTTTTGCTTTGTCTGATTTTATGTAATACTGAAATGCCTGTAATCTTCGGAAGCATAATATCCAAAACAACCAAATCAAACTGCGTATGACCCAAGACGGTAAGGGCTTGTTGTCCGTCATAGGCAGGAATTGCTTCATGCTTTGCCGAGCGCAGATATTCGCAAACCGCTTCATTGGTTTTTTTATCATCTTCAACTATTAATAGTTTTGCCAATATTAGGAACCTCCTTCATTGTTAATGTGTAGATAATTTTAATTTAACAGTATGGAATCTGTATGAAATCGTCCAATCTTTTATATAATCTTTTAGTCTGTCATCTGCTGGTTTTTTGGCATTGTTTGGAACTGTCCATGCATGATCGAAACGAATAAAATTATGAGAATAAATTTTTAAAATGATAAAAGCAGATACCGAAAAGACAATTCAGTTAATCATTTTAGATACTTTACCGATAACAAGCGGTTGTGGTTTCAGCAAGAACAGTTCCAACTGCGATACTTAATAAAGTGTCCTTTGAAACAAAGGGATAGTTTATGAAACCAACTTCTACTTTTGTTCGTTCCGCAATTTGCCGTACCGTTATTTTGTCTATATCTGAGACGTCGCTCAAAATTTCTATAGCTAACTTTATTATGGGAACCCTTGCATCTTTTTTGTTATGATTTATTTCCATATCTCCTAATTTCATCTAAAGCGAAAAGTATAGCAGACTGAATAAATTCTGAACATGTCAATTTATTACAATATCATAATTTTGTTAATAAACTGCATTTTTTTGGAACATAAAGAATTTCAATTAAATTATGCATTTGTTCTCTCCCTATAAAAAGGCAATTGTATGAAGATAATAAAGTTGATTTGCAAAGTTTTGAAATAGCATTGTTGGGTAGAATAGAAAGAAAAATTGCTGTTTATGATAAAAACACGAAGAATTAAAAAACTATTATTGACATATGACATTAACTGCCGTACAATAGGATAAATGGCATATGACGAAAAAAAGTTTTGCTTATCACTTGTTTAATTTATAGGAGAAGGATAGCATCTTATTTTGTGGGTTTGGAAATTTAGTTGGAAATTCCAAAGCATGTATTATGCCAATTTATAGTTTAATTTGGAACGAATTCAGACGAAAGGAGTTTTTTATTTATGAAAATTGCTATTCCCATGAATGAAAGTCGTGTAGATGGGGAGGTTTGTGTGTCTTTTGGCAGAGCGCCTTATTTTTTGTTCTATGATACGGAAAGCAGGGAAACAAATTTTATGGAAAATCCAGCAGCAGCGGCTCAAGGCGGTGCAGGAATCAAAGCGGCTCAGGCACTTGTTGATGAAAATGCTCAGGCGTTGCTTACCGTTCGGTGTGGTGAAAATGCGGCAGAGGTTTTCAAAGCAGCAGAAATCAAAATTTACAAAACAACGAAGGTAACTGCAAAAGAAAATATGGAAGCTTTTGAGAAGGGAGAGCTTGCACTGATGACTCATTTTCATGCGGGCTTTCACGGAAAAGTATGAAAATTGCGGTTTTAAGCGGAAAAGGCGGAACCGGAAAAACCTTCGTTTCGGTAAACCTTGCTGTTACAGCAAAAAATGCAGCTTATATAGACTGTGATGTGGAGGAGCCCAATGGCCGGCTATTTTTAAAACCAAAAAATATTAAAGCAGAAGAAATTTTTACGCTGTTGCCCCATGTTCTTGAGGAAAAATGTGTAGGTTGCCGTGAATGTGTGGAGTTATGCAGATTTAACGCCTTAAGTTTTATCAAAAATAAGCCTTTCGTTTTTCCTGAAGTTTGCCATTCTTGTGGCGCTTGTTCCCGTGTCTGTCCTACCCAGGCAATTTATGAGGTAAAACGTCCCATTGGCGTTGTGGAAAGAGGTAATCGTGGGTCGGTTGAGGTCGTAACGGGAATTTTAAACATTGGTGAGGCCAGCGGGGTTCCTGTTATTCATAAGGCGTTAGAAACAAAAACATTGAGTGGAGGGATAATGGTAATTGATTGTCCCCCGGGAAGTGCTTGTACAGTAATGGAAAGCGTGCAATCGGTGGATTACTGTATTCTCGTGGTGGAACCAACTGCTTTCGGGCTGCATAATTTTAAGATGGTGTACGAGTTGGTATCACTCTTGCAAAAGCCTTGCGGTGTTGTGATAAATAAAGAAGATCATGCATATGCTCAGTTAGAAAGCTTTTGTAAAGAAAACAAGATTCCTGTGCTTTGTCGAATTCCTTATAAGGAAAAATTGGCACAAATTGGAGCCAAGGCGGGGGTTGCTTGTGAAGAGGATGAAGAAACAAAAAAATTATTTTCCACGCTTTTGGATACAATTAAAATGGAGGTGGAAAAATGAAAAAGCTGCTGATTTTAAGTGGCAAGGGCGGTACAGGAAAAACCACAACGGCCGCTGCCTTCATAGATTTTTCAAAAGCCCAGGCTTTTGCCGATTGTGACGTAGATGCGCCGAATTTACATCTTGTTGGGGGTATAAAAAGCGAGCCTATAAGAATGGATTATTATGGTTCTGAAAAGGCAGTTATTCACCCTGAAAAGTGTAAGGGTTGTGGAATTTGCTATGAAAATTGTCGTTTTGATGCTATTATAAAGGAAGGCACGAAGTTTTCCGTAAACCCCTATGCCTGTGAAGGATGTGGCGTTTGTATGTATACTTGCCCTGGGGGAGCTGTGACTATGGAGGAAGATATTGCGGGGGAATTAATGCTCTATCATGAAGACCGTGTATTTTCCACTGCAAAGCTAAAAATGGGAAGGGGAACCTCAGGCAAGCTGGTAACGGAAGTGAAAAATCAGTTAGAAAAAGCTGTTGACACTGCAAAGTTTGCAATTATTGATGGATCTCCTGGAATTGGATGCCCTGTCATTGCTTCCATAAGCGGAGTAGACATGGTTTTGATTGTGGCTGAGCCCTCTCTTTCGGGAATCAGTGATATGGAACGTATTTTAAAAACTGCCGCAATATTTCAGACAAGGTCTGCAGTTTGCGTAAATAAATTTGACACTTGCGTTGAGAATACAGAGAAAATTGAAAAGCTGTGCTTGCAGGAGGGAATCCCTTTTTTGGGACGTATTCCCTATGATAAGCAGGCATCGGTTGCCATCAATGAAGGACATAGCTTAGCAAAAGTGGATTGCCCTGCAAGTGATGCATTGTATCAGGTTTATGAAAAGGTAAAGGAGTGCTTTGCAGAGGAAACGGGAGAAAGATAAAGGGGTTATACGCTGAGATCTGATGGAATAATTAAGGTGAAAGCTAAGTTTGAATGTTAATAAAAATAAAATTAATATAAAAAGGAGAATGAGTATGAAAATAGCAGTAGCATGTATGGGTGATTTGGTGGCACAACACTTTGGTCATTGTGAGAACTTCTACCTGTTTGAAACAGAAAATGGTAAAATAACAGAGGTAAAAAGTGTTGCCAATCCTGGACATAGACCTGGATTTTTACCTAATTTTTTAGGCGATATGGGTGCAAAGGTAATTATTTCCGGTGGAATGGGCGGCGGTGCCATTGAAATTTTCAATGAGAGAAATATTGAGGTTATTGTTGGCGCGGAAGGCAATGCACAGCAGGCGGTAGAAAGCTATTTGAAAGGCGAATTAAAATCTACAGGCTCTGTTTGTCATGAACATATGCACGCTGATGAATGCGGAAATCACTAATTAAAAAGGGATAGCTTTGTTGCCAGAAATAAAAGACAAAGGCTCTAATAGGGTATGAATCAAGAGGTAATCCTAAACAAGGGGTTACCTTTTTATTTTTTATTTAAGGGATATTCTTAGCAATAAAACAGATTTTATTTTGGTTCAAATTAGTTATTATAATGGCGGAGATAAAATCATAGTACTCTAAAACATCTTCAAGGGTGTTAATGAAAATCAAATGGGATTTGTTTTAATTTCAGGGAGACGGTTTTTCTTTACCTAAATTGCTATGATTCTTTTGTGAAAAACATTTATTGTGTTACAATGAGGGCATTAAAATATGTTTTCCTAATGAGGAGGAAAAGGGTGTGGGAAAATCTTTATCTGAAATGAGTTTACAAGAATTATGGCGGTTATTCCCCATTTTTTTGACAGAACATCAGGAACAATGGGAAGATTGGTTTAAGGAAGAAGCTGCTTTTCTCCATAAAATATTGGCAAACGAGCAGGGAATAAGAATTGGCCATGTGGGAAGCACCGCAATAAGTGCAATATGGGCGAAACCCATTGTTGATATTCTCGTTGAGGTACCGGTATCCTGTGATATGGATGAGGTGAAAAGGATTCTTATCCAAAAGGGTTATATTTGTATGTCTGAAAGTGAAAGTCGCATTTCGTTTAACAAGGGGTATACAGAAGACGGATTTGCAGAAAAAGTATATCATTTGCATTTAAGATATGTTGGAGACAATCACGAATTATATTTTAGAGACTTCTTAAATGAAAATCCTGTTACGGCAAAAGAATATGAGACATTAAAATTATGTTTATGGAAAAGGTATGAACATGATCGGGACGGATATACCAAGGCTAAGACGGAATTTGTCTTGGCGTATACACAAAGAGCAAAAGAGAAATACGGAGATAGATACTGTTAATTGAAAATCTTTTAATAATATTTAGGGTGTCATTATTTTAATCGATGACACCCTAAAATATTTAATGGATTGCGTATATTCTTGGCTAGGAATTAAAATGGTTTTGCAGCCTTCACACCTCGGAGTACAGCTTGTTCTGTTACCTTTGCCGCCATGATTCCCACCAAATCCACGGGGGCAGTAGGAAGCTCAATTTCTTCTGTGGAAAGGCAAAATAGGGTATCTCCATCTAAAGTGGTATGGACAGGAGAAATACATCTGGCAAGGCCATCATGAGCCATCCCTGCGACTTTTGCCGCCTGGGCTTTTGTGAGCTTCACATTGGTTGCGATAACCCCGATGGTGGTATTTTTACCGCTGAAGGAAAGGGTGGAAGCGTGGTGAATAATTCCCCGGGCAGTATCCAAGAAGTTTCCCTCTTCATCTTTAGTTCCGGCAATGATTTTCCCATTTTCCAATATATCTCCAAAGGCGTTTACGGCAATCAAAGCAGCAACGGTAATGCCGTTTTCCGTTGTTTCTGCCCAAGAGCCGATGCCGCTGTTGCACCAGCCCAATGTGCCCCGTAGTTTGCCCACCGTTGCACCGCAACCTGCCCCAACATCGCCTTCGGGCAACGTTTCGGTGTAAGCGTTTTCGCAGGCCTGTCTTCCCATATTTTTATCGGGACGGCAAAAAATATTTCCGTTTTCCAGATCATAGAGGACTGCTGCTGGGATAATAGGAACTTTGGTAACACCCACATCGAAGCCGATTCCTTGTTCTTCCAAATAATTCATTACCCCACAGGAGGCTTCCAAACCAAAGGCGGAGCCACCGGAAAGCACAACGGCATTTACTTTTTCCATGGCGTTTATGGGGTTTAATAAGTCAGTTTCCCTTGTTCCCGGGGCGGCCCCCCGTACATCTACCCCACAAACG
Organism: Anaerotignum sp.; assembly: GCF_030625865.1. Taxonomy (GTDB): domain Bacteria; phylum Bacillota; class Clostridia; order Lachnospirales; family Anaerotignaceae; genus Chakrabartyella. The sequence continues at coordinate 31,260 of NZ_DAOUQB010000008.1, read as the reverse complement.
GCCCCTTTTTCAGCAATAATGACGGTTACGCCTGTTTTACCTTCAGAATTTTGTGCGTGCCCAACTTTAATTCCCTTAATGTCTAAAATATTATGCTTCATCGGTTTGTCCTCCGTTGTTTTTTCTTTCATATTACATGGAATTCAAGTTTTTGTAAATATCATTGCATTTGGATATGCACCAGAAAAAATGTCCTATTATACTATGGGAGTAAGATGCTTTTTGGAGGGAACGGCATGGGGTACTACTTGATTGAGGGCGGAAAACCCATAGGCGGAGAGTTTGCGGTAAGAGGGAGTAAAAATGCAGCATTACCTATTTTAGCGGCAACACTTCTTGCAGAGGATGAAGTGGTGCTGGAAAATTGCCCGCTGATTCGTGACTTTTATCTAACGTTGGATATCTTAAGAACGTTAGGCTGTAAGGCGGAGCTTACAGGCAGGACGGCAGTCATTGATACAAGGCAAATCAAAGATGTAAAGATTCAGGAGGAAACGGTGCAAAAAATGCGTTCCTCCATCCTTTTTTTAGGCGCTCTTTTAGGGAGGGAGAAACGGGCAATTTTAGGCCATCCGGGAGGCTGTGCCATTGGGAAACGCCCCATTGATATTCATTTGAGTTCTTTTGAAAAAATGGGTGTGGAGATCAATGAGGAAGACGGACTTTTTTATTGTTCTGCGCCCCATATTTTGGGATACCATATTTATTTGAAGTATCCAAGTGTTGGTGCCACAGAAAATCTTTTGCTTTTGGCTGCAAAAGCCGAGGGGGTTACAGTGATTCACAATGCAGCAAGAGAACCGGAAATTGTTGCATTGGTTCATTTTTTGCGTGCTTGCGGAGCTGAAATTTACGGTGAGGGCACGCCATCTATTATGATAGAAGGGGTAAAAAAACTGCACGGTGCGTATTTTTCCATACCTTTTGACCGTATTGAGGCAGGTACATTCCTCTGTGCATCGGCGATGACGGGAGGAGAGCTTTCTTTATTGGGCGTTGAAAAAAATGATATTGAAACAACTCTGGATGTCTTACAAAAGACAGGGTGCAGGTTTACTTTTGAGACGGAACGCCTTCGAATGATGCCGCCCAAACAATTAAAAGCCGAATTATCATTGGTTACCGGACCATATCCGGGATTTCCTACGGATATGCAGCCCTTAATCATGAGTCTATTGACATTGGCAAAGGGAACTTGTATGATTAGTGAAACAGTATTTGAGGCTCGATTCCGCCATGCAGAAGAACTTTGTCGCATGGGTGCGGATATTGTGATTGCGGATAGAGTTGCAAAAATTAAAGGTTCCCCAGGGCTTCATGGTGCGGAAGTTTTTGGCCGTGATTTGCGTGGGGGGGCGGCACTTTTGATTGCGGCCCTGGCAGCTGAGGGGAAAAGTACAGTATACGGCTCAGAATATGTGGAGCGAGGGTATGAGAAGATTGAGGACGCCTTTTCTTTATTGGGCGGCAATGTACGGCTAATGGAGTGAAAAAAATGGCAAGAAGAAAAAAAAAGCAGACAAACAATGTGGATTTAATGGAAGAGCTTGATTATTATGAGAAACCCAAAAGAAAGATAAATTCTAAATTTATTATCGGGTTTCTTTTGGTTTTGATTATTATTGCTGGTATATTGTTTTCACCGCTTTTTGCGGTGAAAGAAATTCGTTCGGAAGGGGCCCAACATTTTACTACAAGCGAGTTAGCAGAGCGGATTTCCCTTTCCCATGGGGATAATTTGATTTTATTCGGAAAGGGCCGTGCTGAGGAAGTATTGGAACAAGATCCTTATATCTCCCAGGCCAAGGTGGCGGCTGAGCTGCCTAACACTATGGTGATTCGAGTGAAGGAGCGTAAGGTGAGAGGATATGTACCTTATATGGGTGCATACCTTTACATAGATGAAGAAGGGCGGGTTTTGGAAACCCAGAAAGCCTGTCAAGAAGCGTTGCCAATTGTAACAGGTCTTAAATTTGATAGTTTCCTTTTAGGGGAGGTATTGCCCGTTGAAAATAAAGACTCCCTTCAAGTGGTTTTGCAAATGTCGCAATTAATGAAAAAATATAATTTATTGAATCTTGTAGTAAAAATTGATGTAACGGATCCTAAGGATGTTTATGCATTTGTGAATCAAGTTGAGATTCATTTGGGTGATATGCGGGATGCAGATCAAAAAATTCGTATTATTGGTGAAATTATGAAAACCATTCCCTCCCAGGACAGAGGAACCTTAGACTTAAGGGACTTGCATAAACCCATAATTTTTCAGTACCTCACATAAGCTCTTAAAAAAAGGGGACAGGCTATGAGAAAAAATCATTATTTATTTGCACTGACGTTAATTTGTGTGCTTTTGGGTATGATTATCGGCATTCAATATAATACCGTAAAAAAGCAAAATGACTTGGCGGAGAATCAGCGCTTGACAGAACTGACAGCAACTTTAAAGAAAGTGCAGGAGGAAAATGAAGCGTTGCAGGTTCATCTGGATGAAAAAGAAAAGATAATTAAAGACTATGAAAGTGGACAGAATTATGGCGCAACCATTGAGAATTTGCAAAGAGAAATGGAGCAACTGCGTATATTTGCAGGGCTGACAGAGGTTCATGGTTCCGGGGTTATCGTAACGATGAATGACAGCAGTACAAAAAATGGTGGCGACAGTAACGCTTACTTGGTACATGCTGAGGATATTTTGGGGGTAATCAACGAGTTGAATTTGGCCGGAGCCGAAGCAGTTTCCATCAATGGAAAACGCATTGTGGGAACAAGCAGTATAAGCTGTGCGGGCTCCATTGTTATGGTTAATGGAGAGCGAGTTGCTGCACCGTTTGAAATATTGGCGGTGGGTGACAGCGATATTTTACAATCTGCATTGAGGTTTCCGGGAGGGGTTGTGGATAATTTGGCGCCGTGGGGCATTGAAATTACTATTAAAAAGGAATCGGACGTAGTGGTTCTTCCTTATACACAAACAGTGCTTTGGAAAGCGCCGGCTTTGGAACAGGAGGTTGTTGGGTGATGATTGCGCCTATCTTAGGTTTGATATGTGGTGTATTCATTGGTGTTGCCAGTAAAGTGGTGATTCCCTATGGCTATTCGGGTTATGTGGCTATAGCAATTTTGGCTTGCCTTGATTCTGTTTTGGGAGGGATTTACGCCATTTCTCAAAAACAATTTGATTTGAAGATTTTTATTAGTGGATTTTTTTGCAACGGTATTCTTGCTGTAGGTTTGGTATTACTGGGAAATCAGCTTAATATCAATCTTTCCATTGCTGCGGTAGTAGTGTATGGATCTCGCATTTTTAATAATTTTAGTCAGATTCGAAGATTTTTATTGAATAAAACGCAAAAACAGATTATAGTAGTAACGGAAAAAGAAGAATAATGCGGTAAAAAAGCCAAAATTTTTCTGAATTGTTTTCTTTTACTATGGTAAGTAAACTTGTTTTCGTGTATAATTATATATTATTATGTATTTCTTGATAATTAGGAGGGGATTTTTTTGCTCGAGTTTGATATCCCAATGAGCAGTATGGCACAAATAAAAGTAATCGGCGTTGGTGGCGGTGGCAACAATGCTGTTGACAGAATGATTGAAGACGGTTTAGACGGTGTTGAATTTATTTCAATTAATACAGATGGACAAGCTTTATCAAAGGCTAGAGCGACAACAAAAATTCAGATCGGTGAAAAGCTGACAAAAGGTCTTGGGGCAGGTGGAAATCCGGAAATCGGTGAAAAATCTGTTGAAGAAACCCAGGATGACATTGCCCAAGCGCTTCGTGGTTCTGATATGGTATTTATTACCGCAGGTATGGGAGGCGGCACCGGTACAGGGGCAGCCCCAAGAATTGCGTCCATTTCCAAAGAATTAGGTATTTTGACCGTTGGTGTTGTTACAAAGCCCTTTAACTTTGAAGGCAAAAAAAGAATGAGCAACGCCGAAAAAGGTATTATGGAATTGAAGAAAAATGTGGATACTTTGGTTATTATTCCAAACCAAAGGTTACTGAGTATTATTGATAAAAAGACCACGCTTACCGAAGCATTTAAAAAAGCTGACGAAATTTTACGCCAAGGTGTTCAAGGTATTGCTGATTTGATTTCCAAGCCAGGTGTTATTAACCTTGACTTTGCGGATGTTCGTACAGTTATGGCAAATAAAGGCGTTGCCCATATGGGTATTGGTCATGCCAGTGGTGAAAACAAGGCGGAAATTGCTGCAAAAATGGCAATTCAAAGCCCTCTTTTGGAAACAACCATTGAAGGTGCGAAGAGTGTATTGATTAATTTCAGCGGTGATATGAACCTTGGATTATTGGAAACAGAAGAAGCGGCTGATTTGATCAGAGAAGCAATTGATCCGGATGCGGAAATCATCTTCGGTACAACAATTAATGAAGAACTTGAGGATGAGGTAATTGTTACAGTGATTGCAACAGGGCTTGACGGCGAAATGCCAGTACCTGAAGTGAAAAAGCCTGAAGCTGTTCCTGAACCAGAAGAAGAAGCAAAAGAGGAACAGGAAGAAGAAGCACGTCCCAGAAGATTTGCAGATTTAGATGATTTTGAGTCGGAAATCAAAATACCAGATTTCTTGACAAGAAAAAAATTCTAATACATACAATTTAGGTGAATTGATTGAAATGTTTTATTAAAATTTGATTTTTGTTTTATCGGAGCAGATGGATGATCCATCTGCTTTTTTTTGTATGTTTTTCTCCTCAAATACAAATATTAGTAGTGTAAAGGAGGTTTAAATGAAAAATTTTTGATTATCTATTACAAAAATAAAAATCCCTCAAAAAATGGAATTTAACATAGATTTAACGTGGGAGTGATTTTTCATTTAACATAGCTTCGGTATACTTTGCTTGTATCTAAAATGATGATTATTAAAAGGAGAGGAAAACAATGAAGAGAAAAATAGGCTTAGGCTTGATAATGTTAATGCTAACAGGTGCACTGGCAGGTTGCGGCGGTTCTGGTGACAGCGCAGCAGAGAACAATGGTGACGCTGGGGAGGCAGCGGCAAATAATGCGGCAATTACTGTTGTTTCTAGAGAAGATGGTTCCGGTACCAGAGGCGCTTTTATTGAATTATTCGGCATTGAAGAAAAAGATGCAAATGGCAATAAAGTTGACTATACTGCTGATACAGCAGAAATTACAAATAGTACCGCAGTTATGATGCAGACGGTTGCAGGGAACAAAGATGCGATTGGATATACTTCTTTAGGTTCCATGAATGACTCCGTTAAAGCATTGGAAATTGACGGTGCGGCAGCGACGGTGGAAGATATTAAAAGCGGTACTTACAAAATTGCAAGACCTTTCAATATTGCAACAACAGGAGATATTTCCCCTGCGGCACAGGATTTTATTAGCTTTATCATGAGTGAAGAAGGTCAGGCAGTTGTGGAAGAAAATGGGTATATCAGCCAGGGTAACACAGGCGCATATGCGGCATCCGGTGCTGAAGGTAAGGTGACGGTTGCAGGTTCTTCTTCTGTAACACCTGTAATGGAAAAATTAAAAGAAGCTTATGTTGCAGTAAATTCCAATGCAAATGTAGAAGTTCAGCAGAGTGATTCAACAACGGGTATGACATCAGCAATTGAAGGAATTTGCGATATCGGTATGGCTTCCAGAGAATTGAAAGACAGCGAAATTGAAAAAGGTCTTACTCCTACAGTTATTGCAATGGATGGTATTGCAGTCATTGTAAATAAAGATAACTCTGTAAACGGTTTGACTGCCGCACAGGTAAAAGATGTCTTTACAGGTGCTGCAACAGATTGGAGTATTGCTGAATAAGCAAACAAGCATAGTGAAAAATAATTTGAGAAACCTGTAAGATAAAGGATGGTTAGATAGTTTCAGGATCTAAAAGCATTTTAGGAATGGAAGCATCTGGAGCTCACAACTCTTTTTCCCTTAAACTTTGAAGCATGAAATTCCCATATTGCTCTATATCTTTTAAAAAGCTTTTAGATCTTGTTTTTATACGACGGGCCTCAATGAAGGAACCGTCATTTTGTATAGATAAATAAAAATGTATCAAAGGATAAAGAAGGGAAGTTCGTATGAAATGAATGGCTGTTTCGTCGGATTTACAAAAAGACGCAATCCCTTTTGTGCTCAAGGAGGACTTGTATGAAAGAAAAGGCAATGCAATGGGTTTTTTTGGCTGCTGCCAGTATCTCCATATTTGCAGTGGCATTGATTTGCTTTTTCCTGTTTGCAAACGGCGTGCCGGCAATTCAGGAAATTGGTGTTTTTCAATTCCTTACAGGAACAAAATGGAAACCCTCCAATGAATTATACGGCATTTTTCCTATGATTATAGGAAGTATTTATGTTACGGCGGGGGCAATCATTTGTGGTGTACCCATGGGGATTCTTTGCGCAACTTTTTTGGCGCATTTTTGCCCCAAAAAACTATATAAAATGATTAAGCCTGCTATTGAACTTTTGGCTGGTATCCCCTCTATTGTATATGGTTTCTTTGGCTTGGTTGTGATGGTGCCCATTATGCAAAATTTGTTTGGCGGAAGCGGCAAGGGGGTTCTAACGGCATCCATCCTGTTGGGTATTATGATTTTACCTACGGTTATTGGGGTGACTGAGGCGGCCATTCGTGCTGTACCCAGCTCCTACTATGAAGGGGCACTGGCGTTGGGAATTACCCATGAAAAAAGTGTGTTTTTTACGGTTTTGCCTGCCGCAAAACAAGGTATCTTTGCAGGGATTGTTTTGGGAATTGGCCGTGCCATTGGGGAAACAATGGCGGTTATTATGGTTGCCGGCAATCAAGCAATGATTCCTACGGGATTATTTAGTGGGGTAAGAACGATGACAGCAAATATCGTTATGGAAATGGGTTATGCCACAGATTTACACAGAGAGGCCCTGTTAGGTACAGCGGTTGTTTTGTTCGTATTTATTTTAATTATCAATCTTAGCTTTTCCTTCTTAAAAAGGAGGGATATGTAATGGAAACAATGAACAAAATTACATGGAAAGAAAAATTATTAGGCTACAAAAAAGACCCTTTTTCTGCTTTTCTTTTACTCTTGGTGGTTTTGTCAGCAGTTATCACAGTGGGGGTTCTTATTTCATTGATTGCTTACATCATATTCAGAGGCGTGCCCAATATAACGCCGGAACTGTTTGCTTGGAAGTACACCACGGATAATGTTTCTATGATGCCTGCGATTATTAATACCATTACCATAACCTTGCTTTCTTTGGTTTTTGCGGTACCTATTGGTATTTTTTCTGCAATTTATTTGGTTGAGTATGCGAAAAAAGGGAATCGTTTTATCCCTGTGGTTCGTTTGACAACAGAAACCTTAGCGGGCATTCCGTCTATTGTATTCGGTTTGTTTGGCTATCTTTTATTTAATATTTATTTTGGCTGGGGATATACCCTTTTAGGCGGCGCTTTCACGTTGGCAATTATGATTTTGCCATTAATTATGCGTACCACGGAGGAAGCCCTTCTTTCTGTTTCCGATGCATACCGTGAGGGAAGCTTTGGTCTTGGCGCTGGAAAACTGCGCACGGTTTTCCGTATTGTTCTGCCTTCCGCGGTACCTGGTATTTTATCCGGGGTTATTTTGGCGATAGGACGTATTGTTGGTGAAACCGCAGCGCTTTTGTATCCGGCAGGTACTGCTACGGTGGTTCCTCATACCGTAATGGAATCCGGCAGAACTTTGGCGGTACATATGTATGCACTGCTCAATGAAGGATTTTATATTAACCAAGCATATGCAACAGCAGTTGTGCTATTGGTTTTGGTGATTGGTATTAATGCGCTTTCCGCATTTATTGCAAAGAGAGTAGGAGTGAAGGAATGAGTAAAATATCCATTTCCGATTTGGAATTATACTATGGTGATTTTAAAGCGTTAAAAGATATAAATTTGGAGATTCCCGAGAATGAAATTACTGCATTTATTGGGCCTTCGGGCTGCGGTAAATCCACATTACTGAAATCCTTAAACCGAATGAACGATTTGATAGAGGGTTGCAGGATTACGGGAACGGTTTTGCTGGACGGAGAGAATATTTATAACGGAATGGACATTAACCTTTTACGTAAACGGGTAGGTATGGTGTTTCAAAAGCCAAATCCATTTCCCATGAGTATTTACGATAATGTTGCCTTTGGGCCTCGTACCCATGGCGTTCGTTCTAAGGTGAAACTGGATGAAATCGTTGAAAAGGCCCTTCATGATGCGGCAATTTGGGATGAGGTAAAGGATAGGCTCAAAAAGAATGCGTTGGGGATGAGTGGTGGACAGCAGCAAAGGCTATGCATTGCCCGTGCTCTGGCGGTACAGCCGGAAGTATTGCTTATGGATGAGCCCACCAGTGCCTTAGATCCCATTTCTACTTCCCGTATAGAAGACCTTGCTTTGGAATTGAAAAAGGAGTACACTATTGTTATGGTAACACATAATATGCAGCAAGCAGCACGTATCTCTGATAACACAGCGTTCTTCCTCTTGGGGGATGTAGTTGAGTTTGATAAGACAGAAGAACTTTTTTCAATGCCAAAGGATAAGCGTACAGAGGATTATATTACAGGGAGGTTTGGCTGATTATGGTTAGAAGTCGTTTTGACTCACAGTTGGAACAATTGGATATAGAGATGATAAAAATGGGTGCTTTATGCGAAGAGGCCATTACCGCTTCCATGAAGGCCTTCATAGAAAACGATGATGCAGCAGCAAAGGTGGCATTTGATAAAGAAAGCGAAATTGATCGTAAAGAAAGAGATATTGAGGCATTGTGTATGCGCCTTCTACTTCAGCAGCAGCCCGTTGCAAGGGATTTACGTCTCATTTCTTCTGCTTTAAAAATGATTTCCGATATGGAACGTATTGGGGATCAGGCAGCAGATATTGCAGAAATTACTGCTTTTGTTAAGGATAACGAAACGAAAAGTAAGCTGCATTTTCGAGACATGGCTGCCGCGGCGGTGAAAATGGTAACGGAAAGCGTGGATTCTTTTGTAAATAAGGATTTAAAGCTGGCAAAAAGCGTCATGGACTACGATGATGTTTTGGATAATTTATTTACTGAGGTTAAACAGGAACTGATAGATTTAATCGGTGAAGATAGGGCAAACGGTGAGTTTTGCATTGATTTAATTATGATTGCAAAATACTTGGAGCGTATTGGTGACCATGCCACAAATATTGCGGAATGGGTAGAATATTCTATAACCGGAAGCCATGTAAAAATGGGACTGGAAGAGGGGAATAAATGATAACATTTGAAGAAATTAGACAGAATGAGGGGATTCGTACTTATATTAAAAAAGCGGATGAATCTTTGGCTGCATTAGGCTATACGGAGCATTCTTTTGCTCATGTGACTAAGGTGGCAGAGTCGGTAAAATATATTTTGGCAACACTGGGGTATACACCTCATGAGGTTGAGTTAGGGCAAATTGCCGGATTTTTGCATGATATTGGGAATTTGGTAAACCGTGTGGATCACTCCCAGAGTGGTGCGGTTATGGCTTTTCGTATTCTTGATAATTTGGATATGTCACCGGAAGATATTGCAACAGTGGTAACGGCTATTGGCAATCATGATGAGGGTACAGGGATTCCTGTTAACGCTATTGCGGCAGCGCTCATTTTGGCAGATAAATCTGATGTTCGCAGAAGCCGTGTGAGAAATCAAGATAAAACCACTTTCGATATTCATGACAGGGTGAATTATTCCGTGAAAAAATCTGTTTTAAAAATTAATGAGGAACACACTATCATTAAACTAAAGCTGACGGTTGATACCCGCTATGGCTCAGTAATGGATTATTTTGAAATATTTTTAGGACGTATGATATTGTGTCGGAAGGCGGCAGAAAAGCTGGGATTACACTTTAAACTGATGATTAACGAGCAGTCTTTGATTTGAAAGGATGTTGTGTTTTGATTTATTTGGTTGAGGATGATAACAGTATTCGGGAGTTAGTTGCCTATACATTACATAGTGCGGGGTTTATTGCGGAAGGATTTGAAAAACCCTCCGCTTTTTGGGATGCAATGGAAAACGAGTTACCTTCCTTAATACTGTTAGATGTGATGCTGCCTGAAGAGGATGGGATCAGCATTTTGAAAAAAATTAGGGCTTCCGCAAAAACAAAAAAAATTCCTATTATACTGTTGACAGCAAAGGGAAGCGAATATGATAAAGTTATGGGCTTAGACAGCGGAGCCGATGATTATGTGGCAAAACCTTTTGGCATGATGGAATTACTTGCCCGGGTGAAAGCCCTTTTGCGTCGAGCAGAAGGAGAAGAGAAGAAGGCAGAATATGAACTTGGTGAATTATCCGTCAGTCAATCCCGTCATGAGGTAGCGGTAGCTGGTAAAGAAGTAATACTTACGTTAAAAGAATTTGAGCTTCTTTGTTTACTTTTGGAAAACAAAGGTAGGGTTATGACAAGAGATCAGTTGTTGAATCATATTTGGGGGTATGGTTTTGACGGGGAAAACCGTACCATTGATGTGCATATAAGAACCCTTCGTCAGAAGTTAGGGGAATGGGGACAATATATTGAGACGGTGCGGGGAATTGGATATAAGATAGGAGGAAATTTGTGACAAAGCGTATTTTCCGAGCCATATTTGGATTGACGATGGTTATGATGCTGGCAGTAATTGGGCTGGTTTTTGGGATGATGAACGCATATTTTTCCTCAGAGCAGCGGGATGATTTACGCAGTCAAGCAGTTTTTATTGGGGCGGAAATTCAAGACGGTGGTTTGGCATACCTTGAAAAAATCCAAAAGCCTTCTCAGCGTATTACATGGATCGATGAAAGTGGGACAGTGCTTTTTGATTCCAAGGCTAATCCCCAAAAAATGGATAATCATAAAGAACGTGAGGAGGTTGCTGCTGCATTTGAAACAGGAGAAGGCTTCAGTGTTCGATATTCCAAGACCCTTTCTGAAAAAACGGTGTACTATGCCTTGAAGCTGGATGATGGTACCGTTTTACGCATCTCTGATTTGACAATCAGCCCCATTGCTTTATTCTTTACCATGACACAGCCATTGGCCATTATTTTGCTTTTAGCAATTCTCTTCTCTGTTTTTTTGGCATTTCAAACAGCAAAAAAAATCACAAAGCCAATTAATGATATTGATTTAGAGCAGCCTGAACTTGCCGTTGTATATGATGAATTGGCGCCGCTGTTAAGGCGAATTGCCGTTCAAAAAAAACAGATTCATTTACAAGTGCGGGAATTGCAATGTCAAAAGCAAGAATTCGATACAATTACCTCAAATATGCAGGAAGGACTTTTGGTTTTGGATGCGCATGGTGATGTGCTGTCCTATAATATCGGTGCCCTTCATCTGATGGGAATTGAGGCGCCCAGGGAAAAAGCCAATGTTTTTCAGTTAAACCGCAGCGAGGGATTTCGCTGCTCGGTGGAGGCGGCTTTGGCGGGGGCCCATCGGGAAGAAAAGATTCAAATAGGGGGAAAGGTTTGCCAGATTTTTGCAAATCCGGTGCTCCAGGAGGATACTCTTGCAGGAGCTATTTTACTGCTTTTTGATGTTACGGAACGGGAAGAAGGGGAACGCCTTCGCAGAGAATTTACAGCCAATGTCTCCCATGAACTGAAGACCCCTTTAACATCCATTTCGGGCTTTGCGGAAATTATGAAAAATGGAATGGTACATGGGGATGATGTACCTAGATTTGCAGGGAAAATATACGATGAAGCACAAAGATTAATTCAAATGGTACAGGATATTATTGGTCTTTCTAAGTTGGATGAAAAGCAGAACACCATGGAAAAAGAATCTGTTGACTTGGAATCTTTGATTCAAGACACGGTGAGAAGGCTGGAACCCATTGCTGATAAAAAGGGAGTGGCCATTGCCGTAAATGTAGAGCCGGCAATGATTACAGGTGTAAAACAGGTTTTGCAGGAAATGATTTATAATCTTTGTGACAACGCCATTCGTTATAATTATGAGAATGGAAAGGTTACCATTTCTTTAGAAAATAAAGAAAATGAAATTCTGGTTACCGTATCCGATACGGGTATGGGAATTGATCCGAAGCACCAGGCCCGTGTGTTTGAACGGTTTTATCGGGCAAATGAAAGTCGTTCCAAGGAAACGGAAGGAACTGGCTTAGGGCTTTCTATTGTGAAGCATGGGGCAATGCTTCATGATGCGAAAATTAATTTGACCAGTGAACTGAAAAAAGGGACGAAGATTACACTGGTGTTTCCCAATTGAATTTTGTTTTTCTAATCCTTAAACCTCTTTAACATGTTTTTAACAATTGGACCTTTTACGAAACAGGTAAGAGGTTTTTTTGCTGTTTTTTTTAAAATATAAACTTATCGGTCAAAGAAAAAGCCTTATGAGCAATGGTTTTTAAGAGAATAATTGTCTATAGTAATATGCTTTTCCAACTACATGGCAGATAGCATTAAAATGGGACTAAAATTTTGTTCACTATTACATGGTTTTCAAGGATAATTAGCTTGCATGCGAAATAAAACTGTGTTAGAATTAGCCCATAAGTAGGGGATTACGAAAAAGTTACGAAAAATTTTTGGGAAATGTTTAAAAAAAAGTAACGCGGTATACTGTATACAGTGAGCTTCGTTTTTATAGCATTATAAAAAGAGTAACTTTTAATCAGTCTTTCGAATTATGGGTTATGTTCAAAAATAGAAATTTTTGTTTGCATAATATTAAGGGGATTTTTTATCTGTGTAATCAAAAATGGACTTAAATGCCAGGGCATTTTTATTATTAAGAGGAGGAGCAAAAAAATGAAGGAATTTGAAAGCAATGTTCAATATATCAAATACTTGGTAAATAAAGAAGTTGCACAGCGCTTTTTTCATGGAACACTGGATAAATCCATCAATTCTTATAGAGAGATTGCGGAGGCAATTATTCCGGGGCCCAAGGCAATGTTTCGATGTTGTATTTATAAGGAACGTCATATTATAGAAGAGCGTGTTCGTTTAGTTCTGGAACCTTCCAAGGATAATCGGGTTATTAATGTGCTATCTTCTGCTTGTGACGAATGTCCCATTGACCGTTTTGTTGTTACGGAGGCGTGCCGTGGCTGTTTAGGACACAAATGTCAAGAGGTTTGTCCAAGAAATGCAATTACTATTGTAAACCACAGATCCTATATCAATCAGGCGCTTTGTATCGAATGCGGACGCTGCAAGCAGGCTTGTCCTTTTAATGCGATAAGTGAAGTAAAAAGACCTTGTATTCGTTCTTGTGCCGTTGGTGCGGTTAAAATAAATGAAGAGAGAAAAGCATACATTGATCACGAAAAATGTATTTCCTGTGGAGCATGCGTGTATCAGTGTCCCTTTGGGGCAATTGTGGATAAATCCTTTATTTTGAATATTTTGGATTTAATTCAAAATTCATGGAACAATACAAGTTATCATGTTTATGCCATTGTGGCTCCTGCAATTGCCAGCCAGTTCCCTGAGGTGAAAATGGGTCAAGTTTTTGCGGCGATTAAAGAGTTAGGTTTTTATGATGTAATTGAAGCGGCAATCGGCGGGGATATGGTTGCCATTGCCGAGGCTAAGGAATTTGCAGAAACTATTGACGAAAAAGGCTGGAAAACAACTTCTTGCTGCCCTGCCTTTGTGGATTATATCCGTAGAAATTATCCGGAATTTATGGATCATGTTTCTACAACGGTATCACCGATGATTGCCCTTGCCAGAGCAATTCACGAAAAGGATAAAAAAGCCAAGATTATTTTTATTGGGCCTTGCGTGGCAAAGAAGGTTGAAATTAAGCAAGAAGATTTGCTGGGAATCGTTGATTATGTTTTGACTTTTGAAGAATTAAAGGCAACGTTTGATGCAAAAGGTCTTGTGTTGGAAGATTTTGATGAAAGAGACGCAGGCGCACCCTCGTATTTTGGACGGATTTTCGGAAGAACGGGCGGGGTTGGAGAAAGCGTTGTAAAGGTTGCGGAGTTGGAAGGCATTGAAAAAGAAATCAAACCTATCTACTGCAACGGAATTGATGAATGTATTAAAAATATGAAACTGGCGTCTTTTGGCAAGCTGAATGCTAATTTATTGGAAGGTATGGCTTGCAAGAATGGCTGTACCGGTGGTGCGGCATCCTTGTCTCATGATCAAAAGGGGATCGCTCTTTTGAACCGCTACGGCAAAGAGGCAGCAACGGAAAATCCTTATGAAGGCATGGCTGGTTACGATATGAACACAATTAATATGGAAAGAGAATTTGGTTTGGAAGAGAAATAAGAGGGGAACCTCGAGGAGGCAAAATGAAATCAAAACAATTGGTATTAACTGCTTTATTACTGGCAATGTGTATTGTTTTTCAGAGTTTGAAAGGAATTTCTGTTTATCTTACGGGCTCTGCTGTTAATGCACTGTTGGTTATGGCAACCTTGGCTGTAGGAACTTCCAGCGGCGTTTTTATTGCTGTCATTACTCCTGTGATTGCTTATTTTATGGGGCAGACACCCATTTTGCAAATAATTCCTATGATGGTCATTGTGATTATGTTGGGGAATTTAACGTTAGTGTTATTGGCAAGCAAAGGAAAAAAAGAGAAGCTTTTGGCATGGTTAGCACTTGGGGCAATCTTAAAGGCTGTCGTTCTATGGTTGTTGGTATGGTACGCAGTGCTTCCGTTCTTTGGCGGAGGCGTGCCCGAAAAGATGGTGGGAGTTGTAAAAGCGACGTTCTCAATTACGCAGTTTATTACTGCAGCAATTGGTTGTGCCATTGCCTTTATCGTTCATGCAAGAATAAAGTATTTATATTTAACAGAACAAAAAAATTAAGCAAAAAGGGTGTCGACTTAGTCGACACCCTTTTAGACCGTTGACAAACCTTGGGTGTTGCCCCCTTACTGCCAAAGCCAAAGATAGGTAGACAGTGAAGCTGGCTTTTGCGTAGCAAAGTGCTGATCTGAAAACCTTTGTGGATGTTTGAGGACAAAACCCTCAAAGGTTTGACTTTGTCTACAGTCTGGGTGTGAAAAGAAATTAATATATTCTTTGTTTGCGCACGCTGCGAGGTTTCTTCTGTTTCCCAATATAAATCATTCCGCAAATGATTGCAGTAAGAGGAATAGTAAGCAGAATTGCAGTGCTTCCGATGAGTGCTTGGATAAATTCAACAATAATCATTTCTCTATTTATCAACGAAGAAATTGAATCAGCATAGGTAATTAACAATAAAACAACAGAAAGAGAGCTTCCAATATAGGCCAACACCAATGTGTTTGACATGGTGCCCATAATATCCCGCCCGATGGTAAGACCACTTTTTACTAGTCTAGCAAAGGATAATCTATCTGAGTGTTGGCATATCTCGTAGAGGGAGGATGCGATATCCATCGCCACGTCCATAACTGCACCTAAAGAACCTACAACAATGCTGCCAAAAATAATTGCATTTAAATTTACCGGAGAAGGCAGTGCGGTCAAATAAATGGAGTTTTCATCTATAACACCAGTCAAATGCAGAACCCTGTCCATGATAAGGGAAAGACAGGCAGCGACACAAACACCAAACAGACAGCCAAGTATGGTGGCTAAAGTTTTTTTGCTCCATCCGTTTGTAATTAGAATGGTCATGATTGTAATAAAGCCGCATGCAATTAAAGTGCTTATGTATATGTTTTGACCACTTAAAATAGATGGAATATATACGAGGAAAATCGCCAAACAAGTAAATGTCAGCGAAATGATTGTATTAATTCCTTTTCCCCATCCAAATAGCAATAACAGAACAAAAAAGGTAGCAGCAAAGATCATCAAGGTATCGAAACGTACATAATTACCGAATATCCACTCTGTTCCATATTCTTCTGCGGGATAGTTATATACGATAATTTTGTCACCAACGGAAATGATTTTCTGTTTTGCAGCCGAAAAGGAAGAATCACCTATCTGAGCAGCAAGGATTTCTTCCCCTTTATGCTCCCCTTCCAATAGCCTACAAGTAAATAGGGTTGTTGTATCTGCCACAATTGGTGCAATTCCCTCATAAGATTGCCCTTGTACTTCATCTTCAATACTCAAAACGATTGCTTTTGCGGAATAGGATTGTTGGCTATCCATAACCGTAAGATTTTTTGAAGCAATATTATGACCAAAAAATATGTAGATAATAGACAAAAATACGGTTACTATCCAGACAATAATATTTTTGTAATTCATATGACGTCACCGGACTTTCTATCAAGAAAAATCAGTTCATAACATGTGAATCTGTTTTCCATTGTATTACTTTCTAAGGTGTTGGTGATTTGTATTATTATCTTTTTGTCTTGTGTAATAGATAAATTCAAAAAATTCATTTTTGACCTCCTTTTATTTTTCAGAAAAAAAAACTAGGACAAACCTAGAAAATATGGACAAACGCAGTGGTGACAGAATGAATAGAATATCCCAACATTGCTTATAATTATAACTGTAAAGCTAAAAATTTACAAGTTTTCTCGACCATCTGTGCATCTTCTATTAAATCAGTGTTTCCTTAGGAGTAAAACGGATTATAAGTAATTCAATACAAATTACTGCGTTTGACTTGAATATTATTTTATGAATGGAAATTAAAAATGTATGCGAATAAAATTTTTAAAATTCATTTATTTGTTCAGATATTTACTTAGTAAGAATTTCATACAATGCCATACAACAGTAAGAAAATTTGATGGACAGTTTATTGACAATTCCAGAATAATCTATATAATAGTAGTGAATATGTATACAAAAAAATCCAAAAAAATGCATTTAATAAAAAATGTGCTTTTTTGGATTTTGAAGCAATGCTAAATTGTATAGTGTTGATTGAAAAAGAAATGCTTCATGAATAATCAAAGTTTCTTAAGTGGGGTGAAAGAATGAATTTACAGGAAGAAATAGGAAAGCTGAAGGCAAAGAATGATGTGGCCATTTTAGCACATTATTACGTAGACGGAGAGGTACAGGATATTGCGGATTATGTAGGGGATTCTTACTATTTAAGCAAAATTGCAACGGAAATTTCTCAAAAAACCATATTGTTTTGCGGTGTTAAATTTATGGGAGAGAGTGCTAAAATTTTGAATCCTGAAAAACGTGTGATTATGGTTGACGATACAGCTGACTGTCCGATGGCACACATGATTGATGAAGAAACAATACAGAATATAAAAGCCAAGTATGATGATATCGCTGTTGTTTGTTATATTAATTCCAGCGCAGAAATAAAAGCACATTCCGATGTATGTGTAACATCATCCAATGCATTAAAGATTGTTTCTAAACTGCCACAGAAAAATATTTTGTTTATTCCTGATAATCATCTGGGGACTTATTTGTCCACAAAGATGCCTAATAAAAATTTTGTTTTTCATCATGGTTACTGTCCTGTTCATCAGGACATCAGAATGGAAGATGTAAAAAGGGCAAAACAAGAACATCCTGAGTCTGAAGTTTTAGCCCATCCGGAATGCAGTATCGATGTTTTAAGCTTAGCCCATTTTATCGGAAGTACTTCGGAAATTATTGATTATGCTACAAAAAGTGAAGGTCATAGTTTTATTATTGCTACGGAAGACGGTGTTTTACACCAACTTCGCAACAAAAATCCAAATAAGATTTTTTATCTTGTAAATGAAAAACAACAGTGTCTCGGAATGAAGCTGAATACACTTGAAAAGGTCTATCAGATTTTAAATTCTATGGAGAATGAAATGATTTTAAATGAAGATTTAAGACAAAAAGCCCAAGCTCCTTTAACAAAAATGCATGAACTGGCCAAATAATGAAAACCACTAAAAATATGACAGGTAGCAAAGGATATTGTGAAGGAAGGTATCGTTGTGATAAAAGAAGCTGATGTTGTAATTGTTGGAACAGGAGCAGCAGGTTTATTTTGTGCTTTAAATATACCGGAAAACTATAAGATTATTATGATTACAAAAAAGCAGCCTGAGGACAGTGATTCGTTTTTAGCCCAAGGCGGAATTTCTGTACTTAAGAATCAAGATGATTATGAAGCATATTTTGAAGATACATTAAAAGCGGGAAGATATAAAAACAACAAAAAATCCGTTGAGGTACTCATTCGCTCATCACGCAGTATTATAGAGGATTTGGTGAAACTGGGTGTAAATTTTGATTGCGAAGGGGCTGATTTTTTATATACAAGAGAGGGTGCCCATTCTGTTAACAGAATTTTGCACCATAAAGATATTACTGGGAAAGAAATTACTGAAAAATTGCTGGAGCAAGTAAAAGAGAAATCTAACATCAGCATCATTCCTTTTGTTACGATGATTGATATATTGGAAGAAAACAGTACTTGCGTAGGCGTTGTTTTAAAAGATAAGGAAGATGCAATTTATAACATATCCTCTCGTGGAGTGGTTTGGGCCACTGGGGGGGTTGGAGGTTTGTTTGAACATTCCACGAATATGGAACATATTACAGGAGATGCCATTGCCATTGCTATAAAACATGGGGTTAAATTGCTTGATATGAACTATGTTCAAATTCATCCTACCACACTTTTTTCCAAGGGAAAGGGTAGAAGTTTTTTGATTTCAGAAGCTGTCAGAGGGGAAGGAGCCATACTTCTTAATAAAGAGGGTCAGCGGTTTGTTGATGAATTGTTGCCAAGAGATGTTGTAAGTGCTGCAATTTTTGAGCAAATGAAAAAGGATGATTCCGATTATGTTTATTTGTCCATGCGTCATATCCCAGAGGAGAAAATCAAACAAAGATTCCCAAACATATACGAAAAATGTTTAGAAGAAGGATATAATTTATCAATGGATATTCTTCCGGTTACGCCGGCACAGCATTATTTTATGGGTGGCGTTGAGATTAATATTGATGGCCAAACGTCCATGGAGAATTTATTCGCCGTGGGGGAGACAAGCTGTAATGGAGTACATGGTGCCAACCGTTTGGCAAGTAATTCTCTTTTAGAAGCCTTGGTTTTTTCAAAAAGAGCGGCATATGTTATTGGTGAAAAGCTTAAAAATATGCAGTTTAAGAATATGGGTGTGACAAAGGAGGATAATCGGTATAAAAACATAGAACAACTGGAAAAAGAGTACCATAAGTTGGTTTGGGAGGAATTAAACAAAGGGAGTGTTAAATATGCTAGATTGTGCAAGCATGAAAGTTAACATAGAGGATTACGTTAAAGCTGCGCTGAAAGAAGATATCACCAGCGAGGATATTACAACAAATGCAATTGTCTCTCCTACAAAGGAAGGCTTGGCACAATTAATATGCAAACAGACAGGTGTTGTTGCGGGACTTGATATATTCGCTTTTGTTTTTCAATTAATTGATTCCACTGCTCGCTTTGAAACGGAATATAAAGATGGTGATTTCATCCAAAGGGGAACAATCGTAGGAACTATTTATGGAAATGTGAGAGCCTTATTAACCTGTGAACGTACAGCTTTAAATTTTTTACAGCGCATGAGTGGGATCGCAACATATACCAATGAATGTGTTCAGGTAATGAAACCTTATAAAACGAAATTACTGGATACAAGAAAAACAACGCCCAATATGCGTATTTTCGAGAAGTATGCAGTAAAGGTTGGTGGAGGCAATAATCACAGATATAACCTTTCAGACGGTATACTGATAAAGGATAATCATATTGCGGCAGCAGGAAGTATTTCTGAGGCTGTAAGGCTGACAAAGGAATATGCGCCGTTTGTCCGTAAGATTGAAGTTGAAGCAGAAACCTTGGAAATGGTTGATGAAGCGATAGAAGCCGGGGCAGATATTATTATGCTTGATAATATGAGTAATGAAATATTGAAAAAATCAGTTGATCGAATTGGAGACAAAGCAAAAACGGAATGCTCGGGGAATGTAACCAAAGAACGTTTGAAAGAACTTTGTGAAATTGGAGTGGATTATATTTCCAGTGGAGCCCTTACCCATTCTGCTCCCATTTTGGATTTTTCCCTTAAGAATTTAAAAAATTTAAATTGATAAGAGAAGGATGCTTTGTCAATCGTTGTAAACAAACAATAGGTTTAATGTAGAAGTGGCAGCCGAAAGGCTGCCACTTTTGGCTGTTTTAAAAATAAAATATGATTTTTTGCAGAAAGTAAAAGTGGCGGTTTAAATGTGGAACCGCCACTTTTATAAGAATAAAAAAGGAGACAAAGTATAGAAAAATCTTTTCAGATTATTTGCTTAAGTATCCGCCGTCAACGGGAATTACTGCACCGCTTAAGTAGTCAGAAGCTTGGGAGGCTAAAAAGATGGTAATGCCCTTCATATCTTCCCCATTTCCCCAACGTTTTGCGGGAATACGACCTAAAATTTCTTTATTTCTGCCTTCATCATTGATCAAAGCAGTGTTCATATCTGTTGCCATATAGCCGGGGGCAATGGCGTTTACATTAATTCCTTTTGAAGCCCATTCATTGGAGAGGGCTTTGGTAAGCTGAGCCACAGCACCTTTGGAAGCTGCATAGGCGGGAACGGTATAACCTCCGAAGAAGCTGAGCATAGAAGCAACATTAATAATTTTGCCATAGCCCTGGTGAATCATTTCTCTTCCTGCCAACTGACACAACATAAATACGGCATTTAAATTTACATCAATGACAGCATCCCAATCTTCCATGGGGAATTCTTCACAAAAATGACGTCTTTGGATTCCGGCCGCATTTACAAAAATATCCAGGGATCCGTCTAATTTTTCCAAAGCTTCTTGAAACCCTTTCTCTAGGCTTTCTCTGTTGCTCAAATCAGCCGCAACGCCATGACAATGAAAGCCCTTTTCTGTATATTCTGCGGCAACCTCCAGTGTTTTTTCGGAAGTACCCATAATGACCACTTCCGCACCCGCTTCCATAAGTCCTTCTGCCATACCTCGTCCAAGACCTCTGGTTGAACCTGTTACAATTGCTTTTTTTCCTGTTAAATCGAATGATACCATGCTGTAAAGCTCCTCTCTAAGTGTTAAACTGCAACCCTAAATTGCAATATTTGTATGTCACACCAAAGGTGCAATCTGTCTTTTTCTTGCCAAAGGGTGGTTTGCAAGACACCCAAAGAGGGAAACTTACAAAAAAATATTAAATAATTTTATCCACCTTTAAAATCAAACCGATGGCAGTTTTGGCATTCATAATATGAACGGTCAAAGCCTCTTTCAGGGTGATTTCATCTCCTGCAAGAATTGCATCAAGAATTGCTAAATGCTCTTTTACTCCGTTAATATCTTTTACTTTAGATTGTCTGCGGAAAATAAAGTTGGAGTATAAAAATGGATTGATATAATGAAAGATTTCAACAATTTTTTGATTGCCACTACACTTCAAATACAACTCATGAAATTTATAATCCAATTCATAATTGCGAAGATAATCCTCTATTGGAGAATCGGGAGATAAATCCGTTACGAGCTGTAAATGCTCGTCGATATTTTTCTGAAATTCGTCCTTAAGGGCATCGTTAAAGCTAACGGTTAAAATAATTTGTTTCATATAATACAAATCCAACATTAAACGAGTATCAAAAATTTCATCGACTTCTTCTGCGGTAACGCTATGCACCTTCATGCCTTGTCTTGGGAAGTTTTCGATAATCTTTTCTGAAATTAAACGATTTAACGCAAACTTTACGGGGGTTTCACTCACACCGTATCGTTTTGAAAGTTCCTTTACGTTGATTTTTTCTCCAGGCTTAATGATATGCTGGGTGATGTCTTCACGAATATTTGCGTATATGGTATCAGCCAATGTGAGTTTTGTTGTTTGTTTTTCCATGACAATCCTCCGTAAAAATTTATTTAAAGTTAAAAACTGCATGATAATTGTTTTTTCTACCATTATATCAATTATAAATGCATTTTGGAATAATAAAAACGGAGAAATTTAGATTTTATTATTGATATAAAAAATTTTTTAACCCACTTGATATATTTAATTTAAATTTTAAACTGCAATCTGTCAATATCATTTCTATCTAATATTTTCAACACTATTTTAGCAATTAGTTTGAGAATAAAAGGCAATGAAACAAAATTTAAGCTGAGTTTGGAAGATTTGCACAAAAACAAATTAAATTTATTGGTATATTAATAATATTGACGATATACATTTTAAAATATATACTTGTATTAATAAAATATTTAAAAATGCTAAAAAAATTTTTTAGAGAAATAAAAATATTTTAACTCGATAATTTCATAGCTTTTTGAAATTTTAATCAAAACCAAATGAAGGAGTTGAAAACAAATGAAAGCATTGGTTTATACTGGGCCGAAAGGTGCTGAGGTTTTGGAAGTTGCAGAGCCTTTGGCAAAGGAAGGTGCAGTAAAGGTACGGATGAAGTATTGTGGCATTTGTGGTTCCGACATGGGAATTTATTTAGGAACACATCCCAGAGCAAAAGCCCCTTTGATTTTTGGGCATGAGTTTTTGGGAACGGTGGAAGAAGATGGCAAGAAATTTAAAAAAGGTGATCGTGTGGTGGCGTATCCTTTATTAACTTGCGGACATTGCCTTGCATGTAGAACTGGAAATGAGCATGTTTGTAACACCTTGGGATTAATTGGCATTGATGTGGACGGGGGCATTTGTGAATATGCTTATGTTGACGAAGACGTTATGTTTAAGGTACCTGATGGTGTTTCTGACAAGGCGGCAACGGTCATTGAACCTTTGGCAGTCATTGTAAGAAGTATCCATCAGGCAAAAATGAAGGCTTTGGATACCTGTGTGGTAATTGGTGCAGGCCCTATTGGAATGATTACAGGCATGATGTTAGTACATATGGGTGCTGGGAAGGTTTTCATTTCCGATGTGGACGATAAGAAATTGGAAAAAGCAAAAGCTTTTGGCATGATTCCTGTTAATGCAAAAAATGAAAATTTGGAACAGGTTGTGAAGGCTGCAACGGATAGCGAAGGTGCGGATTTATTATTTGAATGCTCCGGTTCAGAAATTGCAGCAATGCAAATGACGGATATTACTCGTGTAAGCGGAACGATTTGCATGACAGCGGTGCACAAGCATCCTCACATGGTGAACCTTAGAGATTTAAACTTTAAAGAACAAACTTTAATTGGAACCCGTGTTTATACAAAGGAAGAATTTAGACAAGCGGTTGATTATTCAGAGAAAATAAATGAAGACTTGGAAAACATCGTTTCCCATGTTGTTTCCTTAAAGGATAGCCCAAAGGTTTTCGACATGATTGCAGACCCTTCGGCAGGTACTTGCAAGGTTTTGATTGATTGTCAGGATTTTTAAGGGGTTGACAGCATGAAAATTGCAGATTTAAAGCTTTTTCAAGTTCCACCCAGATGGCTTTTTTTGAAAATCGAAACGGATGAAGGTATTTTTGGTTGGGGTGAGCCTGTTGTGGAAGGAAAGGCTTCTACGGTAGCGGCTTGTGTAAAAGAAATGTCCCATTATCTTATTGGAAGGAATCCATTGGAAATTGAGGATATTTGGCAAACCCTGTATCGGGGTGCATTTTACCGTGGCGGCCCCATTATTACCAGTGCCATCTCCGGCATTGAGCAAGCTTTATGGGATATCAAAGGGAAATATTATAATGCACCTGTCTACGAATTGTTAGGCGGTGCTTGCCGAAATAATATTGACGTTTACTGCTGGATTGGAGGGGACAGACCTACTGACGTAGGGAAAGCCGCATTACAGCAAAAGAATTTGGGCTTTCAAGCAATCAAAATGAATGCAACGGAAGAAATGCATTACCTTGACAGTTTTTCTAAAGTAGAAGGTGTGATTGAGAGAGTGGCAGCCATCAGAGAAACCTGTGGCAAAGATTTTGGGATTGCCGTAGATTTCCATGGCAGGATACATAAAAGTATGGCGAAGGTTTTGGCGAAAGAATTAGAGCCTTATCACCTCATGTTTATTGAGGAACCTGTGCTTAGTGAAAATTATGAGGCTTTGAAAGAAGTTGCCAAATATACTTCCACTCCTATTGCAACGGGGGAAAGATTATTTACCCGTTGGGATTTTAAAAAGATTTTTGAGCAAGGAATTGTGGATGTGATTCAACCGGATCTTTCCCATGCCGGGGGCATCTTGGAGTGTAGAAAGATTTCTGCAATGGCGGAGGCTTACGATATGGCAGTGGCACCCCATTGTCCCTTAGGACCCATTGCATTAGCCGCATGTTTACAGATGGATGCGTGTACGCCCAATGCCATCATTCAAGAGCAAAGCCTGGGAATTCATTATAACCAAGGCAGTGATCTTTTGGACTATTTGGTGAATCCCAGTGTATTTGATTACGGCAATGGGGTTGTGAAAATTCCCAGCCAACCGGGCTTGGGAATTGAAATCAACGAAGAATTTGTAAAAAAACAGGCAGAAACGGGTCATAACTGGAAAAATCCTGTTTGGAGAAATAGCGACGGAACCGTTGCTGAATGGTAAGAAAATGTTGGGGGTAAGGATAAATGAAGATTTTAGCATTAGAATCCAGCACTACCTCTGCAAAAGCTATGGTATATGATACAGATACCGGTAAATTCCATGTGGAATCGATACCATACATTTTAAAGCATACCGATGTGACATTACACGATGCAAAGGATGTGTTTGAGCAGACGGTATACCTAGGAAAAAAAATGTGTGAAAATCAAAAAATTGATATGGTTACGCTTAGTGGCACTTGGCATAGTTTAATGCTTTGTAATTGTAATATGGAGCCACAGACGCCCATTTATTTATGGTCTTATATGGGTGCTGCTGATATTTGCAAGGAATTAAGAAAAGACGAAGGATATGTGAATCGTTTTTATCAAAAAACCGGTTGTATGGTAAATGCCATATACCCTGTGTTTAAAATCAAGCTTTTAGGACAGTTGGGTTATAAGCTGGAAGATTACCGATTTGTAGGGCAAGGTACATATAATACGTATCGTTTGACGGGGCAGTGGGCTGTAACAGACAGCGTTGCTTCGGGGACAGGGTTATTAAATATTCATACCAAAACCTATGATGAAGATATTTTGAAGGAAAATGGTATTGGGCTGGAGCAGCTTCCAAAGATTATTACATATAAGGATACATTAAAGCTGAGCGATGAAGGTGCAGCGTTTTTAGGGCTTCCCGTAGGAACACCTGTGATTGCCACCAATCCAGACGGCGGTTTGAATCAGGTTGGTGCGGGTGCCGTTGAGGAAGGGGTTATGAGTTTTTCCGTGGGAACC
The DNA here is from genome assembly GCF_030625865.1 of Anaerotignum sp. Lineage (GTDB taxonomy): Bacteria > Bacillota > Clostridia > Lachnospirales > Anaerotignaceae > Chakrabartyella. Next base: position 6,008 of record NZ_DAOUQB010000008.1, on the reverse strand, counting down.
AGCGGAGCATTAAGGCTAAGTACATCAGAGCCTATTCTACCTGATCAACCTAGTACATGGTGCTATTTATCGCCAAAGTCTTGGTTAAGCGGGGCGGCAACCAGCGGTTGCTGCAATTGCATTGACTGGTTTAAGGGAAAATATTTTCAAGAGGACGTTTCTTATTTGGAAATGGAGGCAGGATGCAAAAATATTGAGGATGTACCTGTATTTTTACCCTTTCTTTTTGGCGAGAGATGTCCCGGTTGGAACGATGAAAGAGATGGCGGTTTCTATGGCTTAAAACCAAGCCATACCGTATATGATTCTTATCGTGCCATTCAAGAGGGAGTGTTATTTAACCTCTATCAATGCTACGAGGAATTGGTTAAGTTAAACGGAAAGCCGAAAAAAGTAATGCTTTCCGGCGGCATTATCAGATCTAAGGTTTGGACACAAATGTGTGCAGATATATTCCAGATTAAAATGACCATTGACGAGGTGGAGCATAGCTCTTTAATCGGTTCGGTGGCGTTGGGGATGGAACTTTTGGGAGTAATTCCTGATGCGAAAAATTTTAAGAGTAATTATTCTCAGGTAATTATACCCAATCCGGAAATGAAAGATTTTTACAGTAAGAAGTACCAAAAATATTTATATTGGTACGAAATAACAAAAGAACAAGGTTAATTAGGAAAAATTCCAATAAATGAGACAAACGCTTTATATTCCAAGGAGGGAAAAATCTATGTTTAAGTTGAAAAAAGGTTTAGCAATGGCACTGGCATCTGTACTTACAGTTGCAATGGTAACAGGCTGCGGCGGCAGTGCTCCCGCAGAGGACAGCAGTGCGGAAGGCACAAAACAAGGAAGCGAAGAAACTGTAGAATTGGTATTCTCCAACGTGACCTCTGTTTCCGGTAAAGACGCAGGAGAAGTGTTCAAAAGAGTGGCGGAAGAAGAATCCGGAGGTTCTGTTGTGGTAAATCTGTTCCCCGATAATATGTTGGGGGATGACCGCGTAGTTATCGAAACAACAGCAATGGGGAACATCGACATCGGTGTATCTTCTACCAGCCCCTTGGCTACAATGTATCCCGATTTCTACCTATTTGATGCACCTTATTTGTTCTTAAATACGGAAGATGCTTATGCAAAATTAGATGGTGAAGTTGGCCAGAAAATTCTTGATGGTATGGAAAGCATGGGATTGAAAGGCTTGGCTTTTTGGGAAAACGGGTTCCGTAACTTTACAAACAACAAAGTTGCAGTAAAGACGCCTGCTGACGTAAGAGGCTTTAAAGTTAGAACAATGGAAAACGAAGTGCATATTGCAGCTTGGACTGCATTCGGTGCAAACCCTACACCCATGGCATTTACTGAGTTATTTACCGCTTTACAACAGGGTACCGTAGATGCACAGGAAAATCCTTTGGGCATTATTGATGCGAACAAGTTTGTAGAGGTTCAGAAATATGTATCCTTGACACAGCACGTTTATACACCTTATATCGTTTGCATGAACTTGGACAAATTCAACTCTCTTTCCGAAAATCAGCAGAATGCAATTTTAAAAGCGGCAGAAGAATCTACTGTTTATCAGAGAGAACGTTCTCAGGAATTAGAAAAAGAAATTCTTGGAAGATTTACGGAAGGCGGAACAACAGTTGTTGAATTAACAGATGACGAAAAGGCCGAATGGCAGCAAGTAGTAACAGACAACAATATTTTTGATTTGGTGAAAGAAAAAATGGAACACCCTGACTATTTGGATCAAATGTTGGCCGAATAATAAAAGCTTCAAACAGTTCATTTATTTATTGGGATTTTAGAGAGATAGTTTACAAAAGGAGGGCTTTGGTAAAACAATACGGTCTTATCAAAGCCCCGATTTACAATATATACAAATTTTATGAGAAAAAGTAGGTGGAACAATGAACTTTTTAAAATGGCTGGATAAGGAGTTTGAATTGGCCGTTTGCTCAATTCTGATGGTGGCAATGACCTTACTTATCTTTATTCAGGTAATCATGAGATATGTTTTTGGCAGTTCTTTGGTTTGGTCCGAAGAAATGGCAAGATATCTCTTTATTTGGCTGATTTATTTGGGGATCAGTTATGGTGCCCGCGTGATGAAGCATATCAAAATCGAGGCGGCCTTGGGGTTGTTTCCCAAAAAGCTCAGACCTTTTGTAATCATTTTAGGTGATGTTTTATTTTTTGTATTCTCTGTAATTATTGTTTATTTAGCATATGGCGTTGTAATGCAGCAGATCAAATTAAATCAGAAATCTCCCGCAATGCAAATTCCCATGTGGTTTATGTATTCCGCACCCATGATTGGCTTTGCTTTGACGGCAATCCGCCAGATTCAAGTAATTGTGTTTAAGATAAAAGATGTTATGAAAGGAGGGGCTCGAGAATGGTAATTACAGCATTATTCGGCGGCCTTGCCTTATTCCTGATTTTAAATGTACCCGTGGGTATTGCCATTGGTTCGGCTTCCCTTTTGGCCATTATGTTTACAAAAGGACTTACGCCCGGATATGTACCTCAGGCATTATTTACAGGTTGTGACTCCTTCCCGATTATGGCAATCCCTTTGTTTATTTTGGCAGGGGAATTAATGGGTGCCGGGGGTGTTTCCAAAAGAATTTTGAGCGTATGTAATGTTTTCTTCGGAAGAATTACAGGCGGTCTTGCCATTGTAACCGTAGTTGTATGTATGTTTTTTGCTGCGGTATCCGGTTCCGGCCCTGCAACCGTTGCGGCCGTTGGTTCTATGGTTATTCCCACCATGTTGGAAAAGGGATACAGTAAAAAATTCACCCTGGCATTGGTTGCTTGTGCCGGTTCCATTGGTGTTATCATTCCTCCCAGTATTCCTATGGTTATATATGGTGTTTCCACCAGTACATCTATTTCTAGTCTTTTCTTGGCTGGATTTTTACCCGGCTTATTAATCGGTCTTGCGTTAATTTTCTTTTGTTACTTCTATGCCAAAAAACAGGGCTGGAAGGGGGATGAAAAGGTTTATACAACAAAGGAAAAATTAGAAGCGGTATGGGAAGCAAAATGGGCATTGATTAACCCAGTAATCATCCTTGGAGGCATTTATGCAGGTGTTTTTACACCAACAGAAGCGGCAGCAGTGGCTGCGGTTTATGCTTTCGTTTGCGGGGTATTCATTCACAAGGAATTGGATTTCAAAAACCTGTTTGCAACGGTAGGCAGTGCTTGCTCCACAACGGCAACGACCATGGTTATTCTGGGTTGCGCAACTGCTTTTACCAAAATTCTTACCATTCAGCAAATTCCAAATATGATTACGAATGCAATTATCAATGCAACAGACAATACTTTCTTGATTTTGATGTTAATTAATATTTTGTTGTTAATTGTGGGCTGTTTTATGGATACTACACCGGCAATCATGGTGCTTTCCCCTATTTTGCTCCCAGTGGCAACTTCCATCGGTATCAACCCGATTCACTTCGGTATTATTATGGTTGTGAACTTAGCCATCGGCTTTATTACACCGCCCTTGGGCATTAACCTCTTTGTTGCCTCACGTGTGGGTTCGGAGCCTTTGGAAACAATCACCAGGGGCATCATACCTTTTATTTTGGTCATGATTGCATGTCTTCTTTTGATTACATATATCTCACCGATTTCTATGTTTCTACCAAATCTTTTTTCATAATTAATTTGTATGATGTATTCCGCAGTCATTATGATTGCGGAATACAAATAAAAAGGGGTGTGAGAAATGTATCATATTTATATAGACTCCGGCACGTCAAACTCCAAGCTTTACTTAGTAAAGGGAAAGCAGCCTGTTGATACCGTTATTGCAAATGTGGGTACCAAGGATTCGGCTATTTCGGGGAGTAATGACGTGCTTTTAAGCGGTTTAAAGGGAATTTATGAGCGTGTTTTGGAAAAAAACAAGTTGCGGGACAGGGATATTGAAAGCATATGGCTCTCCGGAATGGTGACAAATCCCTTTGGGATTATTGAGGTAGAACATATCAGCACACCTGTAGACGGAAAAAAGTTGTTGGAGCAAAGATATATTCATTTTGAAGAAAGGTATTTTCAACGGAAGTTGAATCTTATTCCGGGGGTAAAAACTGCCCAGCCGGGACAGGTGGTGACTATGGAAAATATCGAGAAAATGAATAATGTCAGAGGGGAAGAAATTGAGGCCATTGGGATGATTGCCTGTGGGGTCATTCCGAAGGAGCAAGATTGCGTTATGATTTCTCCCGGTTCCCATACCCATATGCTTTATGTAAAAAAAGGCATAATTACAGATATTGTATCCAATTTTACGGGAGAGTTAAATTATGCCATTCAAAAGGATACCATTCTTGGCGGAGAGCTTACCCAAGAAGATATTTTCTTAACGGAAGAATATGTGATTCAAGGCTATCATATGGTGAAAACCTACGGTTTGGCAAGGGCGTTGTATATCATTCATGCAACAAAGGTTTTTGGCGTTTGTGAAAATGAAATCAGAAATTCTCTTCTTTCCGGCATTCTTTCAGGTGGCGTCATTGACATGCTGAAATATAAGCTTGAAAGAGATTGGAATGGCGTGAAAAAAGTGGTCATTATCGGGGGAAAGAATTATATTAAGGGCTATGAGATGATCTCTAGACATATTCTACCGAAAATTGAAGTGGAAATTGTATCATGCAAAGCAGGGGAAAGCTTTGGGTTGTATGGTTATTTGGAGCTAGCCAGAATTGTAGAGGAAGACTAGGAAATTTGCAAAAGGAGATGGATTTTATGGCAGATACATTGCAGAGAATTTTAGATGGTAAGGTGATTGCCATTGTCAGGGGAATTTCCTCCAAGGATATGATTCAAACAGTACAGGCGTTAAAGGACGGCGGGATTACTTGCGTAGAGGTAACTTTTAGTTTAAAAAGTGAGGAACAAAGCTTAGATACATTAAAATCTATCCGCATGATTAAAGAGCATTTTGGTGATTTGGTTGCAGTAGGAGCAGGAACGGTTTTGACACCGGAAAATGTATACCGTGCAAAGGAGGCAGGTGCGGAGTATATTATTTCCCCCAACGTGGACGAGGGGGTTATCAAAGCAACGAAAAGATTGGGCTTAGTTTCCATTCCAGGTGCTGTGACCCCTACAGAAGTTATTACGGCGTACAATTGGGGTGCGGATATGGTGAAGCTATTCCCGGCAGCAGCTTTGGGCCTTCCCTACATTAAGGCGATGATGGGGCCTATTGATGGCATTCCTTTGACTGCTGTAGGGGGCGTAGACGCATCCAACTATGGTGATTTTATCAATATTGGCTGTGTTGGCGTTGGCGTTGGCGGAAATCTGGTAAACAAAAAGCTGATTGAAGCAGGGGATTTTGCAGCAATCAAAAAATTGGCTTTGGAGTACGGCTTAAAATAGGGGGCGGAGAAATGAAAAAGGTACTAGTTACATCCAGATCCTTTGGGAAAACAAGTCCTAAGCCCTTTGAAGTTTTGGAGAAAGCCGGGATTGAATACACTTTGATGGGGTCGGATTTTGACGAAAACAAGTTCAAAGAAGTAATTCCCCAATATGATGGTTTGATTATTGGTGCCCATCCCTTTTATCCTCTGGACATGGAGCGTTGTAAGAATTTGAAAATTATTGCCAAGCATGGTGCCGGGCTGGATAACATTTACTTGGAGGATGCAAAGAGATTGGGAATTTGCGTTACCAATGTACCTGCAATGAACGCAAACGCCGTTGCCGACCTGGCGTTTGGTCATATTTTAAATATTTCCCGGGGAATTTCTATTACCAATGAAAGAGTACATAACGGGGAATGGAAAACTTTTATCGGAAAAGACGTTTTTGAAAAAAACTTAGGATTAATTGGTTTTGGTTCCATTGCAAAAAATGTAGCCAGACGAGCAAAAGGCTTTTCCATGAAGGTTTTGGTTTATGACCCATTTATAACGGAAATACCAGAGGAGTTTCAAGATTTTGTAACTCTTACAGATTTGGACACCTTGACA
>NZ_DAOUQB010000004.1 GCF_030625865.1 Anaerotignum sp. | reverse complement strand
TCTAGTGTCTGTAATTATGGGCTTTTCTAAGCACGCCCGAATTACACACCAATAAAGGCTAAAATATTGCAAGAGCAGAAAGTATTATTATTATAAGGAGGTGCAATTAATGCCTACGTTTAATCAGTTAGTAAGAAAAGGCAGACAGACTATCGAGAAAAAATCAACAGCACCCGCTTTGCAGAAAGGCTTAAACTCTCTGCAGAAGAAAGCGACAGATGTTTCTTCTCCTCAGAAACGTGGTGTATGTACAGCAGTTAAGACTTCCACACCTAAGAAGCCTAACTCCGCGCTCAGAAAGATCGCCAGAGTTCGTCTTTCCAACGGTATTGAAGTAACAGCTTATATCCCCGGTGAAGGCCACAATCTGCAGGAACATAGCGTTGTTCTGATCAGAGGTGGTAGAGTAAAAGACCTTCCCGGTGTGCGTTACCACATCGTTAGAGGTACTTTGGATACAGCAGGCGTTGCAAAGAGAATGCAGGCTAGATCCAAATATGGCGCGAAACGCCCTAAAGCAGCAAAGAAGTAATAAAATAAGAAGAAATGCCTTATACAGATCAATACAATCTGCGATTGCTTAGACGAGATATACGTTGAGTGGTAAGGCATGAAAACACGAGTATAAGGCTCGTGAAGTACCGAGAATATCATTATTCATTAAGGAGGGAAGAATCGTGCCAAGAAAAGGACATGTTGCGAAAAGAGAGGTTTTAGCAGACCCCGTTTACAATAGCAAGCTTGTAACAAAGCTGATCAACAGCATTATGTTGGATGGTAAAAAAGGCGTTGCTGAAAAAATCGTTTATGGTGCATTCGACAAAGTAGCGGAAAAGACAGGTAAAGAGCCTTTGGAGGCTTTTGAAGAAGCATTGGGCAATATCATGCCTGTGTTGGAAGTAAAAGCGCGCCGTGTTGGTGGTGCAACTTATCAGGTTCCTATGGAAATTAGACCTGAAAGACGTCAGACATTGGGACTTCGTTGGTTAACAATTTATTCAAGAAAACGTGGCGAAAAGACTATGGTTGACCGTCTGGCATTTGAAATTGTTGATGCTTTAAGCAATGCCGGTGGTGCTTGCAAGAAGAAAGACGAAACACACAAAATGGCAGAAGCAAACAAGGCTTTCTCCCATTTCAAGTGGTAATAAGTTAGAATGGAAATGTGTATTTTTGGAAAGACTTGTAATGGGTCTTTCCAATTATCCCATTATGAAAGCAAAAAGGAGGACTAAGCGTGGCAAACAGAGAATACCCGCTTGCTAGAACCAGAAATATTGGTATCATGGCACATATTGACGCTGGTAAGACCACTCTTACAGAGCGTATTCTGTTCTATACCGGCCGTAACTACAAAATCGGCGATACCCACGAAGGTACTGCAACCATGGACTGGATGGAGCAGGAACAGGAAAGAGGTATTACAATTACCTCCGCTGCAACAACTTGTCATTGGAATGAAAACAGAATCAACATTATTGATACACCTGGACACGTTGACTTTACAGTAGAAGTAGAACGTTCCCTGCGTGTATTAGATGGTGCTGTTTGTGTTCTGGATGCAAAGGGCGGCGTTGAACCTCAGACAGAAACAGTTTGGAGACAGGCTGATAACTACATGGTACCTCGTATGATTTTCGTTAATAAAATGGACATCATGGGTGCTGATTTCTTGGGTTCTATGAAGTCTATCGTAGACAGACTGGGTTGCCATCCAGTAGCTGTTACTCTGCCTATTGGTGCAGAGAACGATTTCAAAGGCATCATTGATCTGATGAAGATGAAAGCCTACTTCTATGAAAATGCAACAGGTACAGAAGTAGATGAAGAGGAAATCCCTGCTGATTACACAGAATTGGCAGAAGAGTATAGAACAATTATGGTTGAAACCATCTGCGAAACAGATGAAGAGTTGATGGAAAAGTTCTTTGCTGAGGAAGAAATCTCCGAAGAAGAACTCAAGGTTGCACTGCGTAAGGCTTGTATTGCTTGTCAGTTGGTGCCCGTTATGTGTGGTTCTGCATACAGAAATAAAGGCGTTCAGAAGCTTCTGGATGGCGTTATTGATTATATGCCAGCGCCCACTGACATTGCTTCAATCAAGGGTATTGACCCTGACACAGGCGAAGAAGTTGAAAGACATTCTTCCGACGAAGAACCTTTCTCCGCATTGGCATTTAAGATCATGAATGACCCCTTCGTAGGTAAGCTGGCATTCTTCCGTGTGTACTCCGGTACGTTGGATTCCGGCACATATGTTTACAACTCTACAAAGGGCAAAAAAGAACGTGTTGGTCGTATCCTGCAGATGCATGCTAACCATAGAGAAGAAATCGAAAAGGTTTATTCTGGTGATATTGCGGCAGCTGTTGGCTTTAAGCTGACAACAACAGGCGATACAATTTGTCATGAAGATAACGAAGTTATTTTGGAATCCATGGTATTTCCCGAACCCGTTATTGAAGTTGCCATTGAACCTAAAACAAAAGCAGGCAGAGATAAAATGGGTATTGCATTGGCGAAATTGGCTGAAGAAGATCCCACATTTAAGACATATACAAACCCTGATACAGGACAGACAATCATTGCAGGTATGGGTGAGCTCCACTTGGAAATCATCGTTGACCGTCTCTTGAGAGAATTCAAGGTTGAGGCAAACGTTGGTGCTCCTCAGGTATCCTACAAAGAAACCTTCCGCAAGGCGGTTGACGTTGAAGGTAAATTCGTACGTCAGTCTGGTGGTCGTGGTCAGTATGGTCACTGTAAGGTTCGTTTCTATCCTATTGGTACAGACGCAGAAAACAATTATGAGTTTGTAAATGCAACAGTGGGTGGTTCTATTCCTAAGGAATACATCCCCGCTATTGATAAAGGTATTCAGCAAGCAATGCAATCTGGTATTTTGGGCGGCTATCCTGTATTGGGTGTTAAGGCTGAAGTTTACGATGGTTCCTACCATGACGTTGACTCCTCTGAAACGGCTTATCAGGTAGCAGGTTCCATGGCTTTCAAGGAAGCGATGAGAAAAGGTGACGCAGTTCTTCTGGAGCCTATCATGAAGGTTACAGTAACTGTACCCGAGGACTATATGGGCGACGTTATCGGTGATATTAACTCTCGTCGTGGTCGTATTGAAGGTATGGAAGCTAGATCTAACGCACAGATCATTCATTCCTTCGTGCCTTTGGCTGAAATGTTCGGTTACTCCACAGACCTTCGCTCCAAAACACAGGGTCGTGGTAACTATGTAATGGAAGTAGACCATTATGAACCTTGCCCTAAATCCGTTCAGGAAAAGGTTTTGGAAGGTAAAAAATAATAGATTTATCCCAATAGGATAAAGGATTTTATTTCTCAGAAAAAATGCCAAAATAGACATGGAATGGATATTTGGTATTGCAAAAAGAAAGGAAGTCTAATATAATTGAAATCGATAGGTACATTCCTGCAAATGTACTAAATTCAATAGATTTCCAACAAAATTAAAGGAGGATAATTTAAAATGGCAAAGCAAAAATTTGAAAGAACCAAACCTCATGTAAATATCGGTACGATCGGTCATGTTGACCATGGTAAAACAACTCTTACAGCAGCAATTACAAAGACATTGTATCAGAGATACCAATTGGGCGAAGAAGTTGCTTTTGAAAACATTGATAAAGCTCCAGAAGAAAGAGAACGTGGTATCACAATCTCTACAGCTCACGTTGAATATGAAACACCTGTTAGACACTACGCTCACGTTGACTGCCCAGGACATGCTGACTATGTAAAGAATATGATCACAGGTGCTGCTCAGATGGACGGTGCAATTTTGGTTGTTGCTGCAACTGACGGCCCTATGGCTCAGACAAGAGAGCACATTTTGCTTTCCCGTCAGGTAGGCGTTCCTTATATTGTTGTATTTATGAACAAGTGCGACATGGTTGATGACGAAGAACTTCTTGACTTGGTTGAAATGGAAATCAGAGATCTCCTTTCCGAGTATGAATTCCCTGGCGATGATATCCCTATTATCAGAGGTTCTGCATTGCAGGCTCTTCAGGATCCTAGCGGTGTTTGGGGTGACAAGATCGTTGAACTTTACAATGAAATCGAAGCTTATATTCCCGATCCTAAGCGTGATATAGACAAGCCTTTCTTGATGCCTGTAGAAGATGTATTCTCCATTACAGGTCGTGGTACTGTTGCAACTGGTAGAGTTGAAAGCGGTATTGTTAAAGTTCAGGATGAAGTTGAAATCGTTGGTTTGTCAGATGAAACCAGAAAAGTTGTTGTTACTGGCGTTGAAATGTTCCGTAAACTTTTGGATCAGGCTGAAGCTGGCGATAACATCGGTGTTCTTCTTCGTGGTGTTCAGAGAAGTGAAATCGAAAGAGGACAGGTATTGGCTAAACCCGGTTCCATTACACCTCATACAAAATTTAAAGCTCAGGTTTATGTATTGAGCAAAGAAGAAGGTGGCCGTCATACTCCTTTCTTCAACAACTACAGACCTCAGTTCTACTTCAGAACAACTGACGTTACAGGCGTTATCTCCTTACCTGAAGGCACAGAAATGTGTATGCCTGGCGACAACGTAGAAATGGGAATCGAATTGATTACACCTGTTGCTATGGCTCAGGGTCTTCGTTTCGCTATTCGTGAAGGTGGCAGAACTGTTGGTGCTGGCTCCGTTATCGAAATCACTGAGTAATTTATAGAAATATTTTCTATAATGCACCCCCAATATTAGACAATAATATTGGGGGTGTTTTTTTATTTAATTTATACGCAAAGTAAATCTATATCAAAGGTGTTATTTATTGAAATAAGAACAAAAGGAAATCCTTAACCTATTTAAAAGCTTTAGGGAGTTTTTACGAAAAATAAATAGTTTTTGCTGCAATGGATAGATTCCATTTTTTTCGAGATACTATTACCAATAAAAAGAAAAAGGGAGAGGATCTTGTGAACGGATGGAGCGTATTGACCATAGTGCAAATACTATTTTTTGCATTGGGTGCTTACTATTTTTTTACAAAAAGCAAAAAAAAACGATCGGGGGGGAGTTACTCTCCGGATGAAAATTCAAAACAAATGCATGAACTGGAGGCTATGAGGCGACGTATGTTGACTGAACCTCTATCCGAACAAACGCGTCCCAAGGACTTAGCAGAGATTATTGGGCAGGAAAAAGCGATTAAAGCTTTAAGGGCAGCATTATGCGGACCCAACCCCCAGCATATTCTAATTTATGGACCTCCGGGGGTTGGAAAAACTGCGGCTGCTCGTTTGATTTTGGAAGAGGCAAGGAAAAAAGAGGACAGTCCTTTTGGGGAAACGGCGAAATTTGTGGAAATAGATGCAACGACCCTTCAATTTGATGAAAGGAATATTGCAGATCCACTTATGGGGTCTGTACATGATCCCATATATCAGGGGTCTGGTGCTTTGGGACAACTGGGGGTGCCACAGCCCCGACCTGGTGCAATATGTGATGCCCATGGGGGTGTTTTATTTATTGACGAAATTGGAGAACTGCATCCCGTTCAGATGAATAAACTTTTGAAGGTACTGGAAGATCGAATAGCCCGTTTTCAAAGCAGTTATTACAGCCGTGAAAACAAAAATATTCCTCCCTATGTTCATGAAATTTTTCAAAAAGGAATTCCTGCTGATTTTCGATTAATCGGTGCAACAACAAGGAATCCCTCTGACATTCCGCCTGCCCTTAGATCTCGCTGTACCGAAATATTTTTCGAAGGATTGGATAAAAAATCGGTAGAGCAAATTGCCAGAAATAGTTTAAACCGTGGAGGTATGCCCTATGAGGAAGGACTTTGCGAAAGAATTGCTTGCTATGCCCATGGTGGTAGAGATACAGTAAATATTGTACAGTCTCTAACATCCTTGGCTGTGATGGAAGGAAATAGGAAAATTACTTTTGCTGATTTAGATTGGGTAGCTGAAACAGGGAGGTATCAACCGATTTTGCGTAAAAAAGTAAATAAGAAGGCTCAAATAGGTGTGGTAAACGGCATGGCTGTTCAAAGTGGAGGAAATGGCACTTTGCTTGCAATAGAGGCAACCGTACAGAAGTCCGAAAAAGGTCTTTTAACGGTAACAGGAATTGTGGAAGAAGAGGAAATTCGGGGGAAACAACGTTCTAGCAGACGAAAAAGCAATGCCCGAAGTTCAGCGGAAAATGTGCTGACAGTAATGGAGAAATATGGATTTATAAAGGATATGTACCAGGTGCATATTAATTTTCCAGGTGGAACACCAGTAGATGGGCCATCGGCGGGCGTTGCAATGTTTTTGGCAGTATATTCCGCGTTTACTGGTACGGCAGTGGATGGCGAAGTTGCGTTAACGGGTGAAATTGGACTTTTGGGGCAGGTTTTGCCTGTTGGGGGAGTTGCTGATAAGCTGGCAGCTGCTGAGGATGCCGGTGTTAAGTGTGCGTTCATTCCCAAGGAGAATTGGCGGGAGGCTTACGGAAGCTTAGGACTTTCTGTCAAGCCTTTAGAAAATGTTCATGAGCTTTTGGAGCAAGTTTTTCGAAAGGATGAAAACAGCGTAGTTGTAGATGAAGAGGGCATTTTGACAGCACAAAAAAGTGAGCTGTGGTAGGAATTAGGAATGTAACTTGGTTATTTGACCGAAAGTAGATTTTAGGGTATAATATGTAAAGTTTTAGCGGAGAACTAGGAATTTTAGCGACTATTTTTTTGTTGAAGAATATAAAACAAACCCAACTTTCAAAGGAAATAGGGCGTCAATCCATATATAAGAAAATCATGGTGATATTTTTATGGTATTGGAGATAAATTGATAAATTTTGAAGGGTTAGTATTCTTTTTGCAGTTCTCTGCTTATGGGCTTAGATATGATATCCTTGATTAAATATAGAAAACAGAGGTGGAAGAATGGAGAAAAAGCAGACGGTCAAAGTACCTATGATTGCGCTAAGGGGACTGACGGTTTTCCCCAGTATGGCAATTAGTTTTCCTGTTAGCAGACAGAGATCGCTAGAGGCTGTTGCGGCGGCAGAAAACAGTGGCGGCAAGGTGTTTTTGGTGACGCAGATTGACCCTGGAACATCAGATCCCAAGCAGAATGATTTATATGAAATTGGTACTTTATGTACAATTAAGCAAGTATTAAAGCTTCCCGGGAATGTAACTCACGTTATTGTAGAGGGACAGGAACGCGGAAGATTAGACGAGATATGGATTAAAACTTCCACTGACTTTGCAAAGATCACTTCATTGGAACAAGATTTTCTGGATGAGCCGGATGATTATTTGAAAGCATATATGCGCGTGGTAACAGAGCGCTATGAGGAGTACATTAAATATGTTCCCAACAGCACCGCATCTGATCTTTTAAGCAGTGTGAAGGCTGCATCGAAGCCGGGAAAATTGGCGGATCTTATTGCGTCGGGGTTGGAGATTTCCTACGATCGTAAGCAGAAAATTCTGGAAATACTGAATCCATTTGAACGCTTGGAGGCAGTACTGGAAGTTTTACAAAGCGAAAAACAAATACTAAATATTAAAAAAGAAATTGAAGGCAAAACCAAAGCCCGCATTGAACAGAACCAAAGAGATTACTACCTCAGAGAAGAATTGAAGGTGATCCAAGAGGAACTGGGGGACAAGGATGGCATAGGCGCTGATGCGGAAAAATATCGTAAGCAATTGGAAGAAAAAAATCCTCCCGATGCGGTATGCTTGGCGGTGGAAAAAGAGATTGCTCGTATGTTGAGAATTCCCGTTACCTCTCCGGAATCCAACGTTTCCAGAAGTTACATTGAAACCTTACTGAGTTTGCCTTGGAGCGAAATGACGCAAGAGAGTTTTGATCTGGCAAAGGCTGAAAAGATTTTGGATGAAGAGCATTATGGGTTAAAAAAAGTAAAGGAACGTATTTTGGAGTATTTGGCAGTGCGAAAGATGGTTCCAGAGGAAAGACCTACGATTCTTTGCTTGGTTGGACCTCCTGGGGTTGGCAAAACATCCATTGCCCATTCTGTTGCAAAAGCATTAAACCGAAAGTATATCAGAATGTCTTTAGGTGGAATTAAGGACGAAGCGGAAATCAGAGGACATAGAAGAACTTATATCGGTGCCATGCCCGGGCGGATTATCAATGCCATGAAGCAGGCGGGGACTGTAAACCCTTTAATGCTCTTGGATGAAATAGATAAACTGGGAGTTTCTTACAACGGAGATCCGGCGGCGGCTTTGCTTGAAGTTTTAGATGGCGAACAGAATAGTACCTTCCGTGACCATTTTATTGAGTTAACATATGATCTTTCCAAGGTTCTCTTTATGTGTACGGCCAACAATTTAGACACCATACCCAAACCTCTTTTAGACAGAATGGAGGTGATTTCTCTGGGAAGTTATACAACACAGGAAAAACTGCATATTGCAAAAGAACATTTTGTGCGTAAGCAGCGGCAGAGAAACGGTTTATCAGCAGCGCAGATAAAGTTTCGTGACGATGCCATTGAAGGGATGATTGACGGGTATACAAGAGAAGCCGGAGTAAGACAGCTGGAGAGAGTAATCGGAGAAGTTTGCAGAAAGACGATAAGATTGATATTAAGCGGTGAGAAAAAAAATGTAACTGTCTCTGCAAAGAATTTAGAAAGTATTTTGGGAAAAAGAAAGTACGGAAAAGATTCTATTTACAATAAACCGCAGGTTGGTATTGTTCGTGGCTTAGCATGGACAGCCGCAGGAGGCACCACCCTATCTATAGAAGTAAACGTTATGGAGGGGACCGGGAAATTTAAGCTTACAGGAAATGTGGGAAAGGTAATGACGGAATCCGCGGAAGCGGCAATCAGCTATATTCGCGCCCAGGCAAAATCACTGGGACTTTCCCCGGATTTTTATCAGCAGAAAGATATTCATATACATATCCCTGAAGGAGCAACACCGAAAGATGGACCTTCCGCAGGGATTACCATGGCTACTGCAATTATTTCAGCTTTGGCGGAGAAAGAAGTGCATCATGATGTGGCTATGACAGGGGAGGTTACCATTCGTGGCAGAGTTCTTCCTATTGGGGGACTACAGGAAAAGGTTCTTGCTGCCAAAAAAGTTGGTATTAAAACGGTGATCCTGCCTGAGGAGAACGAAAAGGATTTGCAGGAAATTAGCGATGAAATAAAAGAAGGAATTGATTTTGTATTGGCAAAAACCATGGAAGATGTACTTAAGGTTGCATTGGTGAAGGGAGGAGACCTATGGAAGTAAAGAATACTTCGTTAGCGGCAATTGGAACAAATTTTTCCCATTATCCAGTGGATGGAAGGGTTGAGATTGCTTTTGCAGGCAAGTCAAATGTGGGGAAATCCACGTTGATTAATGCTATTTTAGGGCGCAAGGCGCTGGCAAGAACCAGCTCCAACCCCGGAAAAACAAGAACAATTAATTTTTATGACGTAAACGGGCTAATGTATGTTGTGGATTTGCCCGGATATGGATATGCCAAGGCACCGAAAACAGAAATTGCAAAATGGGGTCAAATGATAGAAGAATACTTGGAAAAGAGGGAAGAACTAAGAGCCATTATTCTTCTGATTGATATTCGCCATGAACCTGGAAAAAATGATGTTTTAATGTATGAATGGCTAAAGCATTATGGTTACGATATTATAATCGCTGCAACAAAGTCAGACAAACTGAATCGAAGCCAAGTTCCAAAGCATTTATCCGTCATTCGCAAGACCTTAGGGCTTGGTTCTGAGGACGTTTTGATTCCCTTTTCGGGGGAGAAAAAAACCGGTGTGGATGAACTTTGGTCAGTGATAGAAAAATATTTTAATTAAAATTAAAGTGCTTGCATATGAATGCAGGTGCTTTTTTCAATTGTAACATTTATAAAATCTTAATAAATAGTGAAAAAATTCCCAAGAAGAATCAGATATACTAATACTAACAAAAGAAATCATATGATTATTATTTGGAGGTAGTAGTATGAGAAATAAGAAAAACGGATTTTTAACTTTTTGGTGCTCCCTAGTACCAGGTGCAGGAGAGATGTATATGGGGCTCTACAAACAGGGAATTAGCCTGATGATTTTATTTTTTGGGGTTGGAACTTTTGGAGAATGGGCAAATTTAGAGGTTCTATGGGCAATTCTTCCTGTGGTGTGGTTTTTTAGCTTTTTTCATACCCACAATTTGCGAAATATGCCAGAGGAAGAGTTTCTGAAACAGGAAGATCATTACTACGGATTTGAAGAAGTAGACTTTACCAAAGCAGATGAATTTTTGAAAAGAAACGCAAAAGCCGTTGCCGTTGTCTTGGTTGTTTTTGGACTCTGTATGCTGGCACAAATTTTTATGAATATGTTAAACCCTTTTTTTGACGGGTTCTTTTGGAATTTGGCTTGGAGATTAAACCACAATGTAACACGTATTATTTTAGCTGCGGCTGTGATTTTGGGCGGGATTAAATTACTAAAAGGAAATTGGCACCAAACACCAAAGGAAGAGAATGTTGTAGAGTAAGTGAATTTTCAACGCATGAAAAGCCTTAAAATAATTGAATTAAGGCTTTTTTATTTTATTTTTTGAAATGTTAAGATAAAAAATAATTGGATGGATAGAAAGTTTAATTTATTCTAAAATAATAGTAATTCTCTATTAAAAACAGTTGACGTGGTTTTAAAAACTATTATAATTAATATGAAGTAAACAGAAATTGAATTTTTTGGCTTTTGCCGTTTTATAAAAGGAGGAATAACATGGTACAGATTATTACGGACAGCACTTGTGATATATCCCATGATAGATTAAAGGAGATTGGCGTTGTATGTGTTCCTTTAACGGTGCATTTTGGAGAGGAAACTTTCATTGATGGTGAGAACCTTACAGCGGAAGAATTTTATCAACATCTTAGAACAAGCCCTGAAATTCCCACAACAGCACAGCCCACACCCCATTCCTTTGAGGAAGCTTTTCAGGCGGCTTTAGAGAAAGGAGATGACATTCTTTGTGTATTAATTAGCGGTAAATTAAGCGGCACTGTACAGTCTGCCCATATTGCAAAGGCTTCTCTGGAAAGTGAGAAGATTTGGATTGCAGATACAAACTGTGCCTGTTGCTCCCTGGGGCTTTTGGTGGAGATTGCGGCGAAACGTGCCAAAGAAGGGGCAACTGTGGAAGAGTTGTACCAAGAAATGAATGAGTTATCAGGCAGAGCAAAAATTTATGCAGCCATTGAGACCTTAAAATATATAAGAAAAGGCGGACGTTTATCCGGTGCGGCGGCAATTGTGGGCACAATGCTAAACTTACATCCTATTTTGACAATTCAGGATGGTTTGGTGTTAAATACGGCAAAAGCCAAAGGGAAAAAAAGAATGATTTCTATATTAAAAGAGCTTGCCATGGCGGATGGCGTGGATGAGAATTATCCATTTATGTTTTGCCATGGTGCAGCAGAAGAAAATATGAAGATGGTGAAAGATTGTTTCGCTGAAGATTATGATATTTCTGATTGTTATAATGGATACATCGGGCCTGTTGTTGGAACATATTCTGGGCCCGGCACTGTTGCGGTGGGTTTTATTGCAAAAAAATAGATTTAAAATAATGCAGGTATTGTTCAAGGGGACATTACCTGTTTTTGTTTTAGGAAGAAGTCTAAAAGGACGTAAGGGCATCTTCCTTTTGAAAAAACGACAGGTAACGTATAAGAGAAATATCATTAAAATTTACTTGGGCGATTTCGAATAAATGGAGTAAGCCCAACCTTTCCATAAGGTGGAAAGCGTGATATACTGTGGGAAAGTGTTGCAGGAGGCGAAAAGATGACAGAGAAATTATATTATAAAAACGCATACGATACAGAATTCAAAGGCCGTGTACGTTCCTGTGAAAAGAGGAAAGAAGGCTATCATATTATATTGGATCAAACTTTATTTTATCCCGAGGGCGGCGGACAACCTGGGGATAAGGGAACACTTGGCGGGGTTTCTGTGCTTGATGTGCATGAGAAAAACGGTGAGATTATTCATTATGGGGATGGTCCTTTGGAAGTGGGACTGGAGGTAGTTGGTGAAATTAATTGGGAGCACCGCTTTGATCTCATGCAAAATCATTCGGGTGAACATATTTTTTCAGGAATAATTTGCAAACAATATGGTTGTGACAATGTGGGTTTTCATATGGGACGAGCACGAATTACCATTGATTTTAATACACAGATTCCAGGGGAGGATTTACCTTGGCTGGAGGAGCAGGCGAATCAAGCAATCTGGCAAAATACGCCGATTTCTATTTTTTATCCAGATGAAAAAGAATTAGAGGCTCTGGAATATCGCAGTAAAATTGAATTAACAGGAGAAGTCCGTATTGTTACGGCGGGGGAATATGATTGCTGCGCTTGCTGTGGAACTCATGTAAAGCTTGCGGGAGAAATTGGTATGATAAAAATTGTGGGCACGCAGAACTATAAGGGCGGAACACGCTTGGAACTGCTTTGTGGTAAAAGAGCTTTAGACTATTACCAAAGGATTCATCAGGCCGCCAATGAAGTGGGTAGAGCCTTATCCGTGCAGGAGGAGCAAATTGGAACCGCAGTGCAGAAACTTTTAAAAGAAAAGGATACTTATATACAGGAATTGAAAAAATGGAAATGGGAGGCTTTTTTAGGTCGTATTCAAAGATTACCTGAAAATACAGAGAATGTATTGATTATGGAAGATGGCCTGGGCGGAAAGGACTTAACGGCACTGGCAGATTTGGCGGCAGAAAAAACCTGTGGACGTGCCATGGTATTCACACCTACGGAAGCAGGATTTGCGTTTGTTTTGGTGAGTCGAAAGAAAGACGCTCGTGAGATTGTGGAGGAGCTGAAAAAATCCTTTGACTGCAAAGGCGGCGGAAAAGAAGAATCGGTACAGGGCAAGCTGAATGGTGACAAGGCTGAGATTATTGAATTTTTTAAAGAAAAAGAATTTGTTTTGGCAAAATAAGCGCAATTGCCCTTTTTGAAAGGGGATTTTTGGGTTTTTATGGATCGACTTGAGGATAAAGAATAAATATCTTATTTTTAAAAATATTAATAAAAAATTCGGATTTTTATTCGGGATTCTTAGAGTTTGTGATAGTAATTCATGTTAATATAATGATAAGAGAGGTTTGATGTTTGAAATGGATAAATTTCAAAAAAACAGAGATAAATTGGAAGAACGGTTGAATGAACATAGTGTTGCTGTGGTTTTTGCAGGGCAGGCACCCTACAAACGTGGGGATGAACAGTATCCTTTTTCACCAGACCGTAACTTTTATTACGTTACGGGAATCGAACGAGAAAACTGTATTTTATTGATGACCAAAACATCCTCGGATGTAACAACTACTTTGTATATTCCACGGGATAATGGAATTTTAGCAAAGTGGGTAGGGGCAAATATTACCACAGAGGAAGCAAGAGAAAAGTCCGGAATTGAAACTATTGAATTTATTGATGGATTTCGGAAGGATTTTGCAGAGTTTATATTTAAGCATAATATAAAAAACGTATATCTGGATTTGGAAAACAGAGATTGGAATGCTTTACCCTCTGCTGCCATTTCTTTTGCAAAGGAATTAAGAGAACAATATCCGGGAGTTCATATGCAAGATTTGTATCCTATTTTCAGTGATTTGCGATTGATTAAAGAGGATTGGGAATTGGAGCGTATGGGCAAAGCCATGGAGATTACCCAAGAGGGTTTTTTAGCCATGATGGAAAATGCCCGTGAGGGTATGATGGAGTATGAAATTGAGGCATATTTTGACTTTGTGCTAACCAAAAGGGGCGTGCGTCAAAAGGCATTTCAAACCATTGCGGCGGCTGGAAAAAGAGGAACCATTCTCCATTATGTTGAAAATAATCATCTGACAAAAGACGGCGATTTGGTTTTAGTGGATGCGGGGGCACAGGTGGATTGGTATAACGGAGATATTACCCGTACATTCCCTGTGAACGGAAAATTTACCGAGAAGCAAAAAAACGTTTATAATATTGTGTTATCCGGACAGCAAAAGGTGATTGAAACTATTCAGCCGGGTGTGCCTTTTTCTCGATTGAATGAAGTGTTAAAAGAACATTATTTTGAGGAATTGAAAAAAATTGGTTTAGCTGAAACCATGGAAGATGTTGCAAAATATTATTACCACGGTGTCAGCCATTATTTAGGCGCTGAGACCCACGATATAGGACGATATATGGATCGGGATTTGCAGGCGGGGATGGTTCTGACGGTAGAGCCGGGACTATATATTGATGAGTGGGAAATTGGTATTCGTATTGAGGATGATGTTTTGGTTACTGAAAGCGGATGTGAAGTAATGACACCCAATTTGATTCGTACTGTAGATGAAATTGAGGCATTTATGGCTAAAGGAAGAAAGGCATGAGTTTGAAAGAAACGGATTTGTATGAGCCCATTCGTCTTTTTTTGGAGGAAGAGGGCTATCAGGTACAGGCTGAGGTCAAGAATTGTGACATTGCCGCTGTAAAAGAAGGGCAAACCCTAATCGTGGAGTTAAAGACACGTTTCAACTTAAAACTGGTGTATCAGGCTTTGGAGCGACAAAGCTTGACAGACCAAGTTTATGTAGCCATTCCTCGTCCCCAAAAAGGGCAGAGGGAGAAGGCCTGGAAGGATATGCTAAAGTTATTAAAGCGTTTGGAGTTGGGTTTAATTACAGTTGCGCTGGATAGCCCTTTGCAAACGGTGGATGTAATCTTAGAGCCTTCTGACAGTTTGGTGCGCAAAAACAGGAAGAAGCAAGAGCGTCTTCAGGCAGAGATGGAAAATCGCCAAGTTGCAGAGAATGTGGGAGGTATGACACGTCGAAAGATCATGACGGCATATCGTGAAAAAGCCATTGAGCTTTGTTGCATCATGGAACAGTTTGGACAAATCTCCTTAAAGGAATTGAGAGAAATGGGAAAAGAGGACAAATATGCCGCAATGTTACGAAGCAATGTTTATCAATGGTTTGAACGAATAGAAAAAGGTGTTTACAGACTTTCGATGGCAGGGAAAGAGGTGCTGTTCTTCAGGGATTATGAAAAGTTGGTACAATATTACAGGGATTTTTATAGGAAGGAAAAAGAAAAATGAGTGTTTTAGGGAATATTCTTTGGCTGATATTTGGAGGGCTTTTATCAGCAATTGGTTGGTTTTTGGCAGGGGTTATCTGCTGTATCACCATTATAGGCATTCCCATTGGTTTACAATGCTTTAAGTTTGCCCAAATGGTAATTTGGCCCTTTGGAACCCAAATTTATTATGGAAATTTAAGTTCAGGGTCTATTATTTTAAATATAATTTGGATTTTATTGTGTGGCTTTGAATTGGCAATGGGATCTTTGGCTATGGGGGTTGTCTGCTGTATTACTATTATAGGGATACCCTTTGGGATTCAGCATTTTAAATTTGCAGGGCTTGCATTAATGCCCTTTGGTGCACAAATGCGTAAGATTATTTATTAATATGAGATAAAGAAAGGAGCAACAAAATGATTGTTACAACGACAAATACCATTGAGGGAAAAGAAATTTTAACTTACCACGGGATTGTTTTTGGTGAGGTGATTGCAGGTGTTAATTTTGTCAAGGATATGATTGCCGGATTAAGTAATTTTTTTGGCGGAAGATCCGGTACTTATGAGGAGGAATTGATTAACGCAAGGGAACAGGCTATTGCGGAGATGGTAAAGAGAGCCAATGCCATGGGGGCAAATGCCATTGTCGGTGTGGATGTGGATTATGAGGTCTTGGGAGCGGATAACGGAATGTTGATGGTTAGCGTTTCCGGTACAGCGGTAACTTGCAGATAATCAAAATTTCGTCGTTGGATAAGAATTATTATTCGTCTGCTAATTGAGGAATATATGAAAAGATTAAATTAAGAAATGAGGGATAGTATGAGGTTAACCATTGCTTTTACTCCATGCAAAGTTGTTTTGGATTGTGTTTGCATGGAGTAGATATAGTTTTAAAATGACTTTGCAACTTTTATGATTTTAAGGAAAAGGAATTATCGGCTTTTCTTTCGGACGAATTCCTCTGGGTTGAACACTGTTGAGGCAGTGTATCTTAATAGAATAAAAGGAGTAAAGTGTTATGAAAAATCAAGGAATGAATGAAAAATTTGATACCGTTTATTTTGCGTATGAAGAAGTGGATATTACACCGAGAAAGCCTGTACAAACCATTGGCTTTGGACGGGAGGATGAGCAATCCAGAGGGGTGGCCCATGCACTTTCTGCTCAGGTTTCCCTATGGCAATATAAAGAGGAAAGGTGTTGTTTGATTGCCATTGATCACATCGGTTTCTCTAGACAGCATGGAGACACCTTAAGAAAGACAATTGGGGCATTGCTAGGGGTTGGAATGGAAAAAGTAATGCTTTGTTTTTCCCATACGCACGCGGCGCCCAATGATTCCATAGAAAAGGAGTATGCCCTTTTTGTAGACGACGGAATAAAAAAGGCTGTAGTTTTGGCATTGCAAAACATGGTGCCTATCAAAGGGGCATGGGGAAATGCTTATGGTGATATCGGCTTAAACCGTAGATTGGATAGGGGAGAGTTGGACAGGAGAATTGGAATCTTTAAGGTGGTAGACTGGAAAAGTGGAAACCTTAAATTATTGCTTTTGCGCTTAACTGCCCATGCTAATGTTTTAAAAGCGGATAATTATATGATTTCCTCTGACTATTTTGGTACGGTACGGGATGTATTGCAAGAAAGGTTTGGCTGCCCAGTCATGATAACACAAGGCGCCTCCGGCAATGTGGCTCCTAAGTATTTCTCTTCTGCATTGACCCCTCCGGATGCCTGCGATGATCGCTTTATTTCATCGGAGCATGGGTTAATGGATATGGCCCAAGAGGTATTGCGACAGGTTGGAAAAAAGATAGATTCCATACAGCCTGTGGAGATAAAAAGACTGAAAATGCACTCTGTATATGTGGATTTATATTCGGATATGCTTAGTGATAAGCGGGCAATGGAAATTGCTGAAGAAGCGAAAAAATATGCAGGGATTGACGGCACTTTGTGGTTATCTGAGGTGCGGCGCTTACAAGAACTTGGCGTGAATACACAGAAAGACACAACGGAAATTCAGTATTTTTCCATGGACGACGGATGTTTTTGCGGTGTGCCAAATGAAATTATGTGTGAATTTGCGTTAAGGGCACAGGAACAAACGAGAAATGAATATTTTTATTTTGGAGGATATACCAACGGCTGTACAGGGTATTTTCCCACGGAAGAGGAGTATGACAAAGGGGGATATGAGGTTTATTGGTCTATGCTGATATATTATATCTATTTTGGACGCGTATTTCCCTTAAATCGAAACGCTTGTACTTTGTTAATTCAAGCGGCGGTTGAGAATGCAACCATTTAATATGACTTAAAATAATAAGAATGAAGGGCATGGCTTTTTTGAAAAGCCATGCCCTTTTATGACTTATATCCTACAGGGATCTTGCAGAAAAAGGAATGCATAGGTATACTAAAAGGAAGAAGATTCCAATTCAGGGGGGATTATGTTGAAAGAAACGTTTAAGCTTGTACAGTATGATAGAAGCAACAGGCAAAAAGGGGATTTAAGTCACTTTAGTCTGGACAGTGCAAAGAGGGTTCAGGCATTTCACAGCAGTTTTCCTGTCTATTGTCAAACACCTTTGGTTACTTTAGAAAATACAGCCAAAGAATTGGGGCTGGAAAATGTCTATATAAAAGATGAATCATTCCGCTTTGGATTGAATGCTTTTAAGGTTTTAGGGGGCAGCTTTGCCATAGGAAGTTATCTGGCAAAAAAAATAGGACAAAGCATAGAAAATTTTACATACAACGATTTAATTTCGGAAGAAACCAGACGCAAATTAGGGGAAATAACATTTGTGACAGCAACAGATGGAAACCATGGCAGGGGTGTTGCATGGACGGCGAAGATGCTGAAACAAAAGGCTGTGGTATATATGCCAAAGGGCAGTGCAAAGGAGCGTTTGGAAAATATTTTGGCAGAAGGTGCAGAAGCTTCTATTACTGACCTGAATTATGATAATGCCGTTCGCTTTGCCAACAAACAGGCAGAGGAGAATGGTTGGGCTATGGTACAGGATACCGCATGGGAAGGGTATGAGGAGATTCCTTTGTGGATTATGCAAGGCTATGGAACAATGGCATATGAGGCGTATACTCAACTAAGGGAAAAACTTACCCATATTTTTTTGCAGGCAGGTGTTGGGTCTATGGCAGGGGCGGTTACGGCTTTTTTTGCGGCACTCTACAAAGAAGAATGTCCCATTATTACTATCGTTGAGCCAAATAAGGCAGATTGTATCTATCGTACGGCGGAGGCAAGAGATGGAATGCTGCACAATGTGACCGGAGAAATGAATACCATTATGGCGGGGTTAGCCTGCGGAGAGCCTTGCAGCATTGGATGGGAAATTTTAAAGGAATATGGAGATTATTTTATTTCTTGCCCTGATTATGTTGCGGCTCAAGGGATGCGAATTTTGGGAAATCCTGGAAAAGAGGATGAACGAATTATTTCGGGAGAAAGCGGCGCGGCAACCTTTGGTTGTGTTGCGGAAATTATGAGAAACCCTGTTTTGAGAGAATGGAAAGAAAAGCTTAAGCTTGATGAAAAAGCAAGGGTATTATGTTTTAGTACCGAAGGGGATACAGACAGAGCCGGGTATCAATCCGTTGTTTGGGACGGAGGATTTCCCAGAATATAAATGAAAATAAGTTTAAAAGATTGTTTCTAAAATAGGGAAACAATCTTTTTTATGAAAAACCCTATGCTTTCCATATTTTTTACTGGTAAGCATAGGGTTTTTTGCAATGAAATAGGTTACTTTATTTGGGAAATATAGTTTTTACCAATAAGCAAATCGTAGGTCATAAGTTCATGAAGCTTTTCCATTTCCTCCCGCTTGGTCTTATTGGTATTGGGGGAGTAAAAATTATAATACTTACTGATAATGGGGCAAGTTTTGTACAAATCTAAAAGAAAATTCGTTTGGATACACTGGGGTGCATCAATATAGTCTGCCATAAGAGCAGGAAGCAGATAAGGGGAGATGGATTCCTGGTTTGCCAGATATTCCCGACCGGTATCATAATTTGTGAAAATCAGATAAGGAGTAGAGAACATGGTGTATTTTTCCTTTTCCGTCCATTGTGCCGCGGTATCAGATGAAATGGTATTGGTGGTGGTATATGGTTCAAAATTATCCCCTAACGTGGGCAAATGATCCCCATACCAAAGAACTACCGTAGGCTTTTCTCGACTCATGACAAAGTCATAAATCGCTTTTAGGGCACGGTCTGAATCACGAACGCCGGCGGCATAGTTTTCCAAGGTCACTTTTTGCGCAGATGACAGATTTTCCCCGCTCACTTTAATGACCCGATCTTCTTCATCATATTTATCATAATACATGCTATGATTTTCCATGGTTATCGCCATAACAAATACCCCTACGTCATGGGGCTGCTCCAATTGGTAGATGACTTCTTCTGCAATGGTTTCATCCGTTATATACGGACCGCTGTTCCAATGTTGCTCTGCATGGAGATCATATTCACCTAGAAATTCATCAAAGCCCATGAAGGGATATGCTTTGTCACGATTATAAAACGTTTTTTGGTAGGTATGAAGGCCTACGGCATCATAGCCCAAGTTTTTATAGGTTCTGGGATAAGAAAAGATATCGTCTTTTACATACTGTTGATAAGGGATGTTACCGGGGGGCAATGCACTGGTTGACATTCCCGTTAGAATTTCAAATTCCGGACGTACGGTACCTCCACCAAAAGTAGGAGAAATCATTTTACCACTGGGGTTTGTTTGGGCTATTTCTCTGAAATTCTCCAGAGGATCGCCAGAGAATGTAACGCCGTTTAAAACGGTAGGATCCCAAAATGCTTCTGAAAGTACCACGATTATATCAGGATTTTGAAAGGTCTCCCCACTATTATTTTCAGGTAAATATTTTTCAAAAGCATGTTGTATGTAGCTTTTGCTGTAATTTTGGGGTTCTCCCATATTCAAAGAACCAAAGTTTAGGGAAAAGGCGGTTAAAAAACCATGTTTGGCGTATAGCTCGGTTTGGTCGGTAGTTTCATCCAAAGAAATACCAAAAACGGGAGCAACGGTTTGACGAACGGTATTGTTTGACACAACCAGACACAACCCAATGAGAAAAAAGGGAGAGGCCAAGGCACGGAATCTCCATTTGACGGGGATTGTGGGAGCAAGTAAGTAAAGAAAAATACAATAAAACAAGGTGCTGAATAAAATTTCCCAAGCGCCTTGGGGAATGATAATGGATGTTAGAAATTCCGAAAAGCTTTTGGCATTTTGCGCCAAATAGATATCCCAAGGCAAAAAATGCACCTCTAAAATTGTAAATTTAAAATAGTCAACTAAGGATAAACTAATAAAAATTAGTGAGGTAACCAGAGCGGCTACGGATAAATTTGGTATTATGAGGGCAAAAAAGAGAAAAGCAAGCCAAACCAACATAAGACCAAAAAAGAAAGAGCCTGTGTGTTGGGTGAAAAGGGAATACAATTGTTCTTTATTGCCAAAGGAAAGGTAGTTTGCTGCTAAGGTAAGATAAAATGGAAATAGAATGGCGCAAATCCATTTGATACCTTTCAAAGCAAGATTCCGATTAAAAAATTCTGTGATTTCTTCTTTCATTTCATGAAAAGCATTCATAGGGAAAAACCTCGCATTTCCAAGATTTATACAAAAGATATATAAAATTGATTTTTCACAAATAAAAAGTATAGCACAAATACTTCTTTTTTTCAAGGACAGCCTATGCTATGATGAGGGGAATGAGAGGATGAGTTATGATGAAAACTATGGGACTTTACGTTCATATTCCCTTTTGTAAGAAAAAATGTTTATATTGTGATTTTCCTTCTTTTGGAAGTATGGAGGAAAAGTATGAAGAATATGTTAGTGCTTTAGAACGGGAAGTTGAAAAAAGAGGGCAATACTACAAGAGTTGTCAAATAAGCTCTATATTTTTCGGCGGAGGGACACCCACGGTTCTTTCAAAGGAACAGTTAGCGCGTTTGATGTTGAAGATAAAGAAATCTTTTTTCCTTGCAAAGGATGCTGAGATAACCATTGAAGCAAACCCCGGAACCATTGAGAAAGAAAAAGCAGAAGTCTTAAAAAAAATAGGGTTTAACCGCCTGAGCATGGGCGTTCAGGCTTGGCAAAATCGCCTTTTATCTACCTTAGGACGCATTCATACTATTGAGGAATTTCAAAATAATTTTCAGGTTGTAAGAAAAGCCGGTTTTGACAATATTAATGTAGATTTAATGTTTGCTTTGCCAACACAAACCTTTGGGGATTGGAAGGAGACGCTGGATAAAATTACATCCATGAATCCTGAGCATATTTCAGCGTATAGTTTAATCATCGAAGAAGGGACTCCTTTTTATGAGGCCTTTCAAAAAGGAGAGCTTTTGGAGATCGGGGAAGAGTTGGATCGAGAGATGTATCATTATGCTGTCTCTTTTTTAGAAAAAAGGGGTTACGGGCAATATGAAATTTCCAATTTTGCAAAAGCGGGGAGAGAAAGCAGGCATAATGAAATATACTGGCAGACAGAGCCTTATTTAGGAGTGGGTTTGGGTGCGCATTCCTATTTAAATGGAAATCGTTTTCATAATACCTATGATTTGGACAAATATATTTTGGCAGAAGGGGAAATATCTTTATTAGAGGAAGAAAAAGAAGTTGTTACAAAGGAAGATGCTATGGGAGAATTTATGTTTTTGGGTCTGCGGATGACAGAAGGAGTTTCTTACGAAAGCTTTTTCAGCCGTTTCGGGGTGGAAATGACCTCCGTTTATGGAGCGGTTATTTATGATTTTGTTGAAAGCGGGTTGATGATGCAGACGGAAAATGGAGTTGCATTAACAGCAAGAGGCATAGACCTAAGTAATCAGGTTTTTGCGAAGTTTTTACTGGATTAGAAAGAAAAAGGAATGATTTTTATTTTATTCTTAAAAAATAGAAGAAATTTTATATTTTGCGCTTGACATCTAAGGATTCAAGTGCTATCTTATGTATATAAATTAGCACTCATGCTAAGTGAGTGCTAACAAGCAAAAGAGGGGAGGCGGCTCTGATGTCATTGAATGACAGAAAAATTCAAATTCTACAAGCAATTATCAATGACTATATTGAAACGGCGGAACCGGTCGGCTCCAGAACCATTGCAAAGAAATATAACCTTGGTATCAGCTCTGCCACAATACGAAACGAAATGAGTGATTTGGAGGAGATGGGGTTTATTATGCAGCCGCATGCATCCTCCGGGCGTATTCCCTCAGATTTAGGGTATCGTCTTTATGTAGATCACCTTATGAAAAAACGGGAGTTGAGTTTAGAAGAGCAAGGGTATTTACAAAGTGTAATTTCCAGAGATATTAGTCAGATTGATTACCTCATGGAAGAAACAGCAAGGGTGATCTCCTCTCTCACAAACTATACATCCTTTATTTCAGAGCCTGTGGGGCAAAGGGCAAGAATTAAGCAGATTCGCTTATTGCCGTTGGATATGGTTTCCGTTCTTTTGGTAATTGTAACGGAAGATAATTTTATGAAAAACCATGTGATTAAATTGGGAGTTGTCCCTGATGAAGATAAGATTTTTGAAATTGGGATGTATTTAAACCGTGCATTCCAAGGATGTGCATTACAGCAGATTGGCCGTGAAGTCATAAGTAGACTGCAGATTCAATTGGGTGAATACAGTGAGTTACTGAGACCCATTTTAAGAGCACTGCAAGCTACCATGGATGCAGCGGAAAAAGTTCAGCTTCATATGAGCGGGGCAAGAAATATTTTGGCCTTTCCTGAATTTTCTGATATCAGCAAGGCAAAATCTTTATTCCAGACACTGGAGGAAAAAGATGTTTTGGTTACCTTGTTAGAAGAAAGCAAAAGCAATGATCTGCAAGTTTTAATTGGCAGTGAAAACACAGTGCAAAGCATGAAAGATTGCAGTGTCATTACGGCAACCTATAAGCTCAGCGACGACACAAGAGGTACAATTGGCATTGTTGGGCCTACAAGAATGGACTATTCCCAGGTAATTTCCGTGCTAAACGGAATGGTGCAAAATATCGAGAAGGTGTTACGAAACTTGACGGACGATAATAGAGACGGATAGAGAAAAGAGGGAAATAAGTGGAAGAGAATAAACAAAAGGAAGACATAATAGCGGAAGAAAATCTTGAGACGCAAGAGCAGACTGAAATTATAGAAGAATCGCCGGAAACAGAAAAAGCGGTGGAAGGTGAGGTGGTTGATGAAACTGCTGAGAAGATTGCAAAGTTGGAACAGCAGGCGGCTGAAAATTTTGACAAGTACCAAAGGTGTTTGGCTGAATTTGATAACTTTCGCAAACGTACAGCAAAAGAGAAAGCTTCCATGTATGATGATGGTGTGAGAGATACCGTAGAGAAGCTTTTAATGGTGGTTGACAACTTAGAGAGAGCCGTAGCAGCGCAAGCAGGCAAGGCAGAAGAAAATGATGGCTTTTTTAAGGGTGTTGAAATGACCTTAAAACAATTCCAAGAGGTTTTACATGGCCTGGGTGTGGAGGAAATCAAAGCACTGGGGGAACAGTTTGACCCGAATTTTCATGCGGCAGTTGCCCATGAGGACGATGAAAGCTATGGAGAAAATGAAATTATCTTGGAAATGTTAAAGGGCTATAAATATAAAGATAAAGTGATACGCCATAGTATGGTGAAGGTAGCTAACTAAGAAAAAATATTTATATTGAAATAGGAGGATAAAATTATGGGAAAAATTATTGGTATTGACTTGGGTACAACCAACTCTTGTGTGGCAGTTATGGAAGGCGGTCAGCCTGTTGTTATCGTAAATAGTGATGGTGCCAGAACAACACCTTCTGTTGTTGGTTTTGCAAAAAACGGTGAAAGATTGGTAGGGGAGACAGCAAAACGTCAGGCAATTACAAATCCTGATAATACAATCAGCTCTATCAAAAGAAGAATGGGCGAAAATTACAAAGTAAATATTGAAGATAAAAGCTATTCTCCTCAGGAAATTTCCGCAATGATTTTGCAAAAATTAAAAGCAGATGCAGAAAGCTATTTGGGCGAAACCGTTACTGAAGCGGTTATTACCGTACCTGCTTACTTTAATGATGCACAAAGACAGGCAACAAAAGATGCAGGTCGTATTGCAGGTTTAGAAGTAAAACGTATCATTAACGAGCCTACATCCGCAGCTTTGGCATATGGTTTGGATAACGAAAACGAACAGAAAATCATGGTTTATGACTTAGGCGGCGGTACTTTCGACGTTTCCATTATTGAAATTGGTGATGGCGTTATCGAAGTTCTTTCTACAAACGGTAATACACGTTTGGGTGGTGATGACTTTGACCAGAGAGTCATTGATTTCTTGGTAGCTGAATTCAAGAAAGCGGAAGGCATGGATTTAAGCAAAGACAAAATGGCAATGCAGAGATTGAAAGAAGCTGCAGAAAAGGCGAAAAAAGAGCTTTCTACAGTAAGCACAACCAACATTAATTTGCCTTTCATTACCATGAATCAGGATGGTCCTAAGCACTTGGATGTAACATTGAGCAGAGCAAAATTTGATGAGCTGACAGCTGATTTGGTAGATGGTACTATGGGCCCCGTTCGTCAGGCATTGTCTGATGCAGGTCTTAGTGCAAACGAAATTGACAAAGTATTGTTGGTTGGTGGTTCCACAAGAATTCCTGCGGTACAGGATGCAGTGAAGAAATATACCGCAAAAGAACCTTTCAAAGGCATTAACCCTGATGAATGTGTTGCTGTTGGTGCCGCAATTCAGGGTGGTAAATTAGCTGGAGACGAAGGTGCAGGCAGTGTACTTCTTTTGGACGTAACACCTTTGTCCTTGGGTATTGAAACACTGGGTGGCGTTGCAACAAAGCTCATTGACAGAAACACAACCATTCCTACAAACAAAAAGCAGGTATTCTCCACAGCAGAGGATAATCAGACAGCAGTAGATATCCATGTTGTACAGGGCGAAAGACCTTTGGCAAAAGACAACAAAACATTGGGACGCTTTAAATTGGATGGGATTGCACCTGCAAGACGTGGCATCCCTCAGGTTGAAGTAACCTTCGATATTGATGCTAACGGTATCGTAAATGTTTCCGCTAAGGATTTAGGCACAGGAAAAGAACAGAAAATCACCATTACAGCCGGCTCTAACCTCAGTGATGATGAAATTGACAAGGCTGTAAAAGAAGCTGAACAGTTTGCAGAAGACGACAGAAAGAGAAAAGAAGCAATTGATGCAAAAAATGAAGCGGACTCTTTGATTTTCCAGACAGAAAAAACCCTTGGCGAATTGGAAGGCAAGCTGAGCGAAGATGAAAAGAGTGCTGTGGAAGCAGAATTGAATAAATTGAAAGATACAGTGAAAGATTTGAACCCCGAAACAATGACAGAGACTGATGTGGAAAATGTAAAGGCGGCAACAGAGGCCTTAACACAGGAATTCTATAAAATTTCCGAAAAACTGTATCAGCAGGCACAGGCTGCCCAAGGTGAACAAGGTGCAGACCCCAACGGCGGAGATCCAAATGTTGTTGACGGTGAAGGCAAAGAACTGTAAAATATAGTAGTTGTGCATGGCAAGGGCGGGGATCTGCCCCTGCTTTTGCTGTAATGAGAGTTTGCAAGAACAAAGGTGGTGAGGAAGTTGGCAGATAAAAGAGATTATTACGAAATATTGGGGGTAAGCAAAGATGCCACTGAGGCTGAGTTGAAGAAGGCTTACCGTAAGATGGCAGTGAAATACCATCCTGACCAAAATCCCGACAATAAAGAAGCGGAAGAAAAATTCAAAGAAGTCAATGAAGCCTATGAAGTTTTGAGCGATCCTCAAAAAAAGGCACAGTATGATCAGTTTGGGCATGCTGCATTTGAGCAAGGCGGTGCAGGCGGCGGATTTTATGGTCAAGGCTTCGATATGGGAGATTTGGGCGATATTTTTGGCAGTATGTTTGGTTTTGGCGGGTTCGGTGGCGGTACCCGTAAAAATGGACCAAGACGGGGCAGTGATATCAATGTAAATATTCAGCTTTCTTTTGAGGAGGCAGCATTTGGCTGTACAAAAGAAATTTCTGTTAGTATATTAGACGAGTGTGAAGCTTGCCATGGTACCGGTGCGAAACCCGGTACCCATGCTGAAAGCTGCCCAAGATGTAATGGCACGGGACAAGAGAGATTTGTTCAGCAGTCTATGTTTGGCGCGGTCACCTCTGTGCGTACTTGCAGCCAATGTCACGGAACAGGTAAAATCGTAAAAGATCCTTGTAATACTTGCCGTGGTACAGGTAAAGTGAAAAAGACGAAGAAGTATGAGGTAAATATACCGAAGGGCATTGATAACGGCCAGACCATCCGCTTGGCAAACAAAGGCGAAGTTGGTGAAAACGGCGGAGGCTACGGTGACTTGCTGGTAACCGTTTATGTTCAGCCCGACCGTGTGTTTATCAGAAAAGGCTTTGATGTATATTGTGATGTTCCCATTACTTTTGTGCAGGCAGCTTTGGGTGGGGAAGTTACCATTAAAACCATTGATGGTGAGCAGAAATACACCATTAAACCCGGTACACAGCCGGAAACGGTGGTTACTTTACGGGGGGTAGGTATCCCTAACTTAAGAAACCCCAAAGTTCGTGGCAATCAGATTGTAACATTGAAAGTGAAAATTCCTACGGATATGAGCGAAAGACAGAAAGATTTGTTGCGTCAGTTCTATCAGGGTGAAGCAGCTCCAGCTCAGGAAAATAGGAGTAGCAGCGAAGAAAAAAAGTCTTTTTCGGAAAAAATGAAGGGCTTATTTAAAGAATAAGGAGATTTCCTGTTTATCGTTTTTTAGGTCGTTGTGAAATTACTTTAAGAATGATTATTTTTGAAAGAGTGTTGCTTTTGTCGACACTCTTTTGAAGGAACCACTTGACAATAAAGGATGTCATATATTAGAATACTAGGAACTGAGCAGGCAATAACATTTTGTTATGTGGCCGGGCAAGCAGCGGAAGATAAGCGCCTGTGGGACAGTAATTTGTTCCCGGGGCGTTTTTTTATATTTTTTTATGTTTGAATTTAGATAAAATACATAAAGTTAAAATGGGGGGGATTTTGGGAGAGATGAAAAGCAGAGCTGAAAAAAATGAGAAAATTGTAATGAAGGTATCCGTAAACAGTTTGATTGTAAATGTGCTTTTATCCATTGGGAAGGTGGTTGCCGGTGTAATGGCCAGCTCTGGTGCTATGGTTTCCGATGGTATCCATTCTGCGTCGGATGTTTTTAGTACATTTATTGTTATGATTGGATTTAAATTGTCAGCTAAGGAGTCTGATGAAAAACATCAGTATGGTCATGAACGGATTGAGTGTGTGGCAGCATTGTTGCTTGCGGTGATTTTATGTGCAACGGGGATTGCCATTGGTTATGGAGGTGTTCAAAAAATTATTCATGCAAGCGAGTTAAACTTAGCTATGCCCGGTATTCTGGCGCTGGTGGCTGCCATCGTGTCGATCTTTGTAAAAGAAGGGATGTATTGGTATACCAGAGATGCAGCAAAAAAGGTGAATTCCGGTGCACTTATGGCAGATGCTTGGCACCATCGTTCGGATGCTATGTCCTCTATCGGCAGTATGGTGGGTATTATCGGAGCAAGATTGGGCTACCCAATTTGCGATCCTTTGGCCAGTGTTATTATTTGTGTTTTTATTGTAAAAGCTGCTTATGATATTTTTAAAGATGCAATTAACAAGATGCTGGATACAGCCTGTGATAACGAAACTGTTGAAAAGATGAGAAAGGTTATTGAAGGGCAAGCGGGCGTCATGGGGATTGACCAATTGCAAACCCGTTTGTTTGGTGCCAGAATATATGTGGATGTTGAAATCGTAGCGGACGGAGAGATTACCCTAAGTGAGGCTCATGAAATTGCGGAGCAAGTACATGAAGAGATCGAAAAACATTTTGAAGATGTAAAACATTGTATGGTTCATGTCAATCCTGAGGTGAGTAATTTTATTGAGCCAAAGCAGGAGCAAAATAATATTTAAAGGTTTTTTGGTTTACAGGAAGCTGTTTTGTATAGGAGCGTTGCCGAAAGAACTATGACAACTTAAATGCCTAAAATCAATTATTAAACAATGGAAAAGCCCATATTGCAAAGGGGATTTTTGCAAAGTGGGCTTTTTTCTTACGGATTTTTAGAAAAGCTATGTTTCATGCCTTAAATAATAATTGGAAAATCTGCGATTCTTCGTTCATCTTCAATGAGTAAATTTTTCAGCTTTTCTAGTCCGTATTCCAGTTCTTCCGTTGTATTTGCCGAGGAAATGGCGATACGGAGAAATTGCTCCTTAGACGGTGTGCCTACTAAAAAACGGTTGGAGTGAAAAAGGCGTAAACCTTTCTCTAAGGCAAGACGCTCCATAGGCAAATCATATAGGGCTGGGGCAAGGGGCAGCCAACGTGAAAATGATAAAGGTGTTGGAGTTTCGTTTGGGAAATACCGTTCAAAGATTAAATTTCTGTTGAAAGCTTCCTTACGTTTTTTTGAAACAACTTCTTGCGCAATATCGTTTTGAATCATATAAGCGGCTGTTTCTACGTTTATGGAGGATGTTTTCACGTTAATATTAAAAATGCCCCGTGCAATCAATGCAGAAAGACGATGAGGAACAGATAGAATGGCTACACGCAATCCCGGACAAATTGCTTTGGAAAGACTCGCGATATAACATCCTTCCTGGGGGCATAGAGCAGAAACGGGTGTATAGCCTTGTGGGGATAAAAATGCATAAATATCATCTTCAATTAAGATAAGGTGATGTTTTTTGATTACTTTTGCTAAGGTTTCTTTGCGAGGGGTATCCATTAAAGTTCCTGTTGGGTTGTTGTATGTAGGTACAAGATAAACCCCCTGTATTCCTTGGAGGCGGCACTGCATTTCCAGATCTTCAGGCAGCATCCCTTTTTCATCTGCTTGTATGGGTACAAGCTTTATATTTAGCATATTTGCCAGTTCGATAAAGTTGGAATAAGTGAAATGGTCGGTAGCGATTTTGTCCCCATGGTGAAAAAGGGTAACGAGAACAACAGCAAAAGCATTTTGTCCTCCAGTGGTAAAGAAAATATCATCCCTATGAGAGTGCAAACCGTATTGTGCCAGCCATTTTTGTGCAGCATTTTTTTGATAGGGAGACCCAAAGGGTGCACTGTAGTCCAACAAGGAGGTTGTCGGGTTTTTTGACAAGATTGTCTTTATTGCTTCTTCCGTATATTGATTCAGTGAATCTAAGGGTTTGATGATCCCCATTTCCACAAGGGCGTTGTTTGTTTTTGTATCTTGTATGGAAATGGAAACGCCGGCATTGGGAGAAACAAAGGTACCTCTGCCGATTACGGCATAAAGAAAGCCATTGAGCTGGCATAGCTTGAAGGCCTTTGTAACAGTACTTAAATTAATATCCAAATAGTCGGCAAGCTCCCTCTGTGGCGGCAGTTTTGTATGGGGTGCCAAAGAACCATTTTTAATATCGTGTTCCAGAAGTTTTGCCAAAGAAAGATATAACGGTGAAGATAATTTTGTTTTTTCTGGCTTCCAAGACATGGGATAGTCAGTAAAAGAATTAACGGGCATTTTACTTCCTCCTTTTTTTGTATGTCATACAATTTATCCCTTGAAGCCATACAATTCGTAACATATAATTGCATTATAGAGGAATGATATGATATTTACAAGGAAAGGGGCGATTTTTATGAAATATTTTGTTGTTGATGCGTTTGCGGAAAATGTATTTGGAGGAAATCCTGCGGGGGTTTGCGTTGTGGAGCAACCTTTATCTATGGAAATGATGCAAAGCATTGCTGCAGAAAATAATTTGTCGGAGACAGCTTTTGTCCATAAAAAGGAACTAGGGAAATATGATTTAAAATGGTTTACGCCAAAAGCAGAAATCGACCTCTGTGGCCACGCAACCTTGGGAACGGCTTTTGTTGTTGCAAATTATATTGACCCAGAGGTTGAAAAAATGGCTTTTTCCACATTAAGCGGTATTTTAACTGTTACCAGAAAGGGCGATTTGTTGGAAATGGATTTTCCCAGCCGCATGCCTGAGAAAATTGAGGTTAAGGCGGAAATGGAAAGGGCCATAGGAGTCAAGCCATTAGAGGCGTATTTATCCAGAGATTTGATTTTGATATTAGAGGATGAAAAAAGCGTCAGAGAATTGAATCCTGATTTTGACAAGTTATTGGCACTTGGGGATGGTTTGGGTGTGGTTGTAACAGCCAAGACCAAG
Source organism: Anaerotignum sp. (assembly GCF_030625865.1). Classification (GTDB taxonomy): domain Bacteria; phylum Bacillota; class Clostridia; order Lachnospirales; family Anaerotignaceae; genus Chakrabartyella. The sequence goes on along the minus strand of NZ_DAOUQB010000004.1, from coordinate 56,579 downwards.
GAATACGATTTTGCATCTCGGTGTTTTTTCCCTAAATTAGGGGTAAATGAAGATCCTGTTACTGGCTCTGCCCATAGTAGTCTCATTCCCTTTTGGGGCGAAAAACTTGGAAAGGAAACCATGGTTGCAAAGCAGGTTTCAAAAAGAGGTGGCATCTTGCATTGCAAGAATGCCGGCGAGCGTGTGCGTATCAGCGGCGGGGCAGTTTTATATTTAAAAGGGGAAATATTTGTGTAAACGATATATTTTACTGAAAAATAGTGAGGTTGGCATACAAAGAAACATGTTAATTATATTTAATTTTATTTAATTAAATACTTGACAGAGAGAAATTGGAGTGCTACAATAAGCAAAAATTGAAACCGACGAACAAGAGGAGTAGGCATAACAAAATCACTTTCAGAGAGTTGCTGGCTGGTGTGAAGCGACAGTGTTGTTGTTCCGAATGGACTTGTGAGGGCGGAAAGAAATCGCTTTGGCGAGAGTAATGTCCGACGGGAACCCTGTCCGTTATCAGTAGGGTGTGTATGTTTGTACGCAAAATGAGTGATCTGTATTTTTTTGGTACAGGTAATTTGGGTGGTATCGCAGAAGCTAAAAGCTTTTGTCCCTTGGTTAAGGGACAAAAGCTTTTTTTTATTACCAAAAATTGAAGGGAGAACCGTTATGAATATCAAACCAAATGCAGTAACAATCAGCCGGTTAGCAAAAAGCTATGACATTGTACCGATTTCAAAAGAAATTTATGCCGATGTTATAACACCGATTTCGCTCTTAAGAAAAATTTCTCAGAAGTATCAACGTTTTTTTCTTTTGGAAAGCGTGGAAGGCGGCGAAAAGTGGGGCAGATATTCTTTTCTGGGCTTTAACCCAATTGTGAGAATTACCTGCAAAAATGGAACAGTTTCACTGGAGGAAGATGGAGAAGAAAAGGAAATTAAGGAAGAGCCTTTTTCGGCTTTAAGAAAGCTAATGAAACAGTATCAAGCACCAAAGCTTGAGGAGATGCCCCCTTTTGCAGGAGGCCTGGTTGGATACTTTGCTTACTCCATGATAGGGTATAGCGAACCCACATTAAAGCTTTCTGAAAGCGAGATGAATGATTATGACTTCATGCTTTTTGATAAGGTCATTGCCTATGACCATCTAAAACAAAAAATCTTGATTATAGTAAATATGAAGACAGACAATATTCTTGAGAATTATGGGAAAGCGGTAGCGGATATTGAAAATCTTTCTGCATTTATTGTGGATCAGATGCCTACACAAAAGGTTAATACTTCATGTATTCCCCGCTTTACAAGCAATTTTACCCAAGAGGAATTCTGCCAGGCGGTGGATAAGGTAAGGGAGTATATTTACGATGGGGATATTTTTCAAGGGGTGATTTCAAGGCGTTTTGAAGCGGAATATCAGGATAGCTTGTTGAATGCTTATAGGGTACTTAGGGCAACGAATCCATCCCCTTATATGGTGTTTATGCAGTGCGATGATAACCAAATTATTTCTGCCTCTCCGGAAACTCTTGTAAAACTTAGGGATGGGAAGCTTTCAACCTTTCCCATTGCAGGCTCTAGGCCGAGAGGCATAACAGCGGAAGAAGATAGGGCACTTGAGCAAGAGTTAATGGCAGACGAAAAAGAGCTTTCAGAACACAATATGCTGGTAGACCTTGCAAGAAATGATATTGGGAAAATTTCCAAGCCCTTAACAGTTCATGTTTCGGAATATATGAAAGTTATAAAATATTCTAAGATAATGCATATTTGCTCTGAAGTACATGGAGAGCTTACAGACGGACTTGATGCTTATGATGCAATCCGTTCTTTACTTCCGGCGGGAACCCTTTCCGGTGCACCAAAGGTCAGAGCCTGTGAGATTATAGAAACAATAGAAAAGTGCCCGAGGGGAATTTATGGCGGAGCATTGGGCTATATCGATTTTACGGGTAACTTGGATACTTGTATCGCAATCAGAATGGCAGTGAAACAGAAGAATAAAGTCTATATTCAGGCGGGAGCAGGAATCGTTGCCGACAGTGTGGGAGAAACGGAATTTATGGAGAGCGAAAACAAAGCGAAGGCTGTAATCAACGCCATTGTAAATGCGAAGGAGGCTAACGATTTATGATTGTTGTAATAGATAATTTTGACAGCTTTACATATAATTTGGTTCAGCTTGCTTACCAATTTGACAAGGATATCAGAGTTTTTCGAAATGACAGTATTACGCCACAGGAGGTGGATACACTTCATCCGGATTGTATCATTATTTCTCCCGGACCTTGTTATCCTCATGAGGCGGGAGTCAGTGAGAAAATGATACAAAAGCTTGGCAATAAGTATAAGATTTTAGGTGTTTGTTTGGGACATCAGGCTATCTGTGAGGTTTATGGTGGAAAGATAATCCATGCAAAAAAACTCATGCACGGCAAGCAAAGTGAAATAGATATTAACACGTCTTCTCCGATTTTTAAAAATTTACCAGATAAAATCAAGGCGGCAAGGTATCATTCCCTTGTTGCTCAGAGAAATACAATGCCCGATACCCTTGAAATTATCGGTGAAGTGGATGGCGAGGTAATGGCAGTAAAGGTAAAGGGGAAAGAGATTTACGGTTTACAATTTCACCCCGAATCCATCCTTTCGGAGCACGGAAGTACAATTATGAAAAATTTTCTGGAATTATAGTCAGGAGGTAATTTCTATGATAAAAGAAGCGATTAAATTAGCAATTGAGAAGGAAAATATTTCTGGTGAAATGGCAGAAGAAGTAATGAATGAAATCATGACAGGCAATGCATCTGAAACGGAAATGGCGGCATATTTGATTGCCCTTAGAATGAAGGGAGAAACCATTGAAGAAATCACCGCCAGCGCAAAGGGGATGCGTAAAGCCTGTACAAGATTGTTCCACGAAAAAGATGTTCTTGAAATTGTGGGTACCGGGGGAGACGAGGCGTTTACCTTCAATATTTCAACCGTATCTGCCCTTGTCATCTCTGCAGCGGGAGTTCCTGTTGCAAAGCACGGAAACAGAAGCGTTTCCAGCAAATGCGGCGCAGCAGATATTTTGGAAGGATTGGGCGTAAACATTGTGGCAGAAACGGATGTTATGACAAAATGTTTGGAGGAGAACAACATTTGCTTTATGTTTGCCCAAAAGTATCATCCTTCCATGGGCTTTGTTGCACCGGTGAGAAAAAGCTTGGGAGTAAGAACGATTTTTAATATCCTTGGTCCCCTTGCAAATCCCGCAGGTGCAAATATGGAGCTTATGGGTGTTTACGATAAGGAGCTTGTAAGACCTCTTGCACAAGTAATGCTGAACCTTGGTGTAAAGTCGGGAATGGTTGTATGCGGGGATGATGGGTTGGACGAAATCACTATGACAACCACAACAACTGCTTGCGAAATCCGAAATGGAAAGCTGAAAAACCGTGTCATTGACCCGGAAGATTATGGATTTCAATACTGCCAGCCAGGGGAGCTTGTTGGCGGCAGCCCAGAAGAGAACAAGAAAATTGCTTTGGATATTCTTTCGGGAAAGGAGCAAGGGGCAAAACGTGATGTAGTACTCTTAAATGCGGCAGTTTCCCTTTACATAGCCGAAAAATGCGGCAGTATTCAAGAGGGCATTATGCTTGCAAAGGAAATATTGGACAGCGGCAAGGCAATGGCAAAGCTTGAGGATTTTGTGAAGGCAACTAAGGGCTAAGGGGGAAGATTATGATTCTGGATGAGCTTGCTTATCGCGCATTCAAGCGTGTGGAGGAGCAGAAAAAAATGATTTCCTTGGAGGAAATGAAAGAGCTTGCCCAAGGGAAGGGAGACACAAAGCCTTTTGCCTTTGAAAAAGCTTTATGCAAAAACAATCTTGCTTTTATTTGTGAGGTGAAGAAAGCCAGCCCCTCAAAGAGTGTCATTGCTGAGGAATTTCCTTATTCAGAAATTGCGGCAGATTATGAGTATGCTGGAGCAGACTGTATTTCAGTTCTTACGGAACCTACAAGGTTTCTTGGGAAGGATGAATATTTATTGGAGATCAGCAAGCAGGTACAAATCCCTTTATTACGAAAGGATTTTACTGTGGATGAGTATATGATATATCAAGCGAAGACCCTAGGGGCATCAGCAGTGTTGCTGATTTGCGCTTTACTGGATACCCAGACGCTGAAAAAATACATTGCACTTTGTGACCGCCTTGAACTCAGTGCTTTAGTGGAGGCTCATGATGAGAAAGAGATAACCTCAGCTGTAAAGGCAGGGGCAAGAATGATTGGTGTGAATAACCGCAATTTAAAGGATTTTACCGTAGATATTCATAATTGCATCAGGCTTAAAAAATATATTCCCGAGGATGTGATTTATGTTGCGGAAAGTGGGATAAAAACCGCCGCAGATATTGCAAGGATATGGGATGCTGGAATAGATGCTGTTTTGATCGGCGAAACGCTGATGCGAGCAAAAAATAAAAAGAAAGAGCTGGAAACATTGAAGGGAGGGCATCATGAAAATTAAAATTTGTGGATTAAGCCGTCAAGAGGATATAACCATGGCAAATCGTTATAAGCCTGACTACATTGGATTTATATTTTATCCCCCCAGCCGAAGATATGTAACCCCTAAAAAAGCGGCTCAACTGAAAGCATTGCTGGACATGGGAATAAGCGTTGTAGGGGTATTTGTAGATGAGGATCAGGCGCTGATTGAACGTCTTTGCGCCAATGGCATTATTGATATCATTCAACTCCATGGGGACGAGGATTCAGACTATATAAAAAGGCTGAAAGAGATGACCCAAAAGCCTGTGATAAAGGCGATACGGGTGAAAAATGGGGAGGAAATTGTAAAAGCGTCAGAGCTTCCCTGTGATTACCTTTTATTGGATACCTACTGTGAAGGGGAATATGGCGGAAGTGGAAAAGCCTTTGACCATACTATGATTCCACCTATTTCAAAACCATATTTCCTTGCCGGTGGTTTGGACGTAAATAATATTGGCAAGGCGGCAAGAACCTGTACGCCGTTTGCTTTTGACGTTAGCAGTGGTTGTGAAACGGATGGGTACAAAGATGAGCGGAAGTTTATGGGGGTCGTATCCCTTGCAAAACTATTATAAGAGAGAAAGGGTTGATTTTATGACAGAAAAAAAGGGCAGGTTCGGAGGGTTCGGCGGACAATTTATACCCGAAACCTTGATGAACGCAGTGATTGAGCTGGAAGATGCTTATAACAAATATAAAGAAGATGCTGAATTTAATGCAGAACTGGAGGATTTGCTGAATAATTTTGCCGGTCGTCCATCCAATCTTTATTATGCAAAGCATATGACAGAAAACCTGGGCGGTGCAAAGATTTATCTGAAGCGAGAAGACTTGAACCACACAGGTTCGCATAAAATTAATAACGTTCTGGGGCAGGTACTCCTTGCAAAGAAAATGGGAAAAACAAGAATTATTGCAGAGACAGGTGCAGGTCAGCACGGGGTTGCTACTGCAACAGCGGCGGCGCTGATGGGCTTGGAATGCGAAATTTACATGGGAAAGCATGATACAGACCGACAAGCCTTAAATGTTTACCGTATGGAGCTTTTGGGGGCAAAAGTTCACCCCGTTACCAGCGGAACAATGACACTGAAAGACGCTGTAAATGAAACCCTTCGTGAATGGACGAGAAGAATTGATGACACCCATTATGTTTTAGGTTCGGTAATGGGACCTCATCCCTTTCCTGTTATTGTACGGGATTTCCAAGCGGTGATCAGTAAGGAAATCAAGGATCAAATGTTGGAGAAAGAAGGAAGACTTCCCGATGCAGTCATAGCCTGTGTCGGTGGGGGAAGCAATGCCATGGGAGCGTTTTACAATTTTATAGAGGACAAATCTGTGCAGTTAATCGGTTGTGAGGCGGCAGGGTTAGGCGTGGATACAACAGAAACTGCTGCAACCATGGCAACAGGTAGTGTAGGTATTTTTCATGGTATGAAGTCTTATTTCTGCCAAGATGAATATGGCCAGATTGCCCCGGTTTATTCTATTTCCGCAGGACTGGACTATCCCGGAGTAGGGCCTGAGCATGCATATTTAAGGGACTCCGGCAGGGCAGAATATGTTCCTGTAACCGATGACGAGGCGGTAGAAGCCTTTGAGTATCTCTCAAGGATTGAGGGGATTATTCCCGCAATTGAAAGTGCCCACGCAATTTCCTATGCAATGAAGCTTGCACCTACCATGAAGAAAGACCAAATTATTGTAGTGAATGTTTCCGGACGAGGAGATAAAGATGTTGCGGCAATCGCAAGACACAAGGGGGTTGAAATTTATGAATAAACTTACGGCGCAAGATTATATAGACAAGGCTTTTTCCAAGGGCAAAGCGTTCATTCCCTTTATCACTTGTGGGGATCCCGATCTTGAAACATCGGAAAAACTGGTTTATGCTATGGAAAAAGCAGGAGCGGATTTAATTGAATTGGGCATTCCGTTTTCCGACCCCGTTGCCGAAGGCCCTATCATTCAAGAGGCCAGTGAACGTGCATTAAAGGGCGGGGTTACAACGGATAAGATTTTTGATATGGTGAAAAAAATCAGAGAAACATCTTCGGTACCTCTTGCATTTATGACCTATGCAAACCTTGTTTTTACCTATGGCCTTGATAAGTTTCTTTTGGGATGCAAGGAATGTGGAATTTGCTGTGTGATTTTGCCGGACATTCCCTTTGAAGAAAAAGGGGAGATGCTGGATAAATTTCAGGAATACGGTGTAAAGATGATTTCCTTAATAGCACCTACATCAAAAGATAGAATCAGCAAAATTGCCGCAGAAGCAGAAGGTTTTGTTTATTGTGTTTCATCCATGGGGGTTACTGGTACAAGAACGGAAATCAAAACGGATGTTGCGGCTATGGTGGAAAGCGTGAAGGAAGTAAATCCCATTCCATGTGCCATCGGTTTTGGTATTTCAAGCCCTGAAACTGCCGCAAAAATGAGTAAGATTGCCGATGGTATTATTGTGGGAAGTGCAATTGTTAAAATTGTAGGTAATCACGGCAGAGACTGCGTGGAACCTGTTTGCAATTTTGTAAGAGAGATAAAAGAAGCAATAGCTATAAAGTCAAAACCTTGAGTGCTTTGCCCTCAAACACCCACAAGGATTTCACCCTTGACCCATTATAGTAGGCATCGCTTAATTTTCTTAAAAATTTCAAACCCGCATTTTAATGCGGATTCAGACTGTCGATAAAGTCAAAACCTTGAGGGTTTACCCTCAGGCACCCACAAGGGTTTTACCCTTGACCCACTATAAACAGCATGAATATGCGGTTTATACAAAAGTTTTTGGTCTTGCTTTTTACAAAAAGCAAGCGGGTTTGGGCGGTTGCCCAAGGTTTTTCGACACCCTGAAACCCGCATTTTAATGCGGGTTTTGTGTATTGTTTTATTTGTTTTAAAGAGTAAATTAGCAAGTTTTCTTTTTTAGGGTAAAATGAAGAAAGGCTTCCAATCCTTCCATAATATCCGTATGGGTGATATCAAAGTTACCTGTATACCAAGGGTCTGCAATATCTCTGGGGCGAGGGGAAAAATCCAAAAGGCGGTAGACTTTCTTTTTGGGATCGTCTCCCAAAATACCCATTAGGTTTTTTGTATTATAGGCCTCCATAACCAGTAGGTAATCAAAATCTTGGTAATCTTTTTTTGTTACTTGTCTTGCTGTTTTTTCACTGCAATCAATACCCAGGGAAGAGAGTTTTTCCTTTGCAGGGGGATAGATGCGATTACCGATTTCCTCACGGCTGGTTGCAGCGGAGGCAACAAAAAAAATTTGCGATAATCTTTTTTTTATGAGCATATCTCGAAACAGAAATTCCGCCATGGGGGAACGACAAATATTACCGTGGCAGATAAATAGTACACGAATCATAAAATAATACCCCTTTCAGTTTTTAAGATTTTGGAGAAGATTAGCATATAGTTCGGGTTTTCGATCAGCCTTTAAAGGAAATTTCCTTCGGCAAGTAAAGGCTTCTTCAGGAAGGATATCCATGATAGTTAGGTTCGTACCCTCTTTGGATTGGGCAAGAATTTTTCCACGAGGGGAGAGTACCATACTATCGCCGAAATATTCAAGGCTGCCACCCTTACCTGTGCGGTTTACGCCGATAACAAAGGTCTGATTTTCTATGGCTCTTGCTTTTAATAGGATTGACCAATCCTCTTTGCGGGAAACGGGCCAGTTGGCTATCACCACCAATAAGGTGCTTTTTTGGGATGCGGCTTGAAAAATTTCGGGGAACCGTAAATCATAGCAGATAAAGGGAGATACGATAAAGTCTTTTATTGAGCATGAAACGATAGAATTTCCGCCTTTATAAAATTTGGCTTCTGTGCCCAAGGAAAAAGGATGGATTTTTGCATAGTCCGCCACAAGTTCCCCTGTTTCTGATAGGATTACACAATGATTTTCAGCTTTTTCATCCTTTAAGATTGGCAATCCAAAGCAAATTGCCATGTGATACCGAATGGCATTTTTTTTGAAAAATTCTATGGTTTTACTCTCTAAGAAAAGTTCACCGAACTCCTTTGTTTTCTCTGTAAAGCCGGTTAGGGTCATTTCGGGAAAAATTAAAAAATCTACCTGCTCTTTTGCAGCAGTGTGGATTATTTTTTCGCAAAGTTTTTCCCCATATGTTTTATCTTCAAAGCCCATATCCAATTGTCCAAGCCCTATGCGCATAGAAGTTCCTCCTTTTAGATCCATTCTTTCCATACATCGGGGCAATAGCCCAACGTAAAGTCTTTTCCGTTTCTTACAATGGGCGTTATGAAAAGGCTGGGATTTTCGAATAAAGTACTTTCGCGTTTGTTTTCATCGATATAATCCATATAGAGAGACTGATAGGCTTTTGCTTTTCTGTCTATCATATTTTCCACGGGGATACAACGTTTTGCGCTTTCAAAAACGCTTTTACTCATGCCGAACTCATGGATATCAATATTTTGATAAGGTATTTTTCGCTCTTTAAAATAGCGTTCGGCTTTTTTGGTATCAAAGCTTTTTTTTGAGCCATAAATTTGGATATTCAAAATGCTCACTCCTTTCGGTTTATATTTGATTTTAGCCTAAATTGAAAAAAGAAACAAGACGAAGGATTAGAATTAAGCCAGATGGAATCTTTTTCTTGAGAACATGATATTTAAATGGAAAGGAGTTGAAAAAACTTCCTATTATGATAGAATTGAAGCATATTAAAAAATACTTAAAGAAAACAATGCTTTTTTACGAGCATTTTTTATTGAGCTACAAAAGAATGAGAGGACGGTGTTTTAAGATGAGAATGATTTCATGGAATGTAAATGGCTTGCGTGCTGCGGTGGGCAAGGGCTTTAAGGAATATTTTAAAGAGGAAAATGCAGATATTTTTTCTTTGCAGGAGACAAAGCTTCAGGAAGGGCAAATTGATTTGGAGACGGATGGATATTTTCAATATTGGAATTATGCCCAAAAAAAGGGATACTCCGGTGTAGCTGTTTTCACAAAAAAGGAGCCTCTATCGGTTTCCTATGGAATTGGCGTTGCAGAACACGATATGGAAGGTAGAGTCATTACACTGGAATTTGAGGGATTCTATCATATTACGGTGTATACACCCAATTCTCAACAGGAAAATGCAAGACTTGGTTATCGTATGGAGTGGGAGGATGCTTTTCGAGAATATGTATCGAGATTGGATCAAGAAAAGCCTGTTATTATTTGCGGAGATTTGAATGTTGCCCATAACGAGATAGATTTAAAAAATCCTTCCAGCAATCGACGCAGTGCAGGGTTTACCGATGAGGAACGTGGAAAGTTTTCGGAGCTGTTGAGCGCGGGTTTTGTGGATACCTTCCGTTTCTTTTATCCCGATACAAAGGGCATTTATTCTTGGTGGAGTTACCGCTTTAATGCAAGAAAGAATAATGCGGGATGGCGGATTGATTATTATGTTGTTTCCCAAAGACTGAAGGAAAAACTCATTGATGCAAAAATTCATAGCAATATCATGGGGTCTGACCATTGCCCTGTGGAATTGGAAATTCAACTCTAATAAAGGAAAGACCCGTGATTACACGGGTCTTTTTATCATCTATATTTTTATTGATTAATGAAGTATTATGCGGTTTTTCTTTTGCCGAAAATGACGCGACAGCCTTCTATCGCCAAATCAATTGCCAATGCAATTAACAAAATAATAAATGCAATTTGCAGACCCTCTGCGGACATGCTTGCAGTTCCTGCGGAAAAGGCCTTTATATTCTTGATCAGTGTGAGAATTAATGCGCTGATGGTTGCAACCAGCATGAACACCATGGGGAACAAAAACATTTTGTTGTTCTTACCAATGTTGCCCAACCAAGCAGCGGCTGCCAACAGAGCCAAAGCAGCAAGCAACTGGTTTGCTGAACCGAACAAAGGCCAAATTTTTGCATAACCGCCATTAGCCATAAGACCACCGATTACAACGGTAACCAATGTTGCAAAATAAGGATTTGCACATAATTTCTTGAATCCGGTTAATGTTTTGGGATCAGTGCCTTCAGGAATAAAGAATTCCTGGAACATGTATCTTGCAAGTCTTGTTGCAGTGTCTAAAGATGTCAAGCAAAAAGCAGATACAGCCAGAATAATAATTGCATATGCTATGTTGTAAGAAGATTCCAAACCAATGGAAGCAATCATGGTTGCAATACCTGTTGCGAAAACCTGTGTGGGTGTGCCTTCGGGCATAGCCCCATCGGTGAAAAGAATACCTACACAAATTAAGGCAATAACGGCTAAAGCACATTCAATTAACATACCGCCGTAACCAATAACTTTCGCATCTTTTTCAGAGTCAAGCTGCTTGGAAGTTGTACCTGAACCAACTAAGCTATGGAATCCTGAAATGGCACCACAAGCAACAGTGATAAACAACATAGGGAACAGGTGACTGTTATCGTTTGCGCCGGTAAAGCCTGTGAAAGCAGGCAGGTTCATTGTAGGGTGACTGCCAATGATACCGATAACAGCTGCAATCATCATGCCATAGAGCAAGAATGAATTTAAATAATCTCTGGGTTGAAGCAAAATCCAAACCGGCGTTACGGAAGCAACAAAAATATAAGCCAAGATAATGAGTAACCATGCTTTCGCTGACAAGTAAATAGGGAAGTTCAAACCAATGGCAATACAAGCGATAATGGCAATTACACCGATGATGGTAGCTACGCTTAAAGGCGCATTTTTACGATATACCAAAGCACCGAATATAATTGCTACAATAATAAATAATACCGAAATTGTTGCGGTGGAGCCGTTTGCAGGAATCAGTTGTCCATCTGGGGTAAAACCATTGAAAGTGCCTACTACGATGCTGGCAAATGCAGCTACTACCAAGAGTAGTGTCAAATAAGCAAAAATCAAAAACAGAATTTTTGCTTTAGGCCCAATGTTTTGTTCAATAACATGACCGATGGATTTCCCTTTGTGGCGTATGGATGCAAAAATTGAAGAAAAGTCTTGCACAGCACCAAAAAAGATGCCGCCGATGAGGATCCAAAGCAATACGGGCAGCCAGCCGAAGATGGCTGCCAGAATAGGCCCATTGATGGGTCCGGCACCTGCGATGGATGCAAAATGATGCCCCATAAGCACAGGTGCTTTTGCAGGGACATAGTCAAGACCGTCTGTTTCTGTATGGGCGGGTGTTTCTTTTGTAGGATCTACCCCCCACTGTTTTGCTAACCAACTACCGTATGTAAGGTATCCAACAAAAAGTACAATGATGCCGATTAATAATATTACTAATGAATTCATAAAATATCCTCCTTCCCAAGGCTAGGTAAGTAAAATATAAATATAGATGATTAAGATAAAATATTTTGCAGCAACGGCAGGAGTTCTTTCCCCTTTTGATTTGAATAGACCTTTCCGTTGCTGAGGTCTACCGCAGCAATCCTCAGATACATCCATCCGTGAAAGGAAAATAAATAGGTTTTGTGAAATTTTGCTTTCTTGATTTCATTGATGATTTCTTCGGGAAGTAAATCTGCCACCAAAATTAGGGAAACGTAAGAATACATGTGTTCACTATGGGGCTTAATTTGCGCCAAACCGGCTTGAAGGACTTCTTTTTTCAGAGATGAAAAATCTTCTGCCTTTGGAGTATCTGAAAAAGCGAAATATACATATTCGTTCATTTCTGTTGCCCAGAGCTTTGCGGAACGCACGAAAATATATTTTTCCGAGCGGGAGTGAAACTGAGCAATAGCGGGTAATTTCCTTGAACCAATGGAGACATTGTATTGAATGTCAAAGTATGCTTCATAGGATGGCATAAGCTGTTGTAAAAAAGCTTCTTTTGTCATATTTCACCTCCTGTTGGAATTTATTTTTCTATATATTAATTATACGCCTTGGGAAAGAGGTATTACAACTTTGAAGCTGTTTTTTTCTTCAATTCGTCAACTTAAATACATTTGTTTTTTTATGAAGAAATAAAGTGACTTATTTAACAAAAATAATTAAATTTGGCGATAATAAATATGCAAAACATATAACATATTTTTCCATCAAAGAAATTTATTGGATATTTTTATAATTTTAAAAATAAATATTAATAAATCAATGAGGGATTAAATTGGAACTTAAAAAAATGGAGTAAAAAACGCCCCTAAGTAAAGAGTAATTTGCATCTGAGTCATAAAAATGGGTCAAGTTTATCCCATCTATGAATGCATTACCCTCTTAGGGGAGCTTTTTATAAAACAATATGGGTTGTAGTATATTACTTATTTGCTTCAAAGGAAGCTAGTTTTTCCAGCAAAGTATTACTACGATCAATAAAGCTTGTCATTTCATCTGAGGTAAGAGGACGATGGCTCATAAGTGCCAAGTCATAGATATGATGGCATAGCATTTGCACATCATCTTTCTTTTCTTCTTTTTCCCTCATATCAAACAGGTATTTGACCAAGCCGTTGGAACGATTAAGAACCAAGGTTTCTTCGGGTTTCACATCTGCAAACATTGCCTTCAAATCTGTAGCATTTCCGTAGGATTCCATCATTTCCATCATACGGCGGGATTTTTCGCTTAAAAGAATCATGGCTGAAACATTTTCTGCTTTTAATGTTTCTGTGGTTACCTTTAAGGAGTCATTTTTTGAAAGTTCACGGAACAATGTTTCCATTTGTGTAGTTGCAAATTCATCTGCCTGTTTTTTTGCTTCTGAAATTTCCCCATCTTCTTTTTGCTGTAACGTATCCGTAATATCAGCGTCAATACGTTGCACCTGGATGCCGGAGTTTTTATACTCCAAGAAAGAAACAAAGGGTTTGTCTATGGCAGTGGAAAGAATTGCTGCTTCCAGACCTTGTTCTTTGAAAAGGCGGATATACTGTGCTTGTAAATTTTCATCAGAAACAAAGAACAGCTTATTTTCATGTTTTTCTTTGTTTTTTTCCAAATATTCTGAAAGGGTTTCATATACATCATCGGTGGTTTTCAGCAACAATGCATCTTTTACCTTATCATAGAATTTTTCTTCTCGCATACAGCCGTACTTAATGAAGATACCAATATCGTTCCAGAAGCCCTCATATGTGGAGCGATCATTTTTAAAGAGCTGAGTCAATTTATCAGCAACTTTTTTTGTAATGTAGGTGTTCATTTTATCAACATAGCCGTCATTTTGCAATGCACTACGGGATACGTTTAAAGGCATGTCAGGGCAATCCAAAACGCCTTTTAGAAGAAGAAGAAATTCGGGTACCACTTCTTTGATATTGTCAGCAATATATACTTGATTGGAATAGAGCTTAATTTCTCCCTCAACAACGTCCATATGTTCAACCAGCTTAGGGAAATATAAAATACCCTTTAAGCGGAAGGGGTAATCCATATTTAAGTGAATCCAGAACAGGGGATCATTCATATCGAAGAATACCTTATGATAAAAGGCTTTGTATTCTTCATCAGTACAGTCCTTTGGCTGTTTTTGCCATAAAGGGGTGGTATCATTTAAAGGTTTCGGTTCTTCCGCTATTTCAGCCTTTTTTTCTTCAAGTTCTTCCAAAGCATCTTCTTTTGTAAGGTTTTCTGCTTCTTCAGGGGAAACATGAAGGGTGTTGGCCTCTTTTTTTTCTGCATCCTTTTCTTCTTCCGTTGGTTCTTTTATAACATCAACGTAAATAGGAACAGGCATAAAGGAGCAATATTTCCGAAGGGCTGCATAAAGTGTAGATTCTTCCAAAAATTCTTTTCCGTCTTCTCCTAAATGCAAAGTAATGGTGGTACCTCTTGTTTCTCTGCTTCCGGCATCCATTTCATAATCAATGCCGCCTTCGCAAATCCATTTTGCCGCTGGGGCGTCGGGTTGATAGGAAAGGGTATCAATCTCCACCTTATCTGCAACCATAAAGGCAGAATAAAAACCTAAACCAAAGTGTCCAATAATTTCATTTTCCTGATCGGCTTTTTCTTGGAATTTGGCAAGAAAATCTGTCGCCCCGGAAAAGGCAATTTGGTTGATGTATTTTTTGATTTCATCGGCTGTCATACCGATTCCGTTGTCAATAATTTGCAGCGTTTGAAGATCTTGATTTAAAACAACGTGAATCTCTAACTTTTCCGTTTCGGGGATTTCTGCTTCCCCTAAGCGTACTAACTTTTGAAGCTTTGTCACGGCATCACTAGCATTGGATACCAATTCCCGAACAAAAATATCTTTGTCGGTATAGAGCCATTTTTTAATAATTGGCAAGAAATTTTCACTATTGATTGAGAGATTTCCTTTTTCATTCATTTTGCATAACCTCCTAAAACAAAAATTGATTTTATAGCTTGTATGATATATCAGTAATTTTAGTCATTAATAAAGAAAAAGTCAATAAAAAATTAGCACTCGAATTAAATGAGTGCTAACAAAACGGTTTATGTTTCAATTTGAATGGCAATTTGCTGCTTCTTAAAGAGTTCTAAAATATCCTCATCCCATTGTTTCGTTGCTTTTTGTTCCAATGAAAAGGTTTCTTCTGCAACGGAGGTGGTACATAAAAGTGTGCCTTCTCGGAATAAAAGGTTTAAAAACACTGCTTTTGCATTGGGGTATTGAATTGTCTTATCTTTCGGGAGAGAGAGAATCAATTTCATGCTTTTTGGAAGTTTTTTTCCCTTCACTGTTTCAAAAACAAAAGGTTTTATATCTGCCCAAAGGCAATAGGGTTCTGGATTTTCTTCTGTTAAGGCGCTTTCATCCTTTGTTCCGTTAATGGTAAAAGAGGCAAAGGAGTAGATTTCCCCTTGACGAAATGTAAAGTGATCAAAGATATCACCTTTTAATAAGTGTGCCATAAATTTTTTTGTATCAAAAACGGTAAAAGCCAGCATTGCTGTTCCTCCTAAAATTTCTATGAGAAAAATAATTTCTCCGTATCCAAAAATATTCCTCTAAAATTTTTATTTATTGTTATTTTTATGAAAAGAAAACTATCTAACAAAAGATAATTCATAAAATGAATTTCATATACTTATTTCTTTCGTTTTATTCTACTATGGAAAATAGAAAAAAACAAATCCTATTACAATATGTTGGGAAACATAAGGCAAATTTTGTTGGAAATGAATTGCGTTTAAAGACAGGCTATATTATAATATTGTAATTATGATATTTAAGATGTTTCTTTTTTACCATGGTATCATGGGGAAAATATTAAGCGTCACAGAATGGGAACGTGAGCCCACTCTTTTGAATCAGGTGCAGGGAGACCTGCCGTTTATAACCATGAATTTATTTGAAAATTCATTTGGTATCACTATGTTTGAAATGTGAAAATATGGGAATCCTTTTATAAATGGACTCTAATTATAAGGAAGTTTTTGACGTAGTGATATAGGTAAGACAACCACAAATTTGGGAGGAACGCAATATGGCAGAAGAAAAGATTATGGAAAATGGCGGATTAGGTGCTACCGGAAACTTCATACATAGTTATATTCAGGAGGACTTGAAGGGTGAATTGAACAAAATTCACACCAGATTTCCACCCGAACCTAATGGCTATTTGCATATTGGACACGCAAAATCCATCTGCCTGAACTTTGGTTTGGCAAAGCTTTACGGAGGAAAATGCAATTTACGTTTTGATGATACAAACCCTACAAAAGAAGATGTGGAGTATGTTGATTCTATTCGTGAGGACGTGAAGTGGTTAGGATTTGATTGGGAAGATAGATTATATTATGCCTCCAGCTATTTTCAAAAGTATTATGAGGTTGCTTTAAAGCTTATTAAAGCGGGCAAGGCTTTTGTTTGCGATTTGACGGCGGAACAAATGCGTGAATACCGGGGATCGTTAAGCACACCGGGAAAGGAAAGCCCTTACCGTAACAGAAGTGTTGAGGAGAATTTGGATTTATTTGAGCGTATGAAAAAGGGCGAATTTCCTGACGGTTCCCACACCCTTAGAGCTAAGATTGATGTGGCTTCCCCCAATATTAATATGAGAGACCCTGTTATTTATAGAATTGCCCACGCCACCCATCATACCACAGGGGATGCATGGTGCATATATCCTATGTATGACTTTGCCCATCCTTTGGAGGATGCCATTGAAGGCATAACCCACTCTATCTGTACCATGGAGTTCGAAGACCATCGTCCTTTATATGAATGGGTAGTCAGAGAGGCAGGGTATACGGAAAATCCGCCCAGACAGGTTGAGTTTGCCCGTTTAGGGATGACAAATACCGTTATGAGTAAAAGAAAGCTTCGTGCTTTGGTTGAAGATGGTTTGGTTGACGGCTGGGATGACCCTCGTATGCCTACCATTAGCGGCTTACGCCGCAGGGGTTATACACCTGAAGCAATTCGTGATTTTTGTGAGCGAATTGGTGTCTCCAAGGCCAATAGTATGGTTGACAGCGGGTTGTTGGATTATTGTATTCGTGATGACTTAAAGGCAAAAGCTAAGGTTGTTATGGCAGTTTTGGATCCTTTGAAGCTTGTGATTACGAATTACCCTGAAGGTCAGGTGGAAATGATGGAGTTGGAAAACAACCCGGAAAACGCCGATCTTGGCTCCAGAATAGTTCCTTTTACAAGAGAGTTGTATATTGAAAGAGATGACTTTATGGAGGAGCCTGTGAAAAAATTCTTCCGTTTGGCTCCCGGTAAGGAAGTGCGTTTAAAGGGTGCATATTTTGTAACTTGTACGGATATTGTGAAGGATGAGGCCGGTAATTTGGTAGAGGTTCATTGTACTTATGACCCTGAAACAAAAAGCGGCAGCGGTTTTGAAGGCAGAAAAGTGAAGGGGACGCTTCACTGGGTAAGTGCAACGGAAAATGTTCAGGCAACGGCAAGGTTGTATGATTATATGATGCTGGATAATCCTGAGGATCCTAACGGAGAGATGATTATGAATCCCAAATCTCTGGAAGTAAAAGAATGCTTTATTGAGCCATCCATTAAGGAAGCAAAAAAAGGAGAACGCTACCAATTTATGCGTAATGGATACTATATTGTGGATGTGAAAGATACTACAAATGAAAAAATGGTATTTAACCGCATTGTTCCTTTAAAAAGTTCTTTTAAATTATCGAAATAAATATGACCGAAGGATATGGGCTGGCCTATGTTCTTCGGTTTTTTTTATTTATAAAACGCCGCATAAGCTTGATTAGATAATAATAATTCTTATTTCCAACATTTCTTGAATGTGGTAAAATAAAAGAATTCATAAATGTTTTTTTACTGGAGACATGGTGTTTTCTAATGGGATAGTTTCAACAGATACAATTACAGAAAAAGTGGCAGCAGACATAAGCCGGGATATTACCAGCCAGATTAATAGTTTTATGGTTGTACCAAAGCATATAAATGAAGTATATGAAGCAAGGGGCAAATTGCTGGGAGTTTGGGCATACATAGGATTTTGCTTAATATTAACCATTGTCCATTACATTTGGCAATTTAAATGGATTAAAGATTATGGATGAGATAAAATTAGAAATCTCAAAGGAAAAGATTTTTGATATAAAGTGCAGCATCGCAATTGGGTTTGATACCGAGGTTCATTCTTCTCAGAATATTGAACAGGTAATAGGTAATGCTGAGCGGGAAATGTATAAGGAGAAGTTATTATCAAAGAGAAACTATAGCGTAGATACAATACAGGGAATACTGAAAACTCTTTATGAAAGAAATCCCTATCATATTCAAGGTAATGGCGATGATAGAAAGGTATGTAGAGATGTTATCAAAAAATGAAAATAATTTAAATATGGGCAGGGTGATGGTGTTAAAAGAAATGCAGGAGCTTTCAGGTATAAATATTGCCCCCCAATTAGTGGAATTGCTTCTTAAGGTGATGGAAGAGAATCATTAAAGTGACAAGATATATTATAAAGAAACCTTTAATATTTTCTTTGAATTAGCGAAAGTCCTTTTTTACGGAAGAAAAATATAGTATACTTTGTCTATACACAGGAATTGGAGTGAATTATTGTGAGGGAATTGTTGAAGGATTGCAAACGTGTTGTAGTGAAGGTTGGTACATCTACAATTACATATCCAAACGGCCTATTAAACTTAAAGCGGATAGAAGAATTGGCTTGGGTTTTAACGGACCTTAAAAACAGTGGTAAGGATGTTGTATTGGTTACAAGCGGTGCCATTGGCGTCGGGGCGGTTCGTATGGGTATGAAAGAAAGACCGACGGTCATCCGCCAAAAACAGGCTGCGGCGGCAGTGGGACAGGCTATGATTATGCAAATTTATCATAATTTTTTTGATCGCTATAATCAAACGGTTGCTCAGGTTTTACTGACAAAAGAAGAAATCAGCAATGATAATCGTTATCAGAATACGAAAAATACCATGGAGACATTGATGGAACTTGGGGTGATCCCCATTGTAAATGCCAATGATACTATTTCTACCTATGAAATTGAAATTTCTGATAATGACAGGCTTTCTGCCCTGGTAGCAGAAATTATCGGAGCGGATCTTTTGATTTTGATGACAGATATTGATGCTTTGTATGATCAGGACCCCAAAACCAATCCCAACGCGAAAAGAATCTCATCTGTGGAGTGGGTTACTGACGAAATAAAGAAAATGGCCGGAGACAAAGGCTCTCAGTTTAGTGTGGGAGGAATGCTTACCAAGTTGCAAGCGGCATCCATTTGCCAAAATGCCGGGGTAAGAATGTCTATCGTGTTAGGTGAGGATCCCACTATTATCCATCGGGTAATTGCCGGTGACGATGTGGGTACATTCTTTCACAGCAAGAAAGCGTAAAATAAGATAAGGAGCGATTAGTATGAGTTATTGCCCCAAATGCGGGAGACAAATTTTAGATGAAAGCTTGGGTTGTCCCATTTGTAATTTAAAAACAAATGAAGCAAATTCCAAAGAAGATAATGGGCAGGAAGCAGAAGTAGTAAAAGAATTTACGGTGGAAGACGAAAATGGGACTTCCCAGAAATTTCAGGCTGAAAATCAGACAAGAAGTTGGGAGGACTATCAATCTACGGAGCCAAAACCCGTTCAGGAACAGACGATTCCCACAATATTAAAAGTAATTATAACTCTTTTGATTATTTTTGTGGGTGGAGTTGGTCAGGTTGCCGGTTTAATCGCAGGTATTGTTTTACTAAAAAGCCCGGTTGAGGATTACCGTGGGTTTGGCAAAACACTGATTACCGTTAGCTGTATTATGTTTGCTATCTGGTTTTTGTGTTGCATTGTTGGTGGCTTATTTGGTGTGGTTGGGAATATGTATTACTATTTCCCATATTATTAAAAGTGTTATGGATATATTTGATTTTATTGGCTCTGCCGTCTGTCATCAGATGGCAGAGCGTAGTTTTATCCTTGACGGAATGAAATTGCCCGTTTGCGCCCGTTGTACGGGAATCTATTCAGGCATCTTTTTTTCTATGGTGTTTTTTTTCATTTTTGGAAGACTGAAAGGGAATAAGCCTTATTCAACTTGGAGCATGCTACTTGGTGCCTGTGCTTTTATTCCCATTTCCGTTGATGGTTTTTTTAGTTACATGGGATTTTGGGAAAGTACGCAATTTTTGCGTGTTGTTACAGGAGCTTTGGCAGGGTCTTCTCTATGCGGATTTTTCTTATTAGGTGCAAATTTTAATGTTATTGGAGAGAACGAGCAACCTATTTTTCAATCTACGAAAGAACAACTTTTTATCATGGGAATTACCCTTGTTTGGGGGCTTTTGCTTTGGATGAATATAGGGGAATTTATCATTGCTTCAAGTGTGATTGTACTGGGTATTGTTTGCTTTTGGACTGATTTTTTGTATGTAATATTAAAAAATTTATTGGGAAACAAGAAGCTGCCATTTTGGACGCTGTCATTTTGTGGTAGCTTATTCATCATATTAACAATAGGGGTGTTGCGGCAATGAAAAATAAATTGCGACAAAAAATATTGCAAAAAAGAAAAGAAATGTCAGAAGAAGTCCGACAAAAGGAAAGCAGCAGGATTATTGACATTCTTTGCAGCAGTGAAAGATATCAAAAAGCAGATACCATATTCACCTATATCAGCATGGGTGAGGAGGTAAATACATACCAATTGATTGAGCAGGCTTGGAGGGACGGAAAGAAAGTTGCTGTTCCCGTTGCAAAATTGAAGGGAAGAATGTATTTTGTAACCATATCCTCTTTTTTAGAACTTAAAAAAAGTCGTTTTGGTGTAATGGAGCCGGAAAAAGGGGAAGATGAAGAAGTGACGCCGGGGGAAAGAGATTTTTTCCTTGTGCCAGGAAGTGTATTTGATAAAAAAGGAAATCGTTATGGCTATGGCGGGGGATATTATGATAGATTTTTTCAGCAATATCCCGATATTTATAAAATTGCCGTGGCGTTTTCCTTTCAGATCATGGAGGATGATTTGCAGGTTGATGCATATGATATACCCGTTGATTGTATTGTGACAGAAAAAGGCGTGATAGGGGGTTGTAATGATGAGTGTTTTAGTTGAAATGGGAAAAAAAGCAAAGGATGCTTCTGTAGTATTGGCGGTTTTGCCTACACCGAAAAAAAATGAGGCTCTTTGCTGTGCGGCAGAAGCACTTTTGGCAGCGGCAGAAAATATTCTTGGAGCGAATAAAGAAGACGTTGATGCGGCTTTGGCATCGGGAATCAAGGGGGCTTTTATCGACCGTTTAACCTTAACCCGGGCAAGGCTTGAGGAAATGGCGGAGGGACTTTGTCAAGTAGCGGCCTTAGATGACCCTGTGGGTGAGGTGCTTTTTATGAAAACATTGGACAATGGACTGGTAATCGGGCAAAAGCGGGTGCCAATGGGGGTAATTGGAATTATTTTCGAAGCCAGACCAAACGTTACTGCGGATGCCTTCGGTTTATGCTTAAAGGCTGGCAGTGCGGTAATACTAAGGGGAGGCAAAGAGGCATTTCGTACGAATCAAGCGGTTGTTTCCGTATTTCGTGAAGCCCTTGAAAAACAGGGATTACCCGGAGACATTGTTCAGGTGGTGCCCGATACTTCCAGAGAGACTGCAAATGAAATGATGCGCCTAAACGGATATCTGGATGTTTTAATTCCTCGAGGAGGAGCGGGATTAATTCAAAGTGTGGTGCAAAACAGTACTGTGCCGGTGATAGAAACAGGTGTTGGAAACTGTCATATTTTTGTGGACGAAACGGCAGAGTTAGACAAGGCTGTGGCGATTGTGATGAACGCCAAAACCCAGCGTCCCGGCGTTTGCAATGCTTGCGAAAGCCTATTGGTGCATGAAAAAATTGCGGATCAGTTTCTTCCTATGGTGGGAGAGGCTTTACAACAGAAAAACGTGGAAATTAGAGGCGATGAAACTGCCTGTGCCTTAATTTCCGGTTCCGTACCTGCAACCCAAGAGGATTGGGCAACGGAATATACAGATTATATTATTTCTACCCGTGTGGTGCAAAACATAGATGAAGCAATCAGCCATATTCGGAAATATTCAACGGGACATTCGGAAGCAATTCTTACGGAAAACTACACCAATGCCCAGCGGTTTTTAAATGAAGTAGATGCGGCGGCGGTATATGTCAATGCTTCAACCCGTTTTACCGATGGAGCTCAGTTTGGTTTTGGTGCGGAAATTGGGATCAGTACCCAAAAGCTCCATGCAAGAGGGCCCATGGGCTTGAAGGAACTAACAACGACAAAATATATTATTTATGGAAACGGGCAAATCAGACAGTGACGGGAGGCTTCCCAAGTGGAAACAGGGAGAACAACAAAATATTTAGATGATTGGATACATGTACCCCTTTGCAACAGCGGTGATAAATTGTACCATTATACAACAGCAGAGGGAATTCAAGGTATTGTTGAAAATAGACAATTTATTGCTACGAAAAGCGATTTTTTGAATGACAAACTTGAATTTCTATATTCCTTAGAGGTTTTGGATAAATTAATTGATCGATATATTGTTAATAAAGAACTGGGGCGGAGGTTATATCGTATTATAAAAGCAGAGATGGATGAGCTTGCCATTATAACCCCTTCCTGTCAAACCGTTTGTATCCCGGAGGAGGATCACATAAGTTTTTATGTGGTTTCCTTTTCCAAGCAAGAAAACAGCGCTTTGCTTTGGGCTGAATTTACTGATTTTAAGGGGTATTGTCTTGGATTTGATTATGAGAAGCTGGTGCAAGGGTTTTCTAGTAGGTCGTTTTTGCATGGTACGGTTATTTATGACGAGGAAGTACAAATTTCCTGCTTGTTAGAGGCACTGCTCTCCTGCATTCGACGAGGGGTTAACGATGGTTATTCGGATTTGGAGGCTATTTTTGAGGAAACCGGTGACATAAGGGAAGAATCCTTAATTGAAATTGGCGGTGATATGGCAATGGTTTGCTCGGTGTATGCCATGTTTTTTAAGAGCGAATTTTTTAAGGGGGAAGAGGAATATCGATTTGTCTTTTCACCTTTGGCAACAGAACGGGGAGGACGACCAAGGTTTAGAATTCTAGAGCAGGTTTTTTTACCCTATATTATGGTGGAATTTGATGGGATTGGTACACCTATACCACTGGAATCTGTCATGGTGGGTGCAAAAAATAACAGCGATATTGCAGTGCGAGGTGTGCGTTCATTTCTAATGGGGCAAGGGCTGGATATTCCTGTGAAGCTCTCGGATATTCCGTTACGATATTAAATACCAGACATAAGGAGGATACAATGAAAATTGCGATATTGGGCTTAGGTGCCGTTGGGGCTACCGTTGCCGGAGGATTAAGAAAGTATGAAAAAGATTTAATTTTCATTGCCCGTGAAGAGACGAAACAGGTTTTGCAGGAGAAAGGGCTTTATCTAGAGTCGGATATTTTGGGGAGTCATAAAATATGTCCTGGTTTGGTTACCGATGACCCTAAGGAAATTGGGGTTGTGGATGTTCTGTTTCTTTGCAGTAAAAGCTATGGATTAGAGGCAGCCTGCAAAAAATATGCAGACATTGTTGGAGAGGATACTTTGGTTGTTCCTTTGCAAAATGGTATTACTGCTTCAAGAGCAGTCTCCCGGTGGTTGGACGGAAAAGGGGTTGTAAGCGACAGCTATATTTATTGTTTTTCCAATATTGTAGAAACTGGCCACGTTTTTAATGGAGGAAAGCTTTTGCGCATTGGCATAGGGTTTGCCCATGGAAAGGACAACGAAAAAGCCAGAAAACTTGTGGCAATGCTAAATGAGGGAGGATTACCCTCTACCTATGGGCAGGATATCATGAAAGAACTTTGGGAGAAGTATGCCATGATGTGCGGCAATAGCTGTGGTTTTATTTACTTTGACTGCCAAGCGGGGAAAATCCAAGAAGATAAAGAAAAGATGGAATTTTTGCGAGGGATTTTTGAAGATATTCTCCGTTTAGCAAAGGCATCTGGAGTTACAGGCATGGATGATATGCCTCAAAGAAATATGGAGGGCTTTTTGAAATTCCCCCCGGAAACCATCACTTCTTTATATAGAGATATGCTTGAAGGGAAAGAGGAAACGGAATTTGAATGGCTGGTGGGCAATGGATGCAGATTAGCGAAGGAGCTGGAGGTTTCTGTACCCTTTATGCAGAAGGTATATGAAGGAAAAACCGGAATGCAGTAAAGTGTATATTGGAAATCTTTCCTTATGCTTTTAGGCAGAGTTGAAGAATATAATGTACATATATGAAAGGGAAGTCACAAACAAATTGTTCTGTGACTTCCCTTATTCTAAAAAGCAAGGATTAATATATTTTCTCCACCATTTTACGAATAAAAAGGACTAAAACTAAGTTAGCACAAAGAAGGGTTTCCAAGGTATAGAAAACTGTTGTGGAAAAAAAGCCTGAAATCAACATAGAGATATAAAGAATACCAAAGGAAACATAGGTGAAGATAGTATAGCTTACACGAATGATCAGAACATTCCGTTCGTCTGTTTCCAGTAGTTCCATTGTTCTCATTTTTTCAGGATCCATTTTTAGCTTTTTGTTGCGTATAAACAAGGCTAGTGATGCAAAAAAAAGACCAAAAAGGGAAGCTGAATACATAGGCTGAAGGAATGCAAAGTCTTTATTCCAAAGAACAATGGCAAACAAAATGGCAGATAGTATCATGCAGGCGATATTTACTTGGAGCCGCAGCCGCAGCCGCTTCTCAAAACTTATTTTTTTCATGATTTTTCCTCCTCATCAAATAAAAAAACTTCTTCAATGGTTAAGTTAAAGTAAAGGGCAATTTTATGGGCCAGTACCAAAGAAGCGGTGTATTTACCCACTTCAAGGGAAGTGATCGTTTGGCGTGTTACACCCACTGCTTTTGCAAGTTCTTCTTGAGACAGCTTTTGCTGACGCCGTAGTTCAGGGATTCGTGTTTTCATGATCCACATCCTTTCTGCAAAGTTAACTTTGCTTTAGTATAGTTCACTTTGCACAAAATGTCAAGTTGACTTTGCAAAAAAAGAAGGGAAATTTGATTTTTAAAAAAGGGTTAAATTGACTGTGGTTTGAATTTCTGGTATCATTATAAATTGGAAAACAATTTTCTTTGGAAAGGAATAGGATAGAATGAATTACTTTTGGATTTTTTTGGTGAGCATACCCGGTATTATTGTTGCTACAACCATACATGAGTTTACAAGAGCTGCGGTTTCCACAGCATTGGGAGATACTTTGCCAAAAAGCAAGGGCCGTTTGACATTGAACCCCGTGAACCACTTTGAACCCATTGGCTTTTTGTTGTTGTTTTACAGCGGTGGCTTTGGTTGGGGAAAGCCGGTAGAAACCAGTGCTTTATATTACAAAAACAGAAAAAGAGATACCCTTTTGGTTGCAGTTTTACCCTCAGTTGCAAATTTGGTTTTGGGGATCATCTTTTTGGCGCTGTATACGAAGGCATCTGTTGGGAATGTTTATTTAGCGATGGTCTTCAATTATTTATGTTACTATAACGTAGGATTGGCAGTATATAATATTTTGCCTGTCTCCCCTATGGATTGTATAAAAGTGCTTTCTGTGTCTTTGCCTGCAAATAAATATTTTCAGTATCTGCAATACGAAAAGATGGTGCAGATGATTTTTCTGTTCCTGTTATTTTTTGGGGCTTTTCAAGGTTTATTTGGTGGAATTATCAATTTTGTGATCAATATCTTAGGGCGGATTTTCTTTATTTTATAAGCGGATTGGGCAGAGGTGATTTCATTGGAAAAAATTACGATTCGATTAGATGCTTTTGAGGGGCCGTTGGATCTTTTGTATCACCTCATAGAAAAAAATGAAATTGATATTTATGATATCCCCATGGCACGTTTGACAGACCAATATTTAGAATATCTAGATGCTGCAGAAGATAGAGATATGGACGATATGAGTGAATTTTTGGTTATGGCGGCAACTCTTTTGGAAATCAAGAGCAAGCTGCTTTTACCCAAGCCCAAGAATGAGGAAGAAGAAGGCCCTGATCCCAGAGAAGAATTAGTATTAAAGCTTTTGGAATATAAAAAAATAAAAGAAGTTACGGAAGAATGGCGCCAACGGGAAGAAGATGCAGCTCTGGTGCTTTACAAAGAAGCTGATCAAGCGGTGAAACAGTTGAAAGGAAAGGAATCCCAGACTTTGGAGGATTTCCTTCAAGGTTTAAGTATGGAGGATTTATATTTGGCATTCCGCCAAGTAATGCACAGGAAGGAAACCAAGGTAGATCATGTGCGAAGCTCCTTCAAAACGGTTCCCAGGGATTTATTTACGGTACAGGAAAAGATGGAGTATATCCGAGATATGCTGATTTTGCAACCTAAGACTACCTTTCTTTCGATTTTTCGGAAAAATTCCGGTAAGATGGAAAAAGTCGTAACTTTTTTAGCATTATTAGAGTTGATTAAACGAAAAGAAGTACAAATTGTTCAAAAAATGACTTTTGGGGAAATTACCATATCGAGATATGATGGAAGGGATTTGCATGAGATTATCTGAGTTGGAAGCAGTGGTGGAGTCCTTACTGTTTATTTCCGGTGAGGCAGTGTCTTTGACGGCAATTGCCCAAACGATTGAAATGGACAAGGCTACGGCTAAAGCAATTATTCATACTTTGGCAGATAAATATGAGAATGAAAGCCGTGGAATTCGCATTGTTGAAATCAATGGCGCTTACCAGATGTGTACTGCCGCGGAGTGTTTTGAATACATAAGAAATATGTATAAAAGCCCCAACCGACAGGGCTTAACCCAGGCATTACTGGAAACATTGGCGATTGTTGCTTATAAACAGCCCATTACCCGTGCACAGATTGAAGAAATTCGTGGTGTCAGTGCAGAACATGCCGTAAGCAAACTGGTTGAGAAAAAATTGGTTTGCGAGGTGGGGCGAATGGAAAGCCCCGGAAAGCCCATTATGTTTGGGACAACCAACGAATTTTTGCGCTATTTCGGATTCAAAAACATAGCTGAATTGCCTGAATTGGAGGAAGCTTCAAAGATGGAGGAGGATGAAAGCAATTCTATCAAAGAATAAGAAAAAATTTACAATTGGTTTTCTCATCATTATTTTTATTGTGTTTGTAGTTGTCCGCAGTAAAATGATACACACATTTTCAACAGAACGATGGGTTAATGATCCACAAAAAAGGGTAGACATGGTGGATAACTTATTGGAAAATCACGATTTATTGGGGATGACTAAGGAAGAAGTTATTTTGTTGCTGGGGAAAGATACAGAAACAGAGTATTTTAAGACAGATGGGAATTTGGTTTATTACTTAGGGCCGGAAAGAGGGCTCATTTCCATTGACAGCGAATGGTTAGTGTTGGAGATTGCGGAAAATCAGGTTACTGAGGTAAATATATTCAGAGATTGATTTGCAATACGAGATTTTTTGCGAATGTCCAAAACAGATTGTTTTTTTGTATGAATTATAGAAAAGCTGAATAAACATAGCAGGAGAGGGGTGATGCACATGAGGCGTGCAGGGATCTTTATTCTCCTGCTTTTTTTATGCTGTTCCATTGCTTATGGAGGGGAGCCTTCCGTAGGCGCGCAGGGAGCAGCTTTGGTAGATGGAAACACCGGACGTTTGCTATGGGGGAAAAATGAAGAAGAACCGCTGGCCATGGCGAGTACAACAAAAATTATGACAGCAATTTTGGTTTTGGAAAATGCAAAGCTTGACGATGTGGTTACCGTTAGCAAAAACGCTGCTGCTCAGCCGGAGGTAAATATGGATTTAAAGACGGGAGAGCAATGGAAAGTTGGAGAGTTACTTTCAGCTATGATGTTGCGTTCTTACAATGACACTGCGGTGGCGTTGGCAGAGCATGTTTCCGGGAGTGTGGAGGCTTTTTGTGCACTTATGACAGAAAAAGCGGCTGAAATTGGGGCGGAAGATACGGTTTTCGGTTCTCCCAATGGTTTAGACAGCCAGATTCCTTTTGCAAAACATCACTCCACGGCGAAAGACATGGCGTTGATCGCTACATATGCGTTGAAAAATGAGGAGTTTTGTCGGATTATTGCTTTGCCAGAGGTGACAGTTTCTGAGGTCACAGGAAAAAGACAGTGCCAAGTTACCAATGCCGACCGTTTTTTAAAAGAGTACAAAGGGGCAATGGGTGTAAAAACAGGTTTTACCAATAAAGCAGGGCATTGCTTTGTAGGGGCGGCAGAGCAAAACAGTGTACGACTGGTAAGTGCTGTTTTGGGCAGTGGTTGGGGAACAACGGGTAAAGAGAAAAAATGGACGGATACAAAGGAAATTATGAACTATGGTTTTGCTACCTTTTTTCCTTATGAAGCGGTGAAAAAGGGGGAGGTTTGCGGAAACGTTTCTGTTTTGCATTCCAAGGTGTCCTCCGTGGACGCTGTTTTGCAGGAAGGATACCAAGCTTTGTTTTCTAAAGAGGAGGAGGCAACTTTGCAGATAAGCATATCTTTACCCAAAAGCATAGAGGCTCCTGTTCAAGCAGGGCAAAAGCTTGGAAACGCCCAACTTAAGCTGAAAGATGAGGTGCTGACGGAAATACCCATTGTAGCAAATGACTCTGCATCGGCATATACCTTAGCGGATTGGTATTCCTATTTATATAAAAATTGGATTACTTGGTTTTAGAGTTTCTTTGACTTTCTTTTTCCTGTGGGGTATACTGATTCCAATGTGATAGAGATGGAGGAACAGTATGGAAGAAAGACTTCAAAAATTTCTTGCGGAAGCAGGCGTTGCATCCCGCCGAAAGGCAGAGGAACTGATTGCAGCGGGGAAGATAAAAGTAAACGGAAAGGTAATAACGGAATTAGGCACGAAAGTTGACCCTCAAAAAGATGAGGTTTTGTATCAAGATAAAAAAGTCAGCAAAAAAGAAGTGGAAATGGTTTATATTATGCTCCACAAGCCGGAAGGCTATGTGACAACGGCAAAGGAGCAGTTCGGACGCCCCGGGGTTATGGATTTGATAAGGGACGTAAAAGAAAGAATTTTTCCTGTGGGCAGATTGGATTATGATACTTCTGGATTGCTTTTGTTGACGAATGATGGGGATTTAACATATAAACTAACCCATCCCAAGCATGATGTGGAGAAAACATATACCGCAAAGCTTTATGGCACTCCTGATGATATGGATTTACAAAAATTTCGCCGAGGAGTTTTTATTGACGGCAGAAAAACCAAGCCTGCTAAAATTCAGATTTTAGAAAAAGGTGATCGTCAATCCGTTGTGGAAATTGTGATTCATGAGGGGAGAAACAGACAGGTTCGTAAGATGTGTGAGGCGATTAAGCACCCTGTTGCGCAATTGAAAAGGGTTGCTACGGGGGAATTGAAACTTGGAGATTTGCCCAGGGGAAAGTATCGTCATCTTACGCCCAAAGAAGTAAAATATTTGAAAGGGTTATAAAAGCTCTTTTTATTTATAATAGGAAAAAATTGAAAACAAAAATATATGTAATTCACCAAACGGTATAAATTCTTGTTGGGAAATTTTAATTTATTCATGAATTGGAAAAGGAATGTTTTATGAAACTTTTTAAGCCACAGGGTAGTTGGTGGGTAAAAGTGGTTTTCATACGCAGAAAGCTCCAATGCATATTGTGGTAATTTTTGAACTCCGGAGAATGGTCAACATTGTTTTTGAGTTTAAATTACATGAGGATATGCCTTTTGGGGCTTTTTTTCTTGAAAGAAAAGGGTGTGTCACGTATAATATATAGTTAAGAAATTTCATAAAAAGGAATGATTTCATATGAAACAGGAAAAAACAAGATTATACTTAATCCGTCATGGCGAGACGGAGTGGAATAGAGGCGGACGTTATCAGGGTTGGACAGACATTGAGCTATCCGAAGAAGGAAAATGGCAGGCGGAACTTTTAGCCAAACGATTTACATATATGCCTTTGGATGCCATATATGTATCTCCCTTGAAACGGGCAATTGCTACAGCTACACCCATTGCGCAACAAAAAGGGCTCTCTCTTATTATGGACGAGCATTTCAAAGAAATTAATTTTGGCGAATGGGAAGGGCATACCGTGGCGGAACTCACGGAAAAATACGGAAAGCCATATACGGATTTTTTTGATAACCCTTTTGCCCATACTATGCCTGGGGAAGGGTCATTCCATAAGGTGGCAGAGCGTTCTATGGCAGGCTTTGAAGAAATTATAAAAAAACATAGAGGTCAGCGGATTGCCATTGTTTCTCATGGCGGGTTGCTACGGGTTTTTATGATTAAGCTATTGGGTTTGGATTTAACCATGTACCGTAGAATGTGGCTGACGAATACATCAATTTCTATGATTGATATTACTTTTGATGATAAAAAGTTTTTAATGACGCTAAATGACAAGGCACATTTGGAAATGGCCGAATTATTGAAAAATAGGTGACAATATGGAAAAAATTATTGTGGTGGGCGGTGGCGCTGCGGGAATGATGGCGGCAGCAAGAGCGGGAAGCCGTGGATATGAAGTACATTTATATGAAAAAAATAATCGCTTGGGAAAAAAGATTTTAATTACGGGAAAAGGTCGCTGTAACCTTACCAATGATTGTGATGTGGAAACACTTTTGGAAAATATTCCGGGAAACCCTTATTTTATGTACAGCGCATTTTATCATTTAGATAGCCCCCAAACCCAAGAATTATTTCATCGCTTAGGCTTGGAGACCAAGGTGGAAAGAGGAAGACGTGTTTTCCCTGTTTCCGATAAATCCTTGGATGTTGTGTTTGCGTTGGAACAATATTTGCGAGAAAGTAAGGTGAAGCTGCATTTGGACAGCCCTGTGGAGGAAGTTTTGATTTCCCAAGGCAGAGCGGTTGGCGTGCGATTGAAAAAAGGAACGGTTGTTGAGGCGGATGCAGTGATTGTTGCCACAGGTGGTTTATCCTATCCCGCAACAGGTTCTACGGGAGATGGGTACCGTTTTGCAAAAAAGGCTGGGCATCAGGTGACGAAGCTATACCCATCCTTGGTTCCTTTGAAAGCGGAAGAGGCATGGTGCAAAAGCTTGATGGGCTTAAGCCTGCGCAACATCTCCATTCAGGTGAAAAATAAAAAGGGAAAAACTGTTTTTGAAGAATTCGGGGAAATGCTTTTCACCCATTATGGTGTATCGGGCCCTGTAATTTTAAGTGCCAGCAGGCATCTGCTCTTTTCGATGGAAGAGGGTTATCGCCTGTATATTGATTTAAAGCCGGCTATGGATGAAAAAAAGCTGGATATGCGTTTGCTTCGTGATTTTGAGAAGTATGCCAACCGAGATTTTGGCAATGCATTGGATGACCTGTTGCCGAAAAAACTAATCCCTGTTATCATTGCCCTCTCCGGGATTGCGGCGGATAAAAAGGTGAACAATATTACGAAAGAAGAAAGAAAGAACCTTCTTTCCTTATTGAAAGGACTGCCTTTAACTATCACCGGAACAGCAGGATTTAATGAGGCCGTAATAACTTGCGGCGGAATTTGTGTGGATGAAATGGATCCTTCTACTATGGAAAGCAAGTTTGTAAAAAATCTTCATTTTGCAGGAGAAGTGTTGGATGTGGATGCTTATACGGGAGGCTATAATTTGCAAATTGCCTTTTCAAGCGGTTATACGGCGGGAGAAGGCGTATTGGCCCAATGATAGGAGGAATTGGAATGAGGAAGTTTGCCATTGCGGTGGACGGTCCGGCGGGATCCGGAAAGAGTACAGTTGCAAAGGCTGTTGCAAAGAGGTTGGGTATTATTTATGTGGATACAGGTGCCATGTATCGTGCAGTAGCATATTTTTGTATCCAAAAGGGAATTTCTCCTTTGGATGAAATGAGTGTTTTATCATTATTAGATGAAATAAAGCTGGAAATACAGCCTACAAGGGATGGACAGCTGATTTTTTTGGACGGCGAAGAGATTACCCAAAAAATCAGAACCCAAGAAATTGGACAGGGGGCTTCTCAGGTTGCTACCATTCAATCTGTGCGGCAAAAATTAAGCCATATGCAAAAAGAAATGGCCAAAAAGTATGCTGTGATTATGGATGGCAGAGATATTGGTACCTTTGTACTTCCTCAGGCAGAAGTGAAAATTTATATGGATGCCGGTGTTGATGAAAGAGCAAAGCGTCGTATGGGTGAGTTGGAGGCAAAAGGAGAAAAGCCTGCATTTGATGCAATACGGCAGGAGATCCTTCGTCGAGATGAAAATGATATGAACCGTAAATACAGTCCTTTATGTAAGGCGAAGGATGCGGTCTATTTGGATACAACGAATATGACCATTGATGAAGTTGCGGAAACAATCGTAAAGATTGCAGAAGGAAAAATAAGTGAGGTGTAATAATGTCGCTATATCCTGTGGTAAAGGTGCTTGTTAAGATTTTTTATACAATTATGTTTAAAGTAAAAATAGTAGGGAAGGAGAATGTTCCCCAAGAAGGCAATGGTGTGCTTTGTTGCAATCATATCAGCAATTTTGATCCTCTCACCATGGCTGTTTATTTGGATCGGCTCCCTCGTTACATTGCAAAAAAAGAACTGTTTCATAATAAGGTTTTGGGGGCTTTGTTACGTAATTTGAAGGCATTTCCTGTGGATCGCCAGTCTGTAATGGATATGAAAGCTTTTAAAACAGCGATCAACGTACTGAAAAGTGGAGAATTGCTGGGAATATTTGCAGAAGGAACACGGGTAAAAGAGGGTGAGGCAAAAGCGGCAAAAGCCGGCGTTGCCATGTTTGCTTTGAAGGGTGATGCACCGGTGATTCCTGTTACAATTTCAGGTAGTTACAAGTTTCGCTCGGAAATTAGAATTGAATTTGGTGAACCGATGATGTTAGAGGAATACCGTGGTATAAAAATTAACACGGAACTGATGGAAGAAATTACAGAAAAAATAATGGGTAAGGTCCAGGAGATGAAGGTTAAACTATGAGTGAGATTATATTAGCCCAATCGGCAGGGTTTTGCTTTGGGGTGAAAAGAGCCATTGAAATGGCATACAAACAGATTGAAAAAAAGGAAAAAACCTATTCCTACGGTCCGTTGATTCATAATAAAGAGGTTACAGGGGATTTGGAAAAAAAGGGGCTTGCCATTATAGAAAGCCTTGACAATATTGAAGAAGGCGCAGTTTTGATACGTTCTCATGGCGTGGGGAAGGCTCTTTATGATGCGCTGGAAGAAAAGGGTCTGGGTATGATTGACGGTACCTGTCCTTTTGTGAAAAAAATCCATAACCTGGTGAAGGAGCATCACGATTTAAATGAGGGCGTGATTATCGCCGGCAACAGCCAACATCCTGAGGTGATTGGAATCAATGGATGGTGCGAAAATGAGGCGGAAATAATTGAGACACCCCAGGAAGCATCTGCATTGGAATTGAAAGACGGGCAGAAGTATATCCTCGTGGTGCAGACAACTTTTCGCCAAAGTCGATTTGAGGAAATTGTAAAAGAATTAAACAAGAAAAATATTCAATTGGAAGTATTCAATACCATTTGTTCCGCAACGGAGAAACGGCAGACAGAAGCCGTTGCATTATCACAAAAAGTTGACAAAATGATTGTGATTGGCGACAAAAAAAGCTCTAATACCCAAAAATTGGTAGAGATTTGCGGGAAAAATTGTAATAATACTGTCCACATTGAAACAATTTGCGATTTGGTGTTGAATAATTTTTTAAAGAATGATAAAATAGGTATAACTGCGGGTGCGTCTACTCCACCTGCAATAATTAAGGAGGTAGTTGTTACTATGAGCGAAGCATTTGATAATGCAGTACAAAATTTAGAAGGAAGTGAGGAAATTACATTCGAACAAATGTTAGAAGATTCTCTCGTTACCCTGCACACAGGCGATGTTGTAAAAGGCACTGTAATTCAGGTTGTAAACGAAGAAGTTTCCGTTAATCTCGGCTATAAATCCGATGGTGTAATTCCCAGAGGTGAATTTAGCAGTGATCCAACAGTGATCCCCAGTGAATTAGTTCAGCCTGGAGATGAAATTGAAGTATTTGTAATCCGTGTAAACGACGGCGATGGTAATGTTCTTTTGTCCAAAAAGCGTATTGAAGCGCAGAAGGGTATGGAAGACATTGAAGTAGCTTTCAACGAAAAAACAGTTGTTGCAGGTACTGTAACAGAAGTGGTTAAAGGTGGCTTAATTGCAGTTGTTAACGGTGTGAGAGTATTTATTCCATCTTCTCAGGTTTCAAATAGATTTATCGAAGATTTGAGCGTTTTCAAAGGCCAGGAATTGGATTTTAATATCATTGAAATGGACAGAGTAAAACGTCGTATTATCGGTGGCAGAAAAGCTTTGGTTGAAAAGGAAATCAGTGCAAAGAGAGCAGCGTTGTTTGCTTCTATTGAAGCTGGTTCTAAGGTTACAGGTACAGTTAGCAGATTGACAGATTTTGGTGCGTTTGTTGACTTGGGCGGCGTTGACGGTTTGATTCATATTTCCGAAATGAGCTGGGGCAGAATTACCAACCCCAAGGAAGTATTAAAAGAAGGTCAGACTGTTGAGGTATTTGTTTTAGATGTAGACAAAGAAAAAGGCAAAATCAGCCTTTCCTTGAAAGACATCAAAATGAACCCTTGGAATTTTGTAGCTGAAAAATACGCAGTTGGCACAATTGTTGAAGGTAAGGTTGTTCGTATGGTACCTTTCGGCGCATTTGTTGAATTGGAACCTGGCGTTGATGGTCTGGTACATATCTCCCAGATCGCAAACAAACATGTAGTAAAACCTGAAGACGAGCTGAAAGTTGGCGAAGTAATCAGCGTGAAAGTTTTGGAAGTTAACACAGAACAGAAAAAGATTAGCCTTTCCAAGAGACAGGCGGAAGCTCCTGCAGAAGAAGAAAATACTGAAGCGGAAGCTACAACAGAGGCTTAATTACAAAAAAACGTTGCTGAAAAGCAACGTTTTTTTGTATATGGAAAAGAAGATAATTTATGGAGATGGGAATTATTTATGAGGCTAGCTTGTGAAAAGTCGTTGTTAGCGAGTTTTTAACAGGATATAAATGGAAAAATTGCGGTTTTAGGAGGGTGCTAAATGGAAAAACAGTGCATAATTAGCCATATTGATCATACTTTATTAAAGCAGGATGCTACATGGGAGCAGGTTATGGAAGTTTGCAACGAAGGGATGAAACAGAAAACGGCATCGGTTTGTATTCCGCCGTCCTTTGTTTCACAGGCTGCTTCTTTTGTGCAGGGAAAGGTTGCAATTTGTACGGTAATCGGTTTTCCTAATGGGTATCAAACTACCGTGGCAAAAGTTTTTGAAACAAGTGAAGCAATTAAAAATGGTGCAAATGAAATTGATATGGTGATCAATTTAGGCTGGCTGAAAGAAGGCCATTACGAGAAAATTTTGCAGGAAATCAATGCAGTGAAATATGTCTGTGGAGCTAAGATCCTTAAGGTCATTGTTGAGACCTGCTTGCTCACAGAGGAAGAAAAAGTTCGTATGTGTGAAATTGTAAGCACTTCTAAGGCGGATTATATTAAAACAAGTACGGGTTTTAGTAAAGGTGGGGCGACATTAGAGGATATCCAATTGTTTGCAAAACATGTCTTTGGTGACACAAAAATCAAAGCAGCAGGCGGAATTAAAAGTATTCAAGATGCGGAAGATTTTTTGAATATGGGGGCGGACAGATTGGGTAGTAGCTCTTTGTTGCATATGCTTTGCGAATAAACTTGCTTTATGGAATACGATGAAGGTGCTATTCACATGAGTCGTGGAACAGAAAAAAGGGGGGGCTTTTGAGGTGAGTTTGTTTAAGAGGGTAAATGTGTTGATTATGGCATTTGCTATGGCAATTGGATTGGCAGCTTGCGGTGGCAAGAAGGAAGCCAAGGTAACCATTACAGCTGAAGGGGTAACACCTACTGAAACAAAAAACTATATTATTGCGACAAATACAGAATTTGCACCTTTTGAGTTTAAAAACACCTTAGATCAGTATGTAGGGATTGACATTGATCTGTTGTCGGCCATTGCCAAAGAACAGGGATTTACATATGAATTAGTACCTATGACCTTTAATGAGATGCTCCAGGCGGTGGAGAAAGGCGAAGTAGATGCCGCTATGGGCGGGATTAGTATTACAGAGGAAAGAAAGGAAAAGCTTGATTATTCTGACCCTTATTTCGAGGGTGGTATCGTTATGGGCGTAGATGCCGCAAGACGAGATATTAATAGTTATGAAGATTTAGCAGGCAAAACTGTAGCCGTTGCCGTTGCCCTTGGTACCGAAGCAGAAGCGTATGCAAGATCTATTCAAGATAAGTATGACTTTAGAATTGTGACTTTTGATGAATTTAGTGAAGTATATAAGGATGTTCTAAACGGCAATAGTGTAGCCTTATTTGAAGATTATCCCGTATTGGGTTATATTATTTCTCAGGGGATGGAGTTGAAAATTGTCTCTGATATCGAACGAAAAAGCCCCTATGGTTTTGCAGTCCCTAAGGGTGAAAATGCAGAACTTTTGGAAATGTTCAACAAAGGCTTGGAGGATTTAAAGGAAAGCGGAAAATATCAAGAAATTATTGAAACATATATCCGTCAATAAGCCTTTTACCGTATCAAATGATAAATTTTTATTAGGAATAGCAAAGATATTTAAAACCTCTGGAAATAGGGTTTTTTCTTGATTCTTAAACAAAGTATTTATATTAAACTGGTATCCCTCGTAAATTACGGGGGATTTTTTTATGAAAAAAACGTATTTTTGTATTTGGGATTATTGTATTTATGGACAAACATTTTGAAAAATGCTATACTTGCAATGCTTATAAGCAAGATGAGGTGAGATAAATGCTGGGAGTTATTGTAAATGCAATTGTAATTATTTTTGGCAGTGCCATTGGCATGGCGGTAAAAACGGGAATGCCACAAA
Organism: Anaerotignum sp.; assembly: GCF_030625865.1. GTDB lineage: Bacteria > Bacillota > Clostridia > Lachnospirales > Anaerotignaceae > Chakrabartyella. Next base: position 19,654 of record NZ_DAOUQB010000004.1, on the reverse strand, counting down.
GAATTTCTGAAGCAATGATGAAAGGCCTTGGGCTTTGTACATTATATATCGGTTGGTCGGGGGCATTAAAAGGAAGCAATACATTGGTTTTGATTATTTCTATGGCAATTGGAATTATCATTGGAGAGGGCTTTGATTTGGACGCAAAGCTGAAACGATTTGCGCAGAGGTTGGAACAAAAATTTAAAAAAGAGGATGGGAGCGTTTCTTTGGCTGAAGGATTTATTGCTGCGTCATTGTTATTTTGTGTGGGTGCCATGACTGTTGTGGGTTCCTTGCAAGCGGGGTTATCAGGAAATTATGAAATGCTTTTTACAAAATCTGTACTTGATTTTATCTCTTCCATGATATTTGCATCTACCCTTGGTGTTGGAGTAATGCTTTCCGCTGTATTTGTATTGGTTTTTCAAGGAAGCATTGTTTTGCTGGCACAGGTGGTTGCACCTTTTTTAACGGATGCCGTAGTTGCAGAAATGACTTGTGTAGGATCGGTTTTGATTTTTGCATTGGGGTTGAACATGGTGGGGATTACCAAATTAAAGGTTTTAAACTATCTTCCTGCCATGTTTTTGCCAATTTTGTTAACGCCGCTTTTGGCCAATATTATTTGAGATCCAAAATGACCATATCTCTCTTATTGTGGAGGGATTGTTTTAAAAATAATGATTCGATTAAGGGGTTTTTTTGAAGAATCACAATGGGGAAAAATATAGGAAAGGTCTTGCATTTTGAAATGGACAGTGTTATACTGGTGCAAGGAACTTATAGTATGCGGACGAAAGAGTGGGTAAATACCCACTCTTTGTTATTGCATAGGCAAATTTTTTTAAAGAGGTGTAAGAATGGCAAAAATTAGTAATACGGAAAAGAAGATAATGCCTATTTTGGAACCCATTATTGCTGAGAGAAATTTAGAATTGGTTGATTTAGAGTTTGTAAAAGAGGGTGCAAACTGGTATTTACGCATTTATATTGATAAAGAAGGCGGCGTAGATATTGATGATTGCGAAGGTGTGAGCCGTGCGTTAGAAGCAAAGCTGGATGCCGAAGATCCTATTGAGCAGGCATATATTTTGGAAGTGAGTTCTCCGGGAATTGATCGCCCGTTAAAGAAAGCGGCGGATTTTGAAAAATATCGTGGTGAAATAATTGATATTAAGCTTTATAAAGCTTTTGAGGGACAAAAACAGTTTCAAGGAAAATTATTGGGGTTAGAAAATGAAGTCATCTCTATTGAAGATGATAATAACAAGGTAATTGCGTTTGAACAAAAAGATGTTGCCAGCGTTCGCTTGGCAGTGATTTTTTAAGGCTAAGAGGAGGAATAGGAAAAATGGATAGAGCGGAGTTTATGGATGCTTTGAATTTGATTGAAAAAGAAAAAGGCATTGACAAGGAAATTATTTTCGAAGCAATCGAGGCATCTTTGGTTTCGGCTTGCAAAAAGAACTTCGGCAGTGGTCAGAATATAAAAGTTGTGATTGATAGGGAAAGCGGAAATGTGGCTTGTTATGCCCAAAAAGAAGTTGTTGAAGAGATTCAAGATGAACAGAATGAAATTTTGTTGGCGGCGGCGCGGGTTTTAAATCCCAGCTATACTGTGGGTGATGTGGTGGATTTAGAAGTAACCCCCAGAGATTTTGGACGTATTTCCGCACAGACTGCAAAGCAGGTAGTGGTTCAAAAATTCCGTGAGGCAGAAAGAGAAATATTATATAATCAGTATATAACCAAGGAACGTGAGGTTGTAACCGGTATTGTTCAAAGGAGAGATAGACGTAATATTATCGTACAGATGGGTAAGATTGATGCGGTTTTAGCGGCAAATGAACAGATTCCCGGTGAACAATATAATTTTATGGATCGTCTGAAGGTGTATGTTTTGGAAGTAAAACAAACTACAAAAGGCCCACAGATTTTTGTTTCCAGAACTCATCCGGAATTGGTAAAACGTTTATTTGAGCAGGAAGTACCGGAAGTGTTTGATGGCACAGTTGAAATTAAAAGCATTGCCAGAGAGGCAGGCAGCCGTACGAAAATTGCTGTTTATTCCAAGGATAAAAATGTGGATGCATTGGGTGCTTGCGTTGGCCAGAACGGTTATCGTGTAAACGTAATTGTGAAGGAACTTGGCGGCGAAAAGATTGATGTTATTAATTGGAGTGATGATCCGAAAGAATTTATTGCGGCAGCATTAAGTCCATCCAAAGTATTGGCGGTTGCTTTAAACGAAGAAGAGCAGAGTGCAAAAATTGTAGTGCCTGATCATCAGCTTTCTCTTGCAATTGGGAAAGAAGGGCAAAATGCAAGACTTTCTGCAAAGCTGACGGGATGGAGAATTGACATAAAGAGTGAAACACAGGCAAAAGAAACCAATTTTTTAGCGGATGCTCCTAAAGACGAGTTTGAGGCTGAAGAAGAGGAACTGACAACAGAATAAGATAAGGAGGATGGCAGTATGAAGCAAAGAAAGATTCCTCTAAGAAAATGTACCGGCTGTCAGGAAATGAAAAGCAAGAAAGAGCTGATTCGAATTGTTCGCAATGATGAAGGTGAATTTTCGTTAGACCGAACAGGGAAAAAGCCAGGGCGAGGTGCTTATATCTGCCCAAACAGCGAGTGTCTGGCTAAGGCACAAAAGTCAAAGGGGTTAGAACGTTCTTTTAAGGCGCCTGTTCCCCAAGAGGTATATGAACAACTTTTAACAGAGCTGAGTGGTGAAGAAAATGAGTAAATTTTACTCTCTTTTAGGGCTATGCAAAAAGGCAGGAAAATTGGCCGGTGGTGAGGTAGCCGTGGAAAATGCAATTCGCAAGAAAAAAGCAGAGTTGTTGATTCTTGCCATGGATGCATCGGGTAACACAAAAAAGAAATTCTATAATTCAGCAGCATACTATAAAATACCATTGGTTGAAGTGGGAGAGAAAGAAGACTTAGGCAGAGCGGTTGGTGAAGAAATACGTGCAATATTTGCCGTGACGGATGCCGGTTTTTCAAAGAAGCTGATGGACTTGGCAGAGAAGGAAAAGACTGTGAATGAGACAGGGAAAAGCGATTCGTCGTTTGGAAAGTAGAGGTGTAGCGAATGTCAAAGACTCGTATATATGAATTAGCAAAACAACTTGGCGTTACAAATAAGGATTTAATGACAAAATTAAAGGGCATTAATATTGAAGTAACCAGTCATATGGGTGTTTTGGATGCTGACACAGTAGAGAAGGTAAAAGCATTATATAAACCATCGGAAAATGCATCTGATAAAAACGGAGTGAAAAAAGATGCAAAGAATCAGATGGAAAATAAAAAGCCTGAAGCTAAAAATGAAAAAAATGCAAAACCTTATGTAAAAAAAGAGGAAGGCAAAAAAGAAGAAGGCAAAAAAGATACGGAAAAAAAAGCTAATCCTCATAACCAGCAGAATAGCGGAAATAAAAAAGTGGACAAAAACAAAAAAGGAAATAAAAAGGATCAGAAAGTAAGAGAAAATCCTCTGGAGCGTAGACGTCGTGAAAGAGAAGAAGAAGCGGCTCTTATGGCGGAGCTGGAAGCTTTGGAAGCGGATGAAAAAGTGGAAAAGACTGAAAACGCAGATTCTATGGTAAAGACCATTCCTGAGACAATTACAGTGAAGGATTTGGCAGAGGTTCTTGGGAAAAAAGGCTCCGATCTTGTGATGAATTTGATGAAAAAGGGCAAAATGCTAAATATCAATGCAACGATTGACTTTGATACTGCCGTTGCCATCGGAGAAGAATATAATGTGATTCTGGAAAAAGAAGAAGAAGAAGACATTATGGAAACCGTTTTTGCGGAAGAGGAAGAGGATGACAGCGTTTTAGAAGAACGTCCTCCTGTTGTTGTAGTAATGGGACACGTTGACCATGGTAAAACTTCTTTATTGGATGCAATCCGTCACAGTGATGTAACCAAGGGTGAGGCCGGTGGTATTACACAGCATATCGGTGCGTATACAGTGCAGATTGCAGGCAAGCCCATTACTTTCTTGGATACACCTGGACATGAGGCGTTTACAGCAATGCGTATGCGTGGAGCGCAAATTACAGATATTGCAATTTTGGTTGTTGCAGCAGACGACGGTGTAATGCCTCAAACGGTTGAAGCGATTAACCATGCAAAGGCTGCAGGCGTTGAAATTATCGTTGCAATTAACAAAATGGATAAGCCTTCCGCAAACCCTGATCGTGTTAAGCAGGAGCTTGTGGAATACCAGTTGTTGTCTGAAGACTGGGGTGGCGAAACCATTTGTGTGCCTGTTTCCGCTGTTTCCAAAGAGGGGATTGATACCTTGCTGGAAATGATTACTTTGGTTGCAGAAATGAAAGAATTACGGGCAAACCCCAACAAAAAAGCAAGAGGTGCTATTGTAGAAGCACAGCTGGATAAAGGCAGAGGTCCTGTTGCTACGGTTTTGGTTCAAAGCGGTACTTTGCAGGTGGGTGACCCCATTGTAGCAGGTAGTGCTTATGGCAAAATCAGAGCCATGACAGATGACAAGGGCAGACGTGTGAAAAAAGCAGGCCCATCCACACCTGTTGAAATTTTAGGGCTTTCCGAAGTGCCTACTGCAGGCGACAGCTTCTATGTGGCAGAAAGCGATAAGCAGGCAAGACAGGTTGCGGAAAGCATTATTGCAAGAAACAGAGAAAACTTAATTAAGGAAACACCACAAAAGGTTTCTTTGGATGATTTGTTCTCTCAGATTCAAAGCGGTAATATGAAAGAATTGAATATCGTAGTAAAAGCCGATGTTCAGGGCTCTGTTGAGGCAGTTCGCCAGAGCTTAGAGCGTCTGTCCAATGAGGAAGTAAGAGTTCGCATTATCCATGGTGGCGTTGGTGCCATTACAGAAAGCGACGTTATGCTGGCATCTGCTTCAAATGCAATTATTATTGGGTTTAATGTTCGTCCGGAACCGGCAGCAAAGGCCTTCGCTGATGAAGAAAAGGTTGATCTTCGTCTGTATCGTGTTATTTACAATGCCATCGAGGATGTAACTGCTGCCATGAAAGGCATGCTTGACCCTGTTTATGAAGAAAAGGTATTGGGGCATGCAGAGGTTCGTCAGTTGTTTAAGGCATCCGGCGTAGGAACCATTGCAGGCAGCTATGTGAAAGACGGTAAGTTTGTTCGTAATTGCCAGGTTCGTATTCTGCGTGACAATATTGTAGTTTACGAAGGCGATTTGGAAAGCTTAAAACGTTTTAAAGATGATGTGAAAGAAGTTACGGCGGGCTACGAATGCGGGCTTGTATTTAAGAAGTATAATGATTTAAAGGAAGGTGACTGGGTTGAAGCCTTCACTATGGTTGAGGTGCCCAGATAATTAGGTGATAGTATGAAAAATAATCCAAGAATTTCTCGTATTAATGATGAGATTTTAAAAGAGCTTTCTCAGATTATACGAGGAGAATTGAAAGATCCACGCATTGGTTCCATGACCAGCGTGGTTAGGGTTGAAACAACACCTGATTTGAAATATTGCAAGGTGTATGTGTCGGTTTTGGGGAATGATGAGGAGAAGGAAAACGTGATGAAAGGCTTGAAAAACGCCTCCGGTTTTATTCGTCGTCAGATTGCCCAGAGGATAAATTTACGCTTTACGCCTGAATTCACATTTAAGTTGGATGAATCTGCAGAATATGCGATTCATATGGAACAGTTGCTGAGTCAAATTTCCAAGGATTTAAAGGAGAAGAATGCCAATGATGGAGAAGAATGATTCTTTAGCAAAAATCAGAGAAATCATTTCCCAACATCAAAACATTGTGCTTTGTGGGCATACCAACCCTGATGGAGATGCCATTGGGGCATGCCTTGCTTTGGCGGCTTCTTTACACAAAGGGGGAAAGATGGTTCAGGTACTTCTGGAGCCTTATGGGAAGAAGTATAATATGATACCCAACAGTACCTTGATTGTTGAAAAAGAGGTTGTTACAGAGGTTGAACTGTTTATTGCCCTGGATTGCGGTGATATAGGACGGTTTCAAGGGATTGAGAATATCTTTCGAAGTGCAAAGCATACTGTAAATATTGACCACCATATCAGTAACTCTTACTTTGGAGAATATAACTATGTGGAGGAGGCAGCTTCCTCCACCAGTGAAATTGTGTTTAAACTGTTAAAAGGATATTTTCCTCTGGATGGTGAGATTGCATCGGCTTTGTATGCCGGGTTGATTTATGATACAGGTGGTTTTCGCCATACATCCACGACACCTTTTACCATGCAGGTGGCAGGAGAGTTGATGAATTATGACATTCCTTTTACCAAAATATACAATGCTTTATTTGACAGCCGAAATTTTTCGGAAATGAAAATTATGGGCAGAGCCTTTGACAAGGCCGAGCGATATTTTGATGGAAGGGTGATTTGCAGTTCTATTACCATGGGGGATATTGAGGATTGCAAAGGTACCAATAAAGAGTTGGACGCAATTATCAATTACCTTAAGGGAGTAAATGATACAAAAATTGCCTGTTTTCTATATGAGAAAAATGATATGGATGTCAAGGCCAGCTTTCGTGGAAATGATGGCTATGATGTATGTGCTTTGGCACAAAAATTTGGCGGCGGCGGTCATGTGAAAGCCGCGGGATGTACCATTGCCGCACCAATTGCCAAGGCAAAGGAAATGGTTTTTGCTGAAATAGAAAAAATGCTGTAAGGGGGAGACCACTTGGACGGGATCCTAAATATTTATAAAGAAAAGGGATTTACCTCCCATGATGTTGTTGCGGTAGTGCGTAAAACGCTGCATATGAAGAAGGTTGGTCATACAGGTACTTTAGACCCTGATGCAGAAGGGGTATTGCCAATATGCGTTGGCAAAGGGACAAAGCTTGCGGACATCATCATGGACGGACGAAAAACCTACCGTGCTGTATTGCACTTGGGTGTTACTACCACAACGGAGGATGCCTCGGGAGAGGTGTTGGAGGAAAAGCCGGTAATTTTTGATGAGAACAACATACAAGAAACTATTAAAGGCTTTATTGGAACGTTGGAGCAGGTGCCGCCTATGTATTCTGCTGTAAAAATAAACGGCAAAAAGCTCTATGAGTTAGCAAGGGAAGGCAAGGAAGTTGAGCGAAAGGCACGGAAAATTACGGTGTATGACATTAGAATTCGCCGCTTTATTCCACCTTGTCAAGTTGAGATGGATGTAGATTGTTCCAAGGGCACTTATATCCGAACGCTTTGCGCCGATATTGGAAAAGCTTTAGGCTGTGGCGGGCACATGGCCTGTCTTGTGCGAACTGCAACGGGGGCGTTTTCTTTGGAAAATGCCATTAAACTTGGTGAATTAAAGGACATTGCAGAAGCGGGACAATTGGAGTCGGTTCTTTTAAGGCTGGAAGACGCATTAAAGGAATATACAAGGGTTTTGGTTTCGGAAAATTCTGTGAAATTACTGTATAACGGCGGAAAAATTTGGGATAGATTTTTTCAGGCCGAAAAAGAGATTGAAGCCGGTCAAATTGTTACAGTGTTTGACCATGAAAAAAAATTAGTAGGGTTATATACAGTTATGCAAGAAGAAAAAAGCTTTTTTATCAAACCATTTAAGATGTTGATTTAAGGAGTAGAAAAATGGAACATATCACGGATACGCACATAGAACAGAATCAGCCGACTGCGGTAACGCTGGGCAATTTTGACGGTCTGCATCTGGGGCATCGTGCGTTGATCAAATTGACAAAGCAGTTTGCGGAGGAAGAAGGGTTAAAAAGCGTTGTTTTTACCTTTGCTCCTCATCCAATGCTGGTGTTTAAGAAAAAAGATAATTTTGCGCTCATTATGGCTCCCGAAGAAAAGAAATTTACCATGGAGCGTATGGGGGTTAATACTTATATTGAATATCCTTTCGACCAAGAATTTGCAGCAATGAGTGCCGAGGATTTTGCCGTTAAACTGATTTTTGAAAAATTGCAGTGCCGTGTTTTGATTGTAGGGGAGAACTATCACTTTGGTTCTAACCGATCGGGTAATTATGGAATGTTACAAAAATTAGGGGAAGAACGGGGCGTAAAGGTTATTGCTGTTCCTTCTGTTTTATTTGAGGAGGAAAGAGTGAGCTCCTCAAGAATCAGAAAATGTCTGATTCAGAAAGATTTAGAAGATGCAAACCGAATGCTGACAGAGCCTTACTTTATTTTAGGTACTGTGGCAGAAGGAAAAAAATTGGGCAGAACCATTGGATTTCCTACGGTTAACATTATTGCCCACCCTTTAAAGCTGTTTCCGCCGAATGGTGTTTATGCAACGAAAACGCTGTATAACGGAAAATATTATTATGGTGTGACCAATATTGGAATTAATCCTACGGTAAACGGTACGCAAAAGATTGTGGAAACCTATTTGTTAGATTTTAACGAGAATGTTTACGGAAAAACACTGCAAACCTTTTTCTATAAATTTTTGCGTAGCGAACGTAAATTTCCAAGTGTGGAACAGTTGCGTCAGCAAATCAATATAAATGCGAAACAGGCAGCAGAATATTTTGCATCTGAGGAGTATTTAACGAAATGGAAAAGCGCCCAAGAGTAGAATTTGGGGAGAAAATATATGAATCGGAATAAGAAATTATGGGCGACGCTTATGTTGCTTTTAACGGCTGCCATTTGGGGCAGTGCCTTTGTCTTTCAGAAATTTGCCGTTGACGAACTATCAACATCTTTTATTGTTGCATCACGCTTTACCGTTGCCGGGGTAATGATTGCCATTGCTACAATCAAAAAATGGCATCGAATCGACAAAGGGTATTTGATAGGAGGATTTGTGGCAGGAACAACTATGGCAATAGGGACGGGCCTGCAAACGGTGGCAATGACCTTTGGTACAACACCGGGGAAAAGCGCGTTTTTGACTGCGGCATATTGTGTAATCGTTCCTTTTTTATGCTGGGTTGTTATGAAGGAGAGACCAAAGAAAAACCATGTAATATCAGCAGCCATTTGTTTAATTGGAATTGGTTTGATTTCTTTGGAGGGGAATTTAAGAATTTCTGTCGGGGATGGTATAACACTTGCTTGCAGTGCTGCTTTTGCTGCAAATATTATATCCATAGCATTTTTTTGCAGAGGAAGAGATCCTATGCTCCTAACGATGCTTCAAATTTGTGTGGCAGCAGTGTGGGGATGGATTTCCGTTCTCGTAACGAGAACCATTCCCTCAAGCATTAGCTGGGCAGCGGCAGGAAATGTGCTTTATTTAGCAGTTTTTTCTACTGCTTTATGTTTAAGTTTCCAGAGTATTGGGTTAAAATATATTAATGCAACCGTAGGGACAATTTTATTAAGCCTAGAGTCGGTTTTTGGTGTAATTTTTTCTGTTTTAATTTATAAAGAACAAATTACCATGAAAATGGCAGTGGGTTTTGCCGTGGTTTTTGTGGCGGTCATTCTTTCCCAGCTTGATTTCGCCAAAGAGGTTGACGAAAAACCTTTGGAAAACGCCGAGAATTAGCGGATTGACCTTGCAAAGATTTAGGGAATATGCTAGAATAAAAATATTGTAAAACCGAGACTCGGTCTTTGGACTCTCCAACCATCACTTAGTCTTTTGGGGATGCATAATAGAATTAGTTTTAAGGAATTATAAGGAGGAAAACAAAATGGCAACAATCAACAAACAAGAAATTATCGCAAAATATGGTAGAACCCCTAACGATACAGGTTCTCCCGAAGTACAGATTGCTCTGTTGACAGCAAGAATTACAATGCTTACAGACCACTTGAAAGAACACAAGAAGGATCACCATTCCAGAAGAGGTCTTTTGAAAATGGTAGGACAGAGAAGAGGCCTTTTAAATTACCTGAAGGATTTGGATATTGAAAGATACCGTACGATCCTTGGCGAACTTGGCCTGAGAAAGTAAGATTTGCGATACAAAGAAGAGAGAGGGAAATGTCCTCTCTTTTCTTCTATCATATAAAGAAGTAAAAGTAAGAGAGTGTGGCACTATAGATTTCCAACTTTGGTTATAGCTATCAATTGGGTGTAGTTAAAGTTGAAGATCTATGGTGCAAAGATGAAAAACAAAAGGAGAATTCATTATGTTTAGAACTTATTCCATGGATTTAGCAGGAAGAACGCTGACAGCTGAGATTGGTAGAGTTGCAGAACAGGCCAATGGTGCGGTAATTTTGCGTTATGGCGAAACCACTGTTTTGGTAACGGCTACTGCCTCGGCAAAGCCCAGAGAAGGGATTGACTTTTTCCCTCTGAGCATTGATTACGAAGAAAGACTTTATTCTGTTGGTAAAATTCCCGGTGGTTTCATCAAAAGAGAAGGCAGACCTTCCGAGAAGGCTATCTTGACCGCAAGATGTATTGACAGACCGTTAAGACCTTTATTCCCTAAGGATTACAGAAATGATGTTGCAATTGTGGCAACCGTTATGTCTGTGGATCAGGATTGTGCACCTGAGGTTGTAGCCATGATTGGCGCATCTTTGGCGTTGAATCTTTCTGATATTCCTTTCACAGATGCGCTTTCTTCCGTAAGCATTGGCTACTGTGACGGACAGTTGGTTGTAAACCCTACGGCGGAGCAAAGAGAAAGTACAAGATTATCCCTGACTGTTTCTTCCAAAGAAGATAAGGTCATGATGATTGAAGCAGGAGCGGATGAAATTCCTGATGCTTTGATGATGGAAGCAATTCATTTGGCTTTTGATACAAACTTACAGGTTGTAAAATTTATTCAGGAAATCGTTGAAAAAGAAGGCAAAGAAAAGGCGCCTTACGAAGAACACATGATTAATCAGGAAGCTTATGATTTGGTTACCGGATACATTACCGATGCAAGAATGGAAGATGCGGTATTTGCTGAATTGAAGCAGGACAGAGACGCAAAACTTAAAGTCATTACAGACGAAGCGATGGAAGCTTTGGAAGAAAAATTAATTGCAATTTATGGCGAAGAAGCGAATATTGACGTCTTACTGGGTGAAATTATCTACAAGTTTGAAAAGATGACAGTAAGACGAATGATTTTGAGAGATCATAAGCGTCCCGATGGCCGTGGCATTGAAGAAATCAGAACGCTTTCCGCAGAAATAGATGTTTTGCCTCGTGTTCACGGCTCTGCTTTGTTCTCCAGAGGTCAGACACAGTGCTTGACTGTAACAACATTGGGCATGATAAGTGAAGGACAGCGTTTGGATGGATTGGATACAAACGAAACAGGAAAGCGTTATATCCACCACTATAATTTCCCCGGATATTCCGTTGGTGAGGCAAAGACTTCCAGAGGTCCCGGCAGACGTGAAATTGGTCATGGTGCTTTGGGGGAAAGAGCTTTATTGCCTGTGATCCCCAGTGAGGAAGAATTCCCTTATGCAATTCGTTTGGTTTCTGATATCCTAAGCTCTAACGGGTCTACTTCTCAGGCGAGTATTTGTGGTTCTACCATGTCCTTGATGGCTGCCGGTGTACCGATTAAGCGGCCTGTTGCAGGTATTTCCGTAGGCTTGGTAACCGGGGATTCCGATGATGACTTTATCGAAATTACAGATATTCAGGGCGTGGAAGACTTCTTTGGCGATATGGACTTTAAGGTTGCCGGTACAAGCGAGGGTATTACAGCCATTCAGATGGATATGAAAATTAAAGGCTTGACTTTTGCTATGATTGAGCAGGCTTTTACCCAGACTGCCAGAGCAAGGGAATATATTTTGAATGAGGTTATGCTGAAGGCTATTGCAGAACCCAGAAAAGAACTTTCTCCTTATGCACCTAAAATTGCGTCTATGCAGATTGATGTAGAAAAGATTGCAGAGGTAATCGGTGCAAGAGGTAAGGTAATTAAAAAGATTATAGAAGAAACGAATTGTGCAATAGACACTGAGGATGATGGTACAATCTTTATCAAAGGCGTGGATGCCGCAGATATTCAGCGTGCTATTGATATGATTAATGCCATTGTGAAGGATCCTGTGCCAGGTACTGTTTATACAGGTGCAATTACAAGACTCATGGCTTTTGGTGCGTTTTTTGAACTTGCACCAGGAAAAGAAGGCTTGATTCATATTTCTAAAATTTCCCACAAGCGTGTGGAAAAGGTTGAAGATGTATTGGCTGTAGGCGATATTGTAAGCGCAAAGCTCATGGAAATTGATAAGCAAGGCAGATTAAACTTCTCCATTAAGGATGCAATGCCTAAGGAGGACAAACCAAAGGAAGAAACACATCATCATAAAGCATAATATCTAAACCGGATAGGAGGCTGTGGGAAGGAAGGTTTTCCTGCACAGCCTCTTTTTAATGAAAGCATAAAAAATTTAATTTGACACATGCTAAAGAAAATTACTGCTTTTGTGCATGGGAGAGATAATATGGTTATAATTAAAAAACTAGATAACGGGATTTCTGTAGCATTAGAGGAAATTGCCTATGTAAGAAGTATTTCCTTTGGTATTTGGGTAAAAAATGGATCAAGAAATGAGCGTCCAGAGGAAAATGGCGTTTCTCATTTTATAGAGCATATGATGTTTAAGGGTACAGAAAACAGAACAGCAAGGCAGATTGCAGAAGAAATGGATGCTTTAGGCGGACAAATTAACGCATATACCACCAAAGAGTATACCTGTTATCATACCAGGGTATTAGATGAGCATTTTAAAAGGGCATTAGATGTAATGAGTGATATGGTTTTGCGGTCTTTGTTTGCGCAAAAGGATGTAGAAAAAGAACGTAATGTAATCACTGAAGAAATCAATATGTATGAAGATGCACCGGAAGAAGTGGTTCATGATGCATTGCAGGATACCATTTGGAGAAATACCTCCTTGGGGATGCCTATCTTAGGCACAACCAAGACCATTGCTGCATTTACTTCTGAAAGTATTCGGCAATATTACGAGAGAAATTATCATACGGAAAATATGGTTTTATCAGTAGCTGGAAATTTCAATACAGACACAATGATGGAGCTATTGAATAAGGCATTGGGTTCTTGGAAAGCCAAAAAACCCTTTGACCAATATAATGCAAAGGCGGAATATCAGATTGCCCACGTTACCCGAGAAAAAGATGTAGAGCAGGTACACACTTGTATTGCTTTTCCGGGTTTTGAGCGAGAAAATCCTATGAAATATGCCCTCGGTGTTTTTAATACGATTTTTGGCGGCGGCATGAGTTCTAAGTTATTCCAAAGAGTACGGGAAGAGAATGGATTGACGTATTCTATTTACAGCTACACTACGGCTTTTGCAGATACGGGTTTATTTTCCGTCTCTGGAGGGATGAACCCCAACCAGTTGGAACGGGTATATGAACTGGTTGCAGAAGAAGTGCAGGCGACAAAGAAAAAAGGATTGCCTCAAAAATTGATTGATGTTACGAAAGAACAGCTCATTAGCAATTTCATTATTGGTACGGAAAGTACGCTAAACCGAATGACTTCTGCAGGTTCAGCACTGCTTTTAAGGGGGAGAATTCAGAATACGGAAGAGGTTATAGAAAAGCTTAGTCAGGTTACGACGGATGATATTTTACAGGTGACAAATATGGTTTTTGATATGGAAAAGGCCAGTTGGTGTGCTGTGGGAAATGTCAAAGGGTTTGATATTGACAGTATCGGGAAAAAAGTTTTTCATAATTAATAGAATCCTAGGAATAATAAGGATAACGGTATTATTCCGTAATTATTTTTAGGAGGTTTTAAGATGAAGGTTATGAATTGTATCGCATTAACACTTGTGATTATCGGTGCTTTAAACTGGGGACTCATTGGCTTTTTCGGTTATGATGTTGTTACCAGCATCTTCGGTGGAAGCATGTTCTGGATCTCCAGAGTAATCTTCGGCTTAGTTGGTTTGGCAGGGTTATGGTCCTTGTCCTTGTACAACTTTGTTGTGCAGGAAAGCCCGACCGTCCGTATTGCAAGACATTAATGAAATGGCAGCGGGAATCCGCTGCTTACATAAGAACAGGGGGAAGAAAATGCGTTTTACAAAAATGGAAGGTTGCGGGAATGATTATATTTATATTAATTGCTTTGAGGAAGACGTGAAGCAGCCTGAAAAACTGGCTATTGCCATGAGTGAACGCCATTTTGGCGTTGGCGGTGACGGTCTGGTTTTGATTATGCCTTCACAAAAGGCTGATTTTCGTATGCGGATGTTTAACTTAGACGGTTCTGAAGGGGAAATGTGTGGGAATGCAGTACGATGTATTGGAAAATACGTATATGAACGAGGTATGACAAAAAAAGAAAAGCTTTCATTGGAGACAGCAGGGGGAATGCGTTATATGACCTTAAATGTTGAAGCGGGGATTGTGAAAACCGTTTCTGTGGATATGGGAGAACCTGTATTAGAGGCTGAAAAAATTCCTGTTATTCATGGGGACAGCCCGGTGATTGGAAAAAGCATTACTGTTGATAGAAAAGAATTGATTTTCACCTGTGTATCCATGGGGAACCCCCATGCGGTAACTTTTGTGGATGATCCACAGGTGTTTCCGGTAGAAGCGTGTGGGAAACGGGTGGAGACAAATCCCTTATTTCCCAATAGAACTAACGTTGAGTTTGTTCAGGTTATAAATAGAAAGCATATTAAAATGCGGGTATGGGAAAGAGGAAGTGGCGAAACACTTGCCTGTGGCACTGGCGCCTGTGCATCGGTGGTTGCGTCTATTTTGAATGGTTTTTGTGACAGGGAGGTTCAAGTATCTCTCGTTGGCGGAGAATTAACCATAACTTGGAACGAACAAGATAACCATGTATATATGAGTGGACCGGCATCGTTTTCTTTCGACGGTGTTTGGTTAAGAGAGGTTTAAACCTTATTTCGTTGGGGAAAAAGGAGGAAATATATGGCCAAAGAATTACATGAAACGGCGGAATCAGAGGAAAAGGTAATCTTAATTGCCGTAGAGCCTGAGGAACGCAACAGCCGTTCTGCAATGGAAACAGAGGCATGTTTGGACGAATTGGAAGAGTTGGTGCGTACGGCAGGAGCGGTTGCTGTTGCCAGAAGCGTACAAAAACGGGAACGGATTCATCCCGGTCATTACTTGGGTAAGGGGAAAATTGAAGAATTAAAAATGATGCTGGAGGCTTATGGAGCAACAGGCGTTGTTTGCGATGATGAACTTTCTCCTGCACAGCTAAAGAATTTGGAAAAAATGCTTGAAACAAAAGTTATGGATAGAACCATTGTCATTTTAGATATTTTTGCCGGTAGAGCAATCTCTGGAGAAGGGAAAATTCAGGTTGAGTTAGCGCAGTTAAAATACCGTTTATCCAGACTGACAGGAATGGGTGCATCTATGTCAAGGCTTGGCGGTGGGATTGGCACAAGAGGCCCCGGTGAAAAAAAGCTGGAAACAGACAGACGCTATATTAAAGATCGGATTGCAGAATTAAACAGTGCCGCAAAGGAAATACAAACGCATCGAGAATTATTGCGTACGCAAAGGGGTAAAAAAGGAACGCCTGTGGTATCTTTGGTTGGATATACAAATGCGGGAAAGTCTACCCTCATCAACAAATTAACGGATGCAGGCGTTTTGGCAGAAGATAAATTATTTGCAACGCTTGATACCACCACAAGAAAGGTTGAACTGCCGAATGGTTCTGAAATTTTGCTGACAGATACCGTTGGCTTTATTCAAAAGTTGCCGCATCATTTGGTACAGGCTTTTCGGGCGACTTTGGAAGAACTAAAATATGCGGATATTTTGTTGCATGTGGTAGATGCTTCTAACCCAAACAGGCAGGAGCAGATGCAGGTGGTATATAAAACCCTCCAAGATTTGGGGTGTGCAGATACACCTGTGATTACAGTGTTTAACAAAATGGACAGGGATGTGGAGTTGCCTTTACCTTTGGATACACGGGCAGGGGATATTGTACAGATTTCTGCTTTTACCGGTGATGGACTAGAGGGAATGCTGGGAACAGTTGAAAATTTGTTAAAAAGTTTCCGAAAATCCTTGATTGCATTGGTTCCGTATACAGAAGGTGGTTTAATTGGTTGGGTTCATGGCAGATGTGAAATCATTCGAGAAGAGCATACGCCGGAAGGTGTTTTATTGGAAGTATATGTGGATGATGAGTCAGCCAATCGGTTGGAAAAATATAAACAGTAAAATCGGCTCTTGGAGTTTATACAAATCAGTATAAATTCCAGGAGTTTTTTAGAAAAGTGGAACTTTTTTTA
The DNA here is from genome assembly GCF_030625865.1 of Anaerotignum sp. Taxonomy (GTDB): domain Bacteria; phylum Bacillota; class Clostridia; order Lachnospirales; family Anaerotignaceae; genus Chakrabartyella. The sequence goes on along the minus strand of NZ_DAOUQB010000004.1, from coordinate 3,463 downwards.
ACGGTTTTCGTTCAAGATATGAACTGCTTTTTCATAATCCTTCCTTTTTACATAGATTTTATATTCTGTTGGGACATCAATTCTTATATCCAAACTACTGGGCGTAATGTTTCGCATCATATTACCAAGGGTTGAGATGGTATAATCAATATTATGAGTGGAAAGCAGATTTCGTATTTTGGCCTCTTTCTCTAAAGAATAAGTAATGATTAATTCTTTTCGGTTGAATATTGTAATCAAATAAATCCCCCCTATTTTTATATAGATGATAGCAGGAATGAAGAGAGAGAGCAACACATAAAAAGGAAGGTCATGACATTTGTAAGAAAGATTTAAGTTTTATTGGTATTTTTTGTAACAACTATATGTTAGAATGAATTAAAATGCTATTAAAAATCAGCATTAATTTGTATGTTTAAGGGAGTGTGAAGCTTGAGTCGCAGTGTAATTCGAATAAAGGATGTAAAAAAGATTTACCAAATGGGGAGTGAGCAAATTCAGGCGGTGAGTGGCATTAGTCTAAATATACGCCAGGGCGAAGTTTGCTGTTTACTTGGAAAATCCGGCTCAGGTAAATCAACTTTATTGAACCTGATTGCGGGATTAGAAAAACCATCGTCGGGTGCAATTATTTTTAACAAAAAGCATATTGAACGGATGAATGAAGATCAATTGGCGGATTTTAGGCAGAAGTATGTGGGATTTGTATTTCAGTCATATAACCTTTTGCCTACGTTGACCGCTATGGAGAACGTTACATTGCCATTAATTTTTAAAAATGTTCCGTTGCAAGAGCGCAACGAGCGGGCAATGGAGATGTTAAAAGCTGTAGGTCTGGAGGACAGAGCACATCATAAACCCCATGAGATGAGTGGTGGTCAGCAACAAAGGGTAAGTATAGCAAGAGCGTTCATCAATAGCCCGCAGGTGGTATTTGCAGATGAACCCACAGGGAATTTGGATACCCGTACTACCTATGAAATGATGGATTTGATTACAGCATTGGCCAAAAAGAATAATCAGACACTGGTAATTGTAACGCATGATTTAGAGTTGTCTGATTATGCAGATCGCATTGTAATGCTATCAGACGGTAAGGTGGAACGGATTGAAGATAAAACGCAGGGTGAAGGAGAGAAAGAATGATGGGAAAAAGATTGTTTCAGAGAGTATTTACGGCAGTAATGATACTTTCTATGGTACTGGGGCAAACAGCAGTGGCACTTGCAGATGATATTAGCGATTCAGGTTCTCCTAGAATTATCGTCGCAGGAGATACTGTTGCTGAAGTTGAGGCCGGCAAGGAAAACCGCTTTACCTTTCAAGTGAAAAACAAAGGTGCATCAGCGGCGGATAGCGTTTATATCAATGCGAAAAAAAATGCCACGGATCCTTTTCGAGTATCCATAAAAGGGGGAGGAGATGTTGGCAGTATCGGTGCCAACGGGTACACAAATGTCACATTAATTGTAAATGTTAACGGAGAAGTGAAAGAATCCAGCTATCCTGTAACACTGGACATTACATATACAAATGCAAATGGCTCGGCCTTCTCAAGCTCTGAAACTGTTTATTTAAAAATGGAGGGGTTTGATGATGAACCTAGTTTTAAATTAGATAGTATGAAACTCAGCCCGGAAAGCATGTCTCCCGGCAGCAGTGCAAATTTAAATGGTAAAATCCTAAATAATGGTGAACAGGAAATGCTTGATGTGGATATTAGCTTGAGCAATCTGGAGACTGATAAAATCAGTTTGAGCAGTGGTTTCAGCAGCAAACATTATGCAAGTATTCCCGCTGGTGGCAGTGCGGATTTTGCGTTTTCTCTTGTAGCCAGTGCTGATATGGCGGCGGGGAACTATCCTGTAAATATAAAATTAAATTTTAAAGACGAATTTGGAAAAAGTGTTGAAAAAGAAATGGCATATTATGTAAATGTTGGCGGTATTGCGGGGCAGAAATCTCAGTTGGAGATTCGGAATATGAAGGAACCCAGCGGAGTTTATGATGTAAATCAGAATTTTACAATTAGCTTTGATTTATATAACAGTGGGAAGATTGCCGCCAAAAATATTGTAGTAACAGCGGAGGCCGTGGATTCTTCTGCGGTTGTGCCAAAATCAGCGAGTGTGAAAACAATATCTGAATTGGCACCGGGAGCAACCACAACACTTTCTTATACCTTTGCAGGAACAGCGGCTTCGAAATCACAAAATTATGCAATACAATTTACAACAGAATATACATCAGGCGGAACGGCTGTTTCCTCCTTTAAACAGTTCGCGGGGGTAAATGTGAGCAATCCCGATTCCGATGAGGAAAATTCCAGCAAGCCCAAGCTGATTGTAAGTAACTATGCATGTGATCCATTGATTGTTATGGCAGGACATGAGTTTGACTTAAATATGGAGATTTTGAACACCCACGCTTCCAAAGGGGTTAAGAATATCAAAATGTTTTTAACTTTAGCAGAGGAAACATCTTCTGAAAGTGAAAAATCAGGAAACATTTTTACTCCTGTGAAGAGTAGTAACACATTTTATTTCGATGCAATTGGTCCAAAAAGCACAGCACAAAAACAATTAAGACTGTATGTTGTGCCTGAGGCTCAGCCTAAAACATACACACTAACGGTTAATTTTGAATATGAAGACAGTGCGGGAAAGGAATATACCGCAACAGAATTATTGGGCATTAACGTAAAGCAAGTAACGGAATTACAGGTGGATGATTTTGCAATGCCTGATACAGTGGAGATGTATTCCCCTGTAACAGTGTCCTTTGGGTATTACAATACAGGTAAGGTAACCCTCAGTAACGTAATGGTAAAGCTTGAAGGCGATGTGGATTGTCAAAATAAGAATACATATATCGGTAATATGGACTCGGGAGCCGGAGAATACTATGAGACTTCCTTTACACCAAATAATAGTGGTGAAGTACCTGTAAGTATTGTGATCTCCTATGAGGATGCAACAGGAGAGGTTAAAGAAGATCGTAGAGATTTTGTTCTAAATGTTATGGAGCCCATGATGCCGGAAGATATGGAAGATATGGATGCTACACCACCTATGGATATGAAGAAAGTAATGATTTCCATTGCGTTATTAGCACTGATTGGCATGGGGTTATTTGTCTTTGTCAGACGCCAGAAACAAGATCCTCCCAGTAACTTTGCAGAAAGTGTAGATGACTTAGACGAAGACGACGATGAAGATGATGATGACAGAGAGGATATGTCTTTATGAGTACAAGAGACTTATTAGATATGGCTCTGCGCAATTTATTGAAGCGAAAACTTCGTACATTCCTAACGGTTCTTGGTGTTGTTATTGGTACAGCCTCTATTGTTGTAATGGTATCCATCGGGATTGGCATGAATGAGAGCTTTGCACGTCAATTGGCAGATTGGGGGAGTTTACAGGTTATAAATGTATACTCACCCAACGGTGACGGCGGCGGC
>NZ_DAOUQB010000066.1 GCF_030625865.1 Anaerotignum sp. | reverse complement strand
ATTGAATCAATAAACGGCTGGATAAAAGCTGAAATACGCTGCGATTATACCAAAGCAGACAAAATAAATTTTCCTGAATTTTTAGACAAATATGTTCAATATTTTAACAATGAGCGTCCCGCATATGCTTTAGGTTACTTAAGCCCTGTTCAATATAGAACTGAACAAGGCTTTCCTTAAGGTGGTTTTTAGATGTCTACATTGACTTGACAACTTCACTATGCTGGTGGTTTATTGGAGCTAAAGCACCAATAAAAACAGCAGCTTTCAAGAAAGCTGCTGTAACAATATACATGTTTATTTGTACTGATGGAGTACATGGTCAACTACGCCAATCACTTTTCCCGCTTTTACATATACACGAGGAACCCTCTTAGTAACAACACAGGTAAGCTCATAATTAATTGTTCCCAACATATCTGCCAGCTCTTCAATAGGTAAAATTTGATCTCCTTGATGCCCGAAAACAACAACTTCATCGCCCATTTTTACATTAGGAATTCCTGTTACATCAAGCATCAGCTGATCCATGCAAACTCGTCCAACAACAGGTGCAAAGTGTCCGTTTACCAGCATTCTTGCCCTGTTGGATAAAGAACGATTATATCCATCCGCATATCCAATGGGTACTGTTGCAATAACCCTATCCGTATCAGCCGTATAGGTTCTTCCGTAGGAAAGCTGAGAGCCAGCCTTTACATGCTTCACCAGCCCAATTGTTGTTTTCAATGTCATTAAAGGCTTAATATCAATCATACCTTGGCATTCACCAGAAGGAAGCATACCATACGTAATAATACCGGAGCGGCACATACCCAAATGTTTTTCGGGATAAGCAATGGTTGTTGCACTGTTTGCACAATGGCGAATACCAACGTCCACACCTGCCTCCTGTAATGCTTGAATCATCTTATTAAAACGAGTAAACTGCATATCCGTGAATTTAGGATTATCTCCTTGATATGCATCTGCTACAGCATGGTGCGTAAAAATACCTGTGATATGAACATTTGGCATTTTACTTACCTCAATCAATTCTTTGAGAGATTCATCAAAATTCTCATCATCTGTCTGGAATCCAACACGGGTCATGCCGGTATCCAATTTAACGTGTACATCAACAGTTACGCCTGCTTTTTCTGCTTCAATCTGCAAAGCTTTGGCATAGTCCATACCAATCAAAGCCTGTGTAATCTTATATTTGTTTAAAATATTTACGGTATCAACGGGGGTATAGCCTAAAATTAGAATTGGCTTTTCAATTCCTTCATTACGCAAGCTCATACCTTCTTCAATATTGGAAACACCAAACCAATCAAACTCTGCCTCCTGTAAAGCACGAGCTACAAAACCATCGCCGTGACCATAAGCATCGGCTTTCACAATTCCCATTACTTTTTCGCCTTTAGCTAGCTTAGAATTGATGCTTTTGATATTATGTGCCAACGCATCCATATCAATTTCAGCCCAAGTTCTTTTGATAAAATCCATTTTAGTTCCCCCTTTGTTTTCTCTCCTAATTATTTACAAAACATTTGTACCGTTAATTTATTGCCAATTTAAAACCTTATTCATTATAGTACAATCACCTAGAATTAGCAATAATCATCTAAATTTTTGTTCAATTTTACTATATTCTATGCTAAATAAACTCTTGTAAATAATTCATAAGAAGAATGAATTGCGTCGGTTCCTTTTCCGATTTTATCAGCATCCCCCACCAAAGCATACGATAATCTCTCATCCATTAATGGTAGTGTTAGATATGCGTATTCCTGTGGTTCCACACCTACTGCCCAAATAATGGCATCCGCCTGCAAAAAAAACTTTTTTCCTGCAATGGAAATAAGTACTTTTCCATCTTCCAAGGCATCTGCGCTGGTGTTTGCCATAAACTGCACTCCTTTTCCACGCAAATTTGAAAGGAGCGGCCTTGCCAATGCCCCCAAGTGCTTTCCAAAAGTAGCTTCCTTCTCAATTATTTTGATCTTACGCCCCTCTTCCTGCTGTTTAATATAAGCTGCTGTTTCCAGCCCAAAGGAGCCTCCACCAATAATTACAATCTGACCGTCTTCAGACTGTGGTGGAAGGGGTATCTTTCCTGACAGAATATCATTTGCAAAAAATCCTTTTTCACTGCCTGTAATCTCCGCTCTCGTAGGCTTGCTGCCAGTTGCAATAACCGTAAAATAAGGCTTTTTTTCCAATAAAAGTTCTTCACTGCATTTTTCTCTGAAAACAATCGCCACGCCCAAATGTTTTAACACTTCTTCCATGTAAGCAATATATTCTGAAATACCTTCTTTTTGGGGCGGTTTTGCCGCTAAATTGAATTGCCCCCCCAGAACATCTTCTTCTGTAATCAATGTTGTTATGAATCCACGCTCCGCCGCTTTTTTGGCTGCTTCCATTCCGGCAGGACCACCACCAACAACAACCACTTCCTTACGGGTTGCTATTTTTCTCCGTTGATTTTCGAAATACTCCTGTCCAGCTTCCGGGTTAAACCCACAAGCCAGCTCCTGCCCCTTTAATACACGACTAATACAACAATTACACCCTTGACATGGTAAAAATCGCTCTTTACTCTCCACACGATTTGCAAACTGAGGATCAGCCAAAAAGGCTCTTGCTGACCCCACGAAATCGCACTGATTATCTGCCAGGAGCCGCTCTGCCGTCTCACCATCATGAATTCGATTACAAGCAATAACAGGTAAAGAAACATATTTTTTCACGGCACCTGCAAAAGGAGCATATGCACCTTTTGTCACATGATATGAAATCTGGTCAATGGGAGATTCATGCCATCCCCCTGTTACTGTTACACCATCAATATATTTTTCCGCCAAACGACAGAAAGAAACCGTATCCTCTAACCCATAGCCTCCATCCACCATTTGTGCCCCGGAAACTTTTAATAGTATAGGAAAATCCCCAACCTTTTCACGGACAGTTTGAATTACCTCAAGGGGATACTCCATTCCCTTGTTGGTTCCATATCCGTATACATCCTCACGCAAATTTGTTATGGGTGATAAAAATTCCGACAATAAATATCCCGCAGATGCACTAATTTCAATGGCATCAACACCTACATTTTTGCACAAAACACCTGCCAAAGCAAAATCTTCTTTCGTACTTGTAAGCTGAATTTCATCTATTTTAATTGGTTCATTTTTAAAAATCAAAGAAGAAACCGGGGATGGTGCAACGAGGGGTCTCTCCCCGTGATCTTTTTTACTCTCGTTTCGTCCACAATGAAATAGCTGAACAATGACCTTACATCCATGCTGATGCACTCGTCGAACCAGCTCTTTAAGACTTTCAACTTCTATCTTTTTTGCTTGATGCATTCCCTTTAGTGCTCCAGCTTCATTTACAGCTAAAACCAAGGTAATTGCAGCCGCACCGCCCTTGGCTCTTTCTTCATAAAAAGCAAATTCTCTATCACTAAAGGCATTCCCTTGCCCATATCCTGTATGCATCGCCAACATAATCCAACGATTTTTCAGTTCCATTCCCCTTATTTTTAATGAAGAATACAGCATAAATTCCCATCCCTTTCTTTGATAAACACCATAGTAGGCTAACCATATAAAAAGATATTCCAAGTTTTTAGATCTTGATATGCTCCAACTTTTGTAAATTAAGTATAGCATAAATTACCTTCTTTTCGTAGGGAAAATTAAGCGCACCTAAGATATGCCTAAACATAAAAAAGGTGCTATTGCTTTAATAGCAATATCACCTGAATGAAATACTGATTCATGTAGTAATTTATTTTTTACACAGCCAATTTTAACCTTGACATAAGCCCTGGATTCTTCATAATCTGGCGGAATATAACATATCCCAAACAGGATACTGCTAAAAATTCCCCTACAGCAACTGTAAACATCCCAAAAATCAAAGGACACTCTCCTAATATATAGAGCTCAACACCAATAAATGCATTGCAAAATACCGGCCATAAACTGGCACCAAATAACGTTTTGCTATGGGTAATTCCCCAAAGGGCAGCCGCTGTACAAGCTGTTCCGAAGAAAACATCCATCATACCAAAAGGACTAAATAAGTTTGCAATAAAACACCCCAGAATTAGACCTGGTACATATCGCTTGTCGATAAAAGCCAAGAGAACCAGAACTTCAGAAATTCGCATCTGGATAAATCCAAACGATAAAGGTGCAATTGCCAGAGTCATTACGACATAAACCGCTGCAATTAATGCAGTAATAACCAATAATTTCGTGCTAACTTTGTTTTTTTCCATAAAAAAACCCCCTGTTTTTTATTCACGAGATGGTGGGACAGAGTTTCCGTCCTTCGCAAGGAACATCTCATATATTCTTTTACCTTCCAATTAGGCATTATACAGGGGTTTTGGTGAAATTGCAAGGGTTAATTCAATGGAATTGCCTGGGGATATACATATAGGAAAACTATCGTAAACTCCTTAAATCTTCTCATATCTTTTTATATTTTGGTGAACAAATGGTGTGAAATTTGGTGTAAATCAAGCAATAAACGCAATAGTTTTCATAATTGGTGTATTTTCAATCGTTGTAACGTCTCAAAAACACTGATATTACAGTATTTCTGGTATCAATTCTTTACACAAATTTTTACACCAGAATCACAAAATCAATATATAAAAAACTACTTATTCACACAAAGCATCCTTCATTTTTTCAACTGCTACAACGCTATCCATATGAGCGTATACATCCATCGTCATCGATATATCAGCATGTCCCAATAAATATTGCAAAACTTTAGGATGAACCCCTTTTTCCACCATACGAGTCGTAAAGGTATGTCTACATATATGTGGCGTAATAACAATATTCTTACGTTTTTCGGTATTATACTTATTCTGCATCGCCTGAAACCTTTGAGAAAGATTCACGGAACTTCTAACTGTTCCATTGGAAGTTAAGAATAAAAATCCAGAATACCCTTCTATCATTGGTTCAACCTTACATTGACGGTTACTTAAAATATTATTAAATGCTGTATATGCTTCATTTGAAATAAATACATCTCTGGTTCCGTTATTTGTTTTGGGTGGCGTGATCGATACGACAGACTCCACGGAATTTAAGTATTATGATGTAGATTCAAAAGGTCGTATGATTATTAAAAAGTTGTATTTAGACCCTTTTATGGATTTATGTAATAGAGAGATTAACCCTCGTACTGTCTGCTATCGTGCTTGTGTGCCAGTTTCTATGTGTGTTCATCTCCATGCTGCTATCCGTTTTGGCACTTCTCCTGTTTGTATTGGCACTTGCTATCATGGTACTGCTTGGCGAAGTCGGGGAAGGATTAAAGGCACTGCTCGCTGCCTACCTCATCAGCCCTTACGGAATACCTATGTTTGCCGCTTGGCTTGTGGGTACGGTAGACGGACTAAACGAACGGATGAAAGCCATTTGATACTATGAGGGGCGATAGCATTTGTGTGCTATCGCCCCTTGATTGCCGTATAGCAGGAGTGTCACCACAAAGCAAGGGCGGTGAAGCCGTTTATCTTGACCCTTGCCAGATGTAAAAGTAGCTTTTTACACAACAACCTCCATTAAATCCTAAAAATCATCTTACTGAAGACTGAATCGCCAAGGGAGCGTATTTCCAAACTCTTAGGCACTTTTGAAACCACAATTAAATGGACTATGTCAAGACGAAATTGGGATAAAGTCTATGTGCACGTATGCACTTGTTGCTGGGCGAAAGCTCTGCTTAAACCGGATAATAATTTATAATATTTGCTAATACTATAGTTTCTCCTAAGTTACTATAAATATGTGGCTCTGAAGCCTGAAAGCTAATAGCATCACCAGAACGGAGTATATAGCGCTGTCCATGTGTTTCAATTTGAAGTACTCCACTTTGAACAATCAGGTACTCCAATGCTCTTGATCGGTGTCCTACAGATATATAACCACAGTTAGCATCAAGTTCCATCTGAAACCATTCAAAGCTTCTTTCCGCTGAACTAGCATAGTAGCAAAGTACCCTATAGTGTCCATCTTCGCTACTCTGAGGAGACAATTGGGCCCGCTCTATGACAGCGGCAGAACTGCCAGTTGAGTCCAACAGGGCAGTGTAAGATATATCTAGAGCATTGGCAATCTTCCAGATGTTGTTGATTGTTGGATTGGAACCGCCTTTTTCCAATTGCGACAGCATGACCTTACTCAAACCTGTCTTTTCCGATAGCTGACTCAGACTCAAGTTTTTCTGCTCACGAATCCTTTTTAAATTGTCTGCAATGATTTTATCAATTTCCATAGCGCTCCTTATAAAAATATATTTTATATATTGAAAATTATATTTTTTAGTTGTAAATTTAATTTGTCGCTTTGAAGATATAATATCATATTTAGGGAGGAGATACCAGAATGAAAAAGCTGATGCAAAATATCTACGAAATAATTGGAGAGACACCAATGCTCAACCTTAGTCGTATTGTGAAGCACTATGGCGTGGAGGGACAGATTTATGCAAAACTGGAATATCTTAATCCTGGCTACAGTAAAAAAGATAGACCTGCTCTACAAATGATTCAGGAAGCTGAGGAAAGTGGCGAACTTATACCTTGGCAGACTGTTATCGAGCTAACAAGCGGCAACACAGGTACTGGTCTTTCTATTGTTTGTCAATCCAAAGGACATCCATTTATCGCTGTCATGTCAGAGGGAAATTCTATGGAGCATGCCCGTATGATGCGCGCCCTCGGCGCAGAAGTTGTATTTGTGCCACAATGTAAAGGTGCCGTAAAGGGACAAGTTTCTGGAAAGGACTTAGAGTTGGTAGAAGAACGAGCAAAGGAACTAACCGTGGAACGCAATGCCTTCCGCGCCGACCAGTTCAAGTTAGCTTCCTCCTGTCGTGCTCATTTACTTCATACTGGTGAAGAAATGTGGGAGCAAAGTGACGGGAAAATAGATGTTTTCCTAGATATGGTCGGAAGTGGCGGTACATTTGAAGGCTGTGCCGAGGCATTGAAGGCACATAATCCAGCTATCCGTTGTTATATTGTGGAACCGGAAAATGCTGCAGTCTATGCTGGGCATCCGCTCAAAGATGAAGGACGGCACAAGGTTCAGGGCTGTGGCTACGCTATGGATCTTCCAAAAATCAAGCAGGATAAAATTGATGGATTGGTACAAATCAATGATGAAGAATCCCTACAAATGGCACGCGATCTTGCACGCTTGGAGGGGTGCTTTGTTGGTATCTCCGCTGGAGCTAACGTAGCTGCTGCAATAAAACTTCTACGTTGTCCTATGTTCTTGACTTTTTTACCTGTCACAAAATCTTCTGTATATGTCTTTTGAAGCAAAGTATCACCCTTATACTTTTCGTTAGCTTGTGTCAAGACATACATAAAAAAATAATCTAATCATTTATACAGTCTTTAAAGTTCCAAACAATTTCAAGGCTATTATCGGGAAAAACCTTTATTTGTTGAATTAACTCAGCAACAAGGCTTACCTTGCCCTTGCTTTTTACGTTCAATCAATCCAATGCCTTTTTTATCATCGAG
>NZ_DAOUQB010000020.1 GCF_030625865.1 Anaerotignum sp. | reverse complement strand
TTTTTTACGTTTTAGACGGTTTAAGAAATTTTTGTAAAATCTTTTTTAAATTTAAAGTAAATTTTAGGTTTCTCCAATATACTTGGTCTTGGAAAAAGGAGTTGCACCTGCAAAACAGCAGGTAAGGAGGCGAAGGACATGGGAACACCCACGACGTTTAAACGAAAGGAAGTAAAATATCTTCTTACGTATCAACAAAGAGCCATGCTGGAGGATTTAATGGAGACGCATATGTCCCCTGACAGCTTTGGAAAATCTACGATTATGAATATTTACTATGATACGGATAATAAGGAATTAATCCGTCATTCTATGGAAAAACCAGTTTACAAGGAAAAACTGAGAGTGCGCAGTTATGGTACAGCCACGCCGGAATCTACAGTTTTTGTGGAGCTGAAGAAAAAATACAAAGGGATTGTTTATAAAAGAAGGGTATCTATGAGCCAGCAGGATGCAAAGCTTTGGCTGGAGCAGAATGAATTGCCGCCAAAGGATACGCAAATTATTCGGGAAATTGATTATTTTACCCATACTCATCCATTAAAGCCATCGGTAATGCTTTCTTACCAAAGAGAGGCGTTTTTTGGGAAAGAGGATTCTGAATTTAGAATGACCTTTGATGACGCCATTTTATGGCGTGATTATGATATTTGTCTATGCAAGGGTGCCTATGGAAAGGGGCTTTTACCCAATGGAATGCAGCTTTTGGAAGTGAAAGCAGCAATGGGAATGCCTATGTGGCTAACAAGATTTTTTAGTGAAAATAATATTTTTAAGACCAGCTATTCAAAATATGGGAATGCATATACTGCTATGATCCAAAAAGAGCTGGAAGGAAGGAGCAGGTACAGTGCCTAATTTTATAACAAGTAATGTTTTAAGTTCAACATCTACAGAGACAGGAATTACAATACTGCCTTTTATCCTTTGTATTGCCACAGCGTTGGTGATCGGGTTTTTGCTTTCTCTGACATATAAAAAACAAAGTAAAAGTTCACCGGGATTTTTGGTTACTCTGGCTATTTTACCGGCGGTAGTTGGAATGGTAATTCTTATGGTAAATGGAAATATTGGTGCGGGCGTTGCGGTTGCGGGGGCTTTTAGTTTGGTTCGATTCCGTTCTGTCCCTGGAACGGCAAAGGAAATATGTGCAATTTTTATTGCCATGGCAGCAGGGCTTGCCGTTGGTATGGGATATTTGGTTTTGGCAGTTTTATTTACAGTTATTCTTAGTATAGCAGAAATGCTTTATGATACAAATAAGATGAAGCGCTTTTATGGAAATGCCCAAGAACGTCAGCTTCGTATCACTATTCCTGAAGACATGGATTATACTGATGTTTTTGATGATATTTTTGAAAAGTGCTTTAAAACTTTTGAACTTACAGAAGTGAAAACTACAAATATGGGCAGCTTATTTAAATTAACCTACCACGTAACTTTAAAGGAGGCAATTGCTGAAAAGAAAATGATGGATGAAATTCGTTGTCGAAACGGAAATCTGGAAATCAGTTTATCCAGACCATTAAATCGTAATGAATTATAATGAGGAGGTATGGTATGAAAGGGAAGAAGAGAACTGCTTTGGCTATAGTTACAATGGCTTGCTTACTTTGCAGCTGTAGTCAGGCCACAGCAAAGGGTGAAACAACGGATACAACAACAGCTACGGATACAACTTCACAAATTACTGCCCTAGATCCTACGGATTTATTCAGCGATAGGGATAAAAAGGCAACCTATGATGAAAGTGAGGCTGTTTCCATTCAGTTAAGTTCTACGAAAGCAACCAGTTCCAATAGCAGTAAAGTTAGTATCAGCGGTTCAACGGTAACCATTCAGGATGAAGGTGTTTATGTATTAAGCGGCAAGCTTACCGATGGGCAGATTATCATTGATGCAGAGGATACGGATAAAGTGCAGCTTGTTTTAAAGGGTGTAACCATCAACTGCGATACAAGTGCAGCCATTTATGTACGTCAGGCTGATAAAGTATTCGTAACATTGGCTGATAATACAACAAATACCCTTTCCAATAAAAATGAATTTGTTGCCATTGATGATAACAATATTGATGGTGTTATTTTTGCCAAGGATGATATTACATTCAACGGCGGTGGTACATTAACTATAAATGCAGCATATGGCAGCGGCGTTGTTGCCAAGGATGATCTTGTAGTAACAGATGGTACATATAAGGTAACTGCGGCAGAGCATGGCTTTGATGCAAAAGACAGTATTTGTATTGCAGATGGTACTTTCCGGGTAAATGCAGGAAAGAATGGTTTCCATAGTGAAAATAGCGATGATACAACAAAGGGCTTTGTATACATCGGTGACGGTACTTATACCATAACAGCCCAAGGCGATGGCTTTGATGCCGCGGCTATATTGCAAGTGGATGACGGTACATTCCAAATCAAAACAGGTGATGGAAGTGATGCTACACTTACAGAAGAGGATGCAAGTGCAAAGGGCATTAAAGCCGGCGGCAACTTACTGCTTACAAAGGGTACCTTTACGTTAGACTGTGCAGACGATGCATTTCATAGTAATTTGAATTTGACAGTCAAGGACGGTACCTATACCATTGCCACAGGAGATGATGGTTTTCACGCCGATGCAGCGGCTGTAATTGAAGATGGTACAATTAATATTACAAAATGCTATGAAGGTATCGAAGGAGAAACGGTCCTTGTTTCTTCAGGAACTGTGAATATTGTTTCTTCCGATGATGGTATTAATGCGGCAGAAAGTGGCGAAGATACAGATGATGCCGGAATGGATGGACAGCAAAATCCAATGGCAGACGGCGAAAGACCTGCCTTTGATGGCGAAAATACACCGCCAACTGATGAGGAAAGACCTGCATTTGATTCCACAAGTACCCCACCAGAAAAACCATCTGCTGATGTAACCACCAGTGCAACCACAACAGGCACAGCATCACAAGGCAATGATGGCGAGATGCCGGCAGGTCATATGGGTAATGGCGGTGGTTTCGGCGCAAATGAAAACTGTAATATTACCATTAGCGGTGGAACATTAACCCTTGATACAAAAGGTGACAGTATTGATTCTAACGGCAGTATCAATATTACCGGTGGAGTAATCTATATTACAGGGCCTGAAAACAATGGAAACTCTTGTGTAGACAGCGATGGCGATGCGATCATTACCGGTGGAACATTAGTTGCCTGTGGTTCCAGCAGTATGTTCCATGGTTTTAGTACAGATTCTACACAGGGCTGGGCACTGATTAATTTGACAGAAGCACAGAGCGGCAATGTTACACTGAAGAATGAAAGTACAACAATTCTCAGCTATACACCAACAAGGGAATACACGGCGGTTTTGGTTTCCGGTGATAAATTAAAGGATGGTTCTTCTTATACCTTAACCATGGGTGACGAAACACAAACCTTTACGATGGATGGATTAAGCTATACCTATGGCACAGCAAGCGATGATAATATGGGTGGCAGAGGACAAATGAATGGAACCAGACCAGATAGGACAATGACACAAAACAGTACAGAAACAACGACACAAACCTCTTAATGAAGAAAAATTGAATTTCCTTCCCCTTGGTACAGCAGTGCTTTGTAGGCTGCCATGGATTATGAGCCAAGGTGGAGGGGGATTTCATTAATCTTAGGTGAAAAAATATTTTATAAAACACAAAATAGAAAAAATTTCCAATAAACGTTAGAAAAATTTAAGCTATATTTAAGTTTTGCATGTTATTATGAAAAAGGAAAGTATTTGACCCCTATTCAATATTTTACTCTTATTCAAAATATTGATTGAAAAAAGACCTATTGCTAAGGCAATTAGGTCTTTTTTTAAAAAACAAATCACAATTGCATCAAATATGTTACAATATATAAAAGAATTATTTTATTAACTGGAGGTGAGAAACCATGCGAATTTTATTGGCTGAGGATGAAAAAGAGCTTTCCAATGCTTTGGTTACCATATTGCAAAGAAATGGCTTCTCAGTGGATGCCGTTTATAATGGTGGGGATGCTTTAGACTATTTAGAAGCAGATAATTATGATGGCGTAATTTTGGATATTATGATGCCTAAGGTGGATGGGCTGACCGTATTAAAAAAACTTCGGGAGAAAAAAAATACCATTCCAGTATTAATGTTGACAGCCAAGTCTGAGGTGGATGATCGGGTTTTAGGTTTGGATAGCGGAGCCAATGATTATTTAACAAAGCCCTTTGCAATGAAAGAGCTTATCGCCAGAATTCGTGCTATGACCAGGAAAACAGAAGTTGGCGGGGATAATCTTTTGGTGTTTGGCAATATCACACTGGATCGGAATACATTTATCCTTTCTACGGAAACAGCACAGCTTCGTTTAATGGGCAAAGAATTTCAGATGATGGAGCTCATGATGATTAATCCTAATCAATTGATTTCCGCCGAACGATTTTTGGAGCGTATCTGGGGCTATGATACCCAGGCGGAGCTTAGTGTGGTTTGGGTTTATATTTCATATCTACGCCGCCGTTTAACCAAGGTAGGGGCAAACGTGCAGATAAAGTCCGCCAGAAATTTGGGATATACACTGGAGGTAAAGACATGAGCGAAAAGTTAAGGCTTCGTTTTATAATAATCGCATCTTTAAGTGTCTTTATTGTCCTTTTCTCCTTTCTTGTGTGTATCAATGTTTGGAATTACAACAATATGACAGATAATGCGGACAAGACATTATTTGCCATTTCAGAGAATAACGGTGTTTTTCCCAAGATACATAAGGACAAGCCCAAAAATCAGCCAGTACCACAAAGTGAGCCTATAGCAGAGAATCAATCGGCTACTGATAACCAGTCTGGACCGTTAAACTCAGGGGACTTTTCTCCCGAGGACCCTTTTTCAACTCGATATTTTTCTGTAACGTTAAATGCAGAAGGTTTGCAAGACGCAGTAAATCTAAATAACATTGCAGCCGTTACCATAGAAGAAGCAGCGGAAATGACGAATTCTGTGATGGATAAAGGGAAAAACAAAGGTTTTTTGGGTTCCTATCGCTATCGTATTACAAAAACAGACAGTGGCACCATGATTGTTTTTTTGGACTGTACCAAGGATTTATTTTTTATGAATAATTTTTTGCTAAACAGTATTTATGTAGGCGGGGCAGGTTTTTTTGCGGTTTGTCTTCTGATTGTTATCTTTTCAAAAACTGCTGTACGCCCAATGGCGGAGAGCTATGAAAAGCAAAAAACTTTTATTACCAATGCGGGCCATGAATTGAAAACACCTCTCTCTATTATTGATGCAAATACCGAGGTCATTGAAATGGAAAATGGAGAAAGCCAGTGGACCCAAAGCATAAAGCATCAGGTAGAACGGCTCACCCGTTTGACCAATCAATTGACTACCCTTGCAAAAATGGAGGAAGGGCAGGAACAAATTTCTATGAGAAACCTGAATCTCTCAGATATTATTACAGAGGTTTGTGACGAAATGGAGGCATTTGCCCAAGGGAAAGGAAAGACCATTCAAGCTGCAATATCTCCCAATGTGTCAATAAATGGGAATGAGGATCAGTTACGTCAATTGATTTATATCCTTTTGGATAATGCGGTGAAGCATTCAAAAGAGGGTTCACCTATTGAGGTGTCATTAAGTAGTAGTGGGAAGTTAACTTTAAGGAATAAGGCTTATTTAGAGAGCACAGGAAATATGAATATTCTGCTGGAGCGGTTTTACCGTACCGATGCTTCCAGAAGTAGGCAGACGGGAGGATATGGCTTAGGTCTTTCCATTGCAAATGCGATTGTAGAACAACACAAAGGAAAGATCTCTATTGTGGCTTTAAATGAGGATACCTTGGAAATAACCGTTACACTGCGATAAATTAAAAAAGCCCCTTTGGTTGTGATTCACAACATAAGGGTGCTTTTTTATTTCCTAAAAAACTTTGAAGTTTCGTCATGGCATATCCAACTACGGAATATCATTTGGGAAAAACATATGATTTTTCAATTTTGAGGGATGTTTATTGGGTTCCCAAAGCTTTGAAATCTATGCCATCCTCCCGCATATTTTCCAATAATTGTGCATGAAAGAAGCAGCAACCATAACAGGGATAAAGAAGCATATGGCTATCCATGATTAAAATAAGGCTATCCTCCGTAACAGAAGAGGGGTTAGCTTTTGTGGGTATGGGGGCAAAGGTGCCTTTTTGTAGGTTGGATATTGCTCCGTTGATTAAGCACACAGCCTTTTTTTGTTCTTTCCAAAAAAAATCTCCCTTTTTCAGAGTAAGAAATTCTCCGCAAAAGCAATCCATCATGGTTTGCAGTCCTTGAGGAGATATCTTTCGAAAAACGGGGAGTGCTTGTAATAATTCTAAATGCGTATTCATCTTTTGTACCTCCGTATAGATATGGGTGGATTTTAGCATGAACCAAAGTTTGCGTCAAGCAAGGAATCCTTGACAATTATTAAACAACATCATAAAATCAAATCAAGTCAGTGTTTCGCTAAAAAGGAGGAGTTATATGATTCCCAATAAAATAGAGGGGCTACCCTTTTTTTCAAATCTTACAAAGGAAGAAAAAGATTTACTGCAAAACAATATAAAAATTCTGGAATTTCAAGAGGGTGATTTGATTTATTCCCCTGCAAAAGGATCTTTGGGAATGGTTCAGGTATTAAAGGGGGCAGTACGGGCTTATTTAATTTCCGAAGAGGGAAAAAAAGCTACCATTTTTCGCCTGCATGAGGGCGAATTTTGTATGTTAACCATGTCCTGCGCCATGTCACAGATTACCTTTGATGTAGAGGTGGAGGCTTGTGAGGATTGTCGTTTGTTGCTTTTACCCACAGAATTATTTTCCAGTGTGGAGCAGGAAAATATTTATGTGAAAAATTTTTCGCTGGAATTAATGATGGAGCGGATGTCATCTTTAGTGGAAGCGGTACAACAAATGATGTTTTTGAATTTGGAGCAGCGCTTGGCATCCTATCTTTTGGATGAAAGCAGTCAGCGCAAAAATGATACCTTATATTTAACGCAAGAACAGATTGCGGAGAATATTGGCAGTGCCAGGGAGGCAGTCAGCCGTACCTTAAAGCGGATGAAGGAGAAGAAACTGATTTCCGTAGGCCGTGGCTGCATTCACTTGTTGGATAAAAAAGAGCTCTATGCATTGCTTTAAAAAAGGCACCATTGATGTCAATGATACCCAAGAAAGAGTAAAAATTATTCTTTATATTTTGCCTTACATACAAGCTGTGTCATGGTACCCATGGGGCAATAGACACACCAGGTACGGGGACGGAATAATACCATGGTGACCAGTCCCAGCAAAGTTGAAGTAAGCATAAGGCTGTAAAAGCCAAAAGCAAATTGTTTGACCCAGTGGGCCACAGGTGCCGAAGAAGAAGCAAAGTGCCAAGGCAGGGAAAAACTCCAAAGCAGGGTAACAACTTCTTTTAGACTATTTGTGCCTGCAAAAACCAAATAGGTGGAAAATGTCATATTAAAAAACATGGTCAAAAAGAAGGCTAAAAAGCCATAACGAAACCATTTACTGGAAATCCATTTCGGAATGGGTAAGTTTTTTGAGAACTTCTTTCCTAAAAGGGTAAGAAGCTGTCCTCTGCCGCAATAACGGTTGCAATAGCCTTTTTTTCCACCCGTCAAGGACATCACCAAAGGGATTAAAAAACATAATAGCCCAAGCCAAGCAAATAATATATTAAAAAATCCTAGGATAATATAAAGTGTAGAGACAATCCAGAGGTAGTCGTACCAATTTTTTTTCTTAGCCAATGGAATCAACCTCCTTTATAGAAATAATATCAGCGGGACAGGCTTTCTTGCATAGACCGCAGCCAATACAACGGTCTTGATCCACCTTGGCATATATGCCATTATAGATTTCAATGGCATTTTTAGGGCAAGCTGTTTCACAGCACCCGCAGGATACACAGGCGTTTCTTGATAATGTTGCAATTTTTTTCATTTCAGACCCCCTCATCCATATAGAGCGCTTTTTTCGGACAAACCCGAGCGCATTTTCCGCATCCGATGCAAAGATCTTCATGAATTTTCGGCGCAGAAAATTTATTTTCCTGGGTTAAGGCACCTACAGGGCAAACCCATACGGAGGGACAGCGATGGTTTTGGGGACATTTATTTAAATTTATTTTTACTAATTTTTTCATTGTGTTCATCCTTTCGAATTTTAGAGAAAGTTTTATAATTTTATGGTATGATGATAGCATAAGACTTTTGCTATGTTCCGTAACTTTGTTACGCAATGCAAATAAGGACAGGAGGATTTATCATGAACGAAGAAAACAAGGAATTAACACTGGTGGAACAGGCGGAGCAAAACAGCAGCAATTATTTTCGCCAAGGTTTGAATTGTACGGAATGTATTATGTGTACTTTTTTAGATATTTACAATAAAGACATGCCCAAAGAATGTATGGCGCTGGCAACGGGCTTTGGTTCTGGCATGGGAGAAACAAAAAATACCTGTGGTGCAATTACAGGTGCGGTTATGGCATTGAGCAGTGCCATTGGCAGAAAAGACCCTTTTGCAAAAGAAACAGTCAGAGAAAGAATTTTCGAGTTAAAAGGGGTTTATTCCCTGGTAGGGGAAATGATTCAAGAAATTGAGGATCACTATGGAACCTTAATTTGCAAAGAACTTTCCTCTCCCTTGGGTGAGTTTGAAGGAAAGGCAAGAAAGAAAAACTGCATGGAAATTATTGGGTATTGCGGTGGTTTGGCCATGAAATATGCCTTAAAGGCAGAAGAAATGGCAAAGGAAAACGATGCAGTAGCAAAGGAAAACTAAAAAAAGGTGGTTTAACAATGAAAAAGAGTATCTTGGCAGCGGTAGCGGGCACTTTGCTGTTTGCAACGGTGGCATTTGCTTATCCGCCCATACAAGTATATGTAGATGGTCAGGCAGTTTCCTTTGATCAGGCGCCTGTTATTGTAAACGATCGTACGCTGGTGCCCATGCGGGCAATTTTTCAAGCCTTGGGCAGTGAGGTTTCTTGGTCTGAACCCACAAAAACCATTACTTCAACAAAAGATGGAGATACCCTTGTATTAACCATTGGAGAAACGGGCCTTTATAAAAACGGACAGCTTATTTATACCATGCCTGTGCCTGCCTGTATCATGAGCGACAGAACAATGGTACCTATCCGCGCCATTGCGGAGGCTTTTGATGCTGAGGTGGATTGGGATCCTGTTGGTTATGTAATTACCATTTTTTCTCCGGAAGAGGGAGAAGAGAATGGCTATGAAACTACGGTAGAGGCGGAAGATGGTACCACAGTGTTATCTTTCAAAATGGATTTTCCAAGAAGCAGCAGTAATGCCGCAGATAAAATCCAGAAAATACTGGAGGATGAAGCCAAAGAATCTGCAAAGGATTTTATAGATGATTACGGCGAAAAAGCCAAAAAAGAGTATGAACAG
The DNA here is from genome assembly GCF_030625865.1 of Anaerotignum sp. Taxonomy (GTDB): domain Bacteria; phylum Bacillota; class Clostridia; order Lachnospirales; family Anaerotignaceae; genus Chakrabartyella. Next base: position 45,101 of record NZ_DAOUQB010000020.1, on the reverse strand, counting down.
AAAAAAGACGGGGGTAATTCCTTTACACCTTATTCTTATATTGGTTCCTATGAAATGACAAGGGATAACAGCGAGATGGTGTCCTTTTATGGGACAAGTACACAAGATATCGGGAAAAGTGATAATATAAAAAATTGTTTTTCTCACACTTTTAATGCCAGAAGCGGGGCGGAAATAGAACTTTTTAACTTGATTGCAGATAGCGAAGAAGAGATGCAAGAATTTTGGAACACTTCTTTTGGCACACTCATTGATGAAAAGCCAGAAAGTTTTTATGCAGATGCAAAAAAACGCTTAGAGAAATGTATGGATGAAGTTGGATATTATTTAACGGAGGATGGGATTGGGTTCTATTTACCGCCGGAGACCATTGCACCCAATGAAACGGGAGTTGTTTCGTTTACTATGAAATTTGAGCTATAAGGGGATACCCCTTAAGTATAGACCGCTGATGAAATGAAATCAGTGGTCTATTTTTATGAAAAATATGAATATAAAAGGTTTTATTTGCCTTATAACATGTAAAAAACCCGCCTGTATTTGGCGGGTTTGTCATTGTCTTGGACAGGATATAATCCTGTCCTATTTAAGGGGAAGAAGTAGAAAGAATGTTATTGTATGGGGGAAAATAACATTCTCGATAGTCATTATTACCTTTTTTGGAAAGAAGTATACAAAAATAAAAAAATAAAGGACAAATAATAATTATTATTATTTAGGAAAAACTATTGATTTATTTTTGAACGTATGCTATACTCAAAAAAAATAAAGAATAAGGATAACAATTTTGGTTATAATCAGAAATAGGAGGAATGTAAAATGTTGCAGATTAAATCGGATAAATTTCAAAAAGAAGTAATTGAGAGCGGTGTACCTGTTTTGGTTGATTTTTCAGCTACTTGGTGTGGACCTTGTAAAATGATGGGCCCTGTTTTGGAACAGCTTTCCGCTGAGTATGAAGGAAAGGCAAAAGTATTTAAAGTTGATATTGATGAATCCATGGATTTAGCACAGAAATATCAAATTATGAGTGTACCGAATATGTTAATTTTCAAGGATGGAAAGCCTGTGGATGCTGTGATTGGTGTAACTCCTCCTACAGTTCTGAAGCAGAAGCTTGATAAAATCATTGGATAAACGCCAGCAATATATCTCCTCATAGGTATTTGTTTTTGAACACCCCGGGAAAATTTACCCGGGGTGTTTTGTATTTATAAGAATACAAAATGGTAGAAAAAAAAAGACTAAAGTAGTATATAGTATACACAAACAAGAATAAAAATAAAATTTTGTATGTATTTAAATACATTTTAGTATAAAACATTGGTGTTTTTGTCAGTAGAAAAATATTTTTGTATAAAAATATATACAATTCAGAGGAAATATGCAAAAAAATGATGCATTGACACTTATACAATAAAATGGTATCGTTTCTCTATTCCATTTTAAGAAAAATAAAGTGAGGTAATTTCCTATGAATTGTGTTGCGTTTTATACAACTCAATATGGTTTTGTGTTGATTATTAGCGCTATCCTCCTGGTCCTCCTAGTGATTATTTTGGACATTGAGAAGAATAGTGCTGATTGTCATGTGATAAGTACCTCTGAAATATAAGAAACAAGAGAGAATTAGGCTCTTAGTTAGAAGAGGAAAAGGACTTATGGCGATCGCCGTAAGTCCTTTTGTTTTTTAAAAATGGATGATTTATTACAAACAAACTGATGAAAACAGTGAAAGAGGAGATGGTTATGATGGATTTTGTAATGGCACTTAGCCCCTTAGTATTGATTTTAGTAGGAATCATTGTCTTAAAAAAGCCTGCGATGAAGGTCGCACCTATTGGGTTATTGTATATTATTATTTTGGCTTTTACATATTTTAGCCCCGGAGATGTAGTCTTTAAGGATACCGTTACCATGATAGACGGCTTATTATGGAAAGGCATTAAAGAAGGTTCAAAAATCGTTATGTTGGTTTTTTCTTCTTTCCTGCTGTTAAATCTGATGCAAAGATCAGGGGCTATGAAGCAAGTACAAAATACATTGGCCGGTGTCACCGATGACCGTAGAGCCCAGTTGATTATTGTTGGGCTTATGGTACCTATTTTTTTGGAGGGCGCTGCGGGTGCAGGTTCTCCGGCTGCCATAGCGGCTCCGTTTTTGGTGGGATTGGGATTTGATCCCATTGTTGCCATAGTGGTTGCTCTTTTGGGAGATGCAACGCCTTGTTCTTGGGGCGGTGCGGGGCTTACTACCATTACAGGCGGCCAATATTTGGTTGACCAAGGCGTAAGTACGGCGGCTTTAAATTCAGCTATGGTCGGCAGAATTCATATGTTTGGTGTGTTTGTAATTCCATTTTTGATTGTAATGATTGCTTTTGGTAGAAAAGGGTTTAAGGGAATTGTTCCTTATTTGCTGTTTTCGGGAATCAGTACAGGTTTGATTATGTTTGCACTTTCAAACTTTGTAGGGCCTGAAATCACCAGCCTTGGCACGGGGTTATTGTCCATTGTGTGTTCCATTATTTTTTTGAAAGCGGTAAAAATCAAAACACCTGAAGAATTTAGATATAAAAGTGATAGTAAATTAACCGAGAAAGAATCAGAAGGTCGTCGTTTTTCTTCTTTCCATGCATTATCACCCTATTTGGTGTTGGTTATTGCCCTTCCCGTTGTTCGTTATACAGTACCTTTTTCTATCCTGATTACCTTTGGATATATTGTTTGGGTAGACGTCGTTGTTTTTCTCTGTGCTTGCATAGGATGTGTTATTTTGGGTGTTAGTCTGGAAGGTTTCCTGGATACCATGGGGCAAACGTTAAAGCGTGTTATTCCTGTTTTGGTTACCATGGGTTCTTTATTGACGGTTTCCTATATTATGCAGAATAGTCAGACGGGTATGATTCAAATTATTGCTTCCACCATTGCAGATACTGCCGGACAATTTTATCCTGCGGCTGCGGTTGCCATTGGTGCAGCGGGTTCTTTTATTACCGGAACAGGCCTTGGCTCAAATATTATGTTTGCACCAATGCATTTGAATGCTACAAATATGTTGGGTCTGAACCCCATTACTGTTTTTGCAGGGCAGAATGCGGGGGCATCCTTAGGGAACTTAATTTGCCCCAACAATGTTGTTGCGGCGTGTGCAACCGTTGGTGTCATTGGCAAAGAAGGCGAGGTATTAAAACGTACCTTGGCGGCATTTGCGGTAATATTGACGATTTATATGGTACTAAGTATGGTTTATACCCATATGATTTTCTCAGGTTTTGGCTTATAATGATTTCTATGGAATAGCATTAAATATAATTTCTTACTAGGAGGTTTTTTAAATGAAGACAAGAAGTGTTGGTATTATCGGCGTTGGTCATGTTGGTGCACATTGTGCCTATAGCTTAGCGGTACAGGGCATTGTTGATGAATTGGTTTTAGTAGATACAAATGAACAAAAAGCAATCAGTGAGTGTCAGGATTTAAGAGATAGTGTGGCATATTTGCCCCATAGAGTAGAAGTTCGTACAGGCGGCTATGCAGATGTAAAGGATTGCGACATAGTTGTAATTAGCGTTGGCGTAATCACAAAGAGCAATAACCGTTTGGATGAATTGAATGTATCCATTGGTATGGTAAATAGCTTTGTAAAGCAAGTGGTGGACGCAGGCTTTAATGGTATTTTTGTTAACATTACAAATCCTTGTGATATCATTGCAAGACAGGTGCATAAGCTTTCCGGTTTTGACAAATCCCGTGTATTGGGTACAGGAACAGGCTTGGATAGTTCTCGTTTTAAAGCTGTTTTAGCACGAGAAATGGGCATTGACCATAAATCCTTAGTGGCTTATACCATGGGTGAGCATGGAGATTCTCAGATGGCTCCATGGTCTCATGTTACAGTAAATGGTAAGCCCCTTGCTGAGCTTGTTGCAAAAGATAAGAAGTATGAAGTAGATCAAGCGGCAGTTTTGACGGAAGCAATCAGAGGCGGCTGGGTAACCTTTGCGGGCAAAGGCTGTACAGAATATGGCATTGCTTCTACCCTTGCACGTCTGGTTCATACGATTTTTCACGATGAAAAGGCTGTTATGCCCTGTAGCACACAGCTCAACGGGGAATATGGTCAGAATGATATCTTTATCAGCACACCTTGTGTCATTGGCAAGAATGGAGTTGAGGAAGTGTATGAAATGAACCTTACTGAGGAAGAACTCAAAGATTTCCATCATTCATGTGATGTAATCCGTACAAATATCGGTTATATCAATGAGGAAGCATAAAAGATTTTATTGCTCTGTTAATCCCTGCAAAAGAAGATGGTTACATCTAAATCTCAGATGAAGCACTTTTTTTGCAGTGGTATATTCCATCAACTGTATTTAGCCAAAAATTTTCTTTGTAAGAATTCTGTTGGAAAATCTTCTTGTTTGTTTTGCAATAATAAATGATAATTCGTTATTTTAAAGACTTTTGCCACGATTGCAAGCTATGTTGATGCAATAAAAGGGAGATTTCCTACCTTTATGGTACCTCCCTCTACAAAATTTTCCTTTTGTTGCTTTTGACTGTAGCTTATCAAAAAGGGTGAGATGTCTTATGGAAATTCGGATATAGTACAAAAGAAGAAGAGAAGGGCAAAATTCAAATTGAAAGACCTCCCGCTTTTGATTTGATTATGGTAGCTGAATCGTGTCGATAAAAATAAATACGGTACTGAGAAATGCCAGTGCGCTGTAATATTGGAGATTCGACACAATTTGTCCCTTCTTTATTGTAAGGTATTGTATTGTGGTTTTATTCGGAATCATAAAGTACTGCTTAAAAAACGCTGAAACAAGACAAAAAGAAATTCACAAATAAAAAGAGTTCAACATTGAATATCAGAAAGAGAAGAACTGTGGGGAAATAAAGTTGATTTGGAGAATAAGCCTTTTTTAAGGGCAGAGATAAGGGTTGTATATCGAGAAGTTGATATATGCCCTTATTTTGTTATTTTCTTTTAGAAATAAAAAAAGCTGCATCAGCAAGTATTGCTGGTACAGCTTTTTTTAAAGTTATCTGGAAACCATAAGTTTTTTTAATGCAGTATTCAGATCATCCAGCGTTAAACGGTACATGTCAAAATCCTTATGAATGATATCATAGGTTTTTGTCCACCAGCCGCCCCAAGTCGGTCGCTCCGAGGGGTTTAACCAAACAATATGGGGGTATTTTTCTTTAAAACGCTTTAGCCATTCTAATCCTGTAATTTCATCCCTTACTCCGTAGGAGTAATAACTGGGATCCAACAGTTCTGAGGGCTCCATTTGGGCATCGCCAACAATGATAACCTTGTATTCACTGCTGAGGTTATTTAAAATCCAATCCGTAGTAATTATGGAGCGGGGGCGTAAATCTGCCTCTTTATAGATTTTAGAGTAAATACAATTGTGGAAATAGAATACTTGCAAATCTTTGAAATGATTGGATTTGCTTACGGCTTGGAACAGAGAGCTGCAAAGCCGACTGTAATATTCCATAGAACCGCCGCTGTCCATAAGCAACAAAAGCTTTACCATATTTTTTCTGGGTTTTTCGTAAACCACCTTTAAATTGCCTGCGTTGTCACAGGTTTCACGGATGGTTTCGTCAATATCAAATTCTGTTCTTGCTTCCTCTGTACGAGAGGAAAACTGGCGGAGTTTACGAAATGCCATTTGAAATTGACGGGTATCCAAGGTGTTATCCTCACGGAAGTCCCGAAATTTTCGTTCTCCTGCAACCTGAAAAGCACGACGTTTTCCGCCTTGACCGCCAACACGGATTCCACGGGGGCTGAAGCCACTGTTACCAAACACGGAAACACCACCTGTGCCAACCCAGTAACTGCCGCCGTTATGCTCATCTTTTTGTTCTTCCAGCCGTTCTAAGAACATTTTCTGAATTTCTGACTGGGATAAGCGCTCATTTTGCATGGCACGTTCCATATCAAACTCTGTGCCGGGTAAATCTTTCGGGTTTTCAAGCCAGTCCAAAAGCTCTTGGGGCAATTCATCGGTGGCAAATTCCATATCCTTAAAAAATTCAAGGAAGGCACCATCAAATTTATCAAAATCCGCCTCGCTTTTCACAAGAACGCTGCGGCAAAGATAGTAAAAGCCCGTAAAGCTGGAGGCATGAAGCCCCATGTCCAATGCTTCAATCAGGGACATCCATTCGTTTAAAGAAACGTTAAGTCCTCTGGCGCGAAGCAGATAGAAAAATGAAGTAAACATATAGGATCACCTGCTTTTACTTTAAATATCTTCTCATGGTATCAATATCTTCATTTTTTTTCAGCAAAACTCCGGCAAAAGGCACCTTTGCTTTGATTCTATCGGGGTCAATTCCGCCAAGAACCAGGGCTTGAATCCAATCAATTACCTCAGAGGTGCTGGGTTTTTTCTGAATATTATACAAATCCCTAATCCAATAAAAAGTTTCCAAAACTTGATCCAACAAGTTTTCCTCAACATCTTTGTGATGAACATGGATGATTTCCTTCATTTGTTGCTCATCAGGGAATTCGATATAATGGAAAATGCAGCGGCGTAAGAAGGCATCAGGGAGCTCTTTTTCCGCATTCGAGGTAATAATAACGATGGGACGCTGCTTTGCTTTCACGGTTTGTTTTGTTTCGGGAATATAAAATTCCATTTTATCCAGTTCCCAAAGTAAGTCATTGGGGAATTCCAAATCAGCCTTATCAATTTCATCGATGAGCAGAATCACTTGTTCATCAGCAGAAAAAGCTTCACCTAATTTTCCCAGTTTTACATATTTTTCAATATCATCTACGCCTTCGTTGCCAAACTGGCTGTCATACAGACGCTGTACCACATCATAAACATAAAGCCCGTCCTGTGCTTTTGTTGTGGATTTAATGTTCCAAATAATTAGTTTTTTTCCTAATGCAGCTGAAATTGCTTCCGCAAGCATTGTTTTGCCGGTACCCGGTTCACCCTTAATAAGCAAGGGTTTTTGAAGGGCAATGGCAATATTAACGGAACGCATTAACTCTTCGCTTGCTACATAATCCTTGCTGCCTTGAAATGTTGTATTCATTATGATATCCACCCTTCATTCGTATGCAAATTAAGTATAACAACTTTATTTTATGAGAAACAGTATACACTTGTCAATAAAAATACCGCTTTTCCTGAAAGAAAAGCGGTATTTTAGGTATTTTTGGGGTTTATTTCAGTTCAAAGCCTGCTAATTTTGCCAGTTCTAAGATCGTTGCTTTAGAAACTTTTTTGCCTTTATAGTCGACTAATTCTTCCATGCTTCCGGAAAAAATATCGGCAGGCTCGTATTTCTTTAGAACGATGGAATCCTCTTCCACAAAGATTTCTAAAGAGTCCTTAATTTCGATTCCCATATTTCTGCGCAATTCAATTGGCAATACGACTCTGCCCAACTCATCAACTTTACGAACGATTCCTGTAGATTTCATCTGTTTCACCTCTGGATTGTATTTTCTATCGTAGCCCTCGAAAAATTTATAACTTAAAAAAGAGTTTATCACGAAATTCGACAAAATACAACAAAAAATTATTGGTAACAAAAGGAATTTATTACCTTTTATTATTTTAAAATATGAGCATGTCAAACAAAATCAAAAAATAAGTGTGAAAAATTGTCTATTTCTCATTTTATCATGCAGAAATAAGGGTTGTCTAGGGTTTCCTTATGCAAATTGATGACTTTTTGTTTGCAAAAGCGAAAAGATGAATTTATCAAAGGCTCCAAGCATGAATACATGGGGTACAAGCATAAACTAAAAAATAGAAACCGAAGGAGGCGGAAAACATTGCTGGATGCGATATGGGGTTTTTTTATTATAGGAGGAATTTTAACCGGGGCGGCCTTAGGGCGCATGGATATGGTTACAGCAGCAGTAATAAGTGGGGGAAAAAGCGCCGTAGAATTAGCAATCACTATGGGCGGGGTTGTTGCCATGTGGTCAGGGGTATTAAAAATAGCGGAAAAAGGGGGAATGATTGATGCTTTATCGGAGAAGTTAACACCCGCTATGAATTTTTTATTCCCCAATGTACCAAGGTATCATAAAGCCAGACAATACATAGCCACTAATTTTGTGGCAAACTTCTTGGGTTTGGGTTGGGCGGCTACACCTGCCGGGCTGATGGCAATGAAGGAATTGCAAAAGCTAAATAAAGAAAAGGAATGTGCCACCGGGGCCATGTGTATGTTTCTGACCATTAATATGTCATCCTTACAGCTGGTAACGGTGAATATTTTGGCATATCGTACGGAATTTGGATCTTCAGCACCGGCAGAAATTGTAGGGGTAGGAATTGCGGCTACTTTTATTACTACCCTTATTGGAATTGTCATGGCAAAAATAATGGATAAAGTTGGGTGAGAAAATGCGAGCATTATTAATAATTTCTGATTTTATCATTCCTGTTACAGTTTTATTTATCGTATGTTTTGGATGCCTAAAAAAGGTAAAGCTATATGAAACTTTTTTAGAGGGAGCCAAAGAGGGCTTAAAGACGGTGGTTGATATTTTACCCACCTTGATCGGTTTAATTGTTGCGGTGGAAGTTTTTCGAGCCGGTGGACTTTTGGATATTATGACAAATTTCATTCGGCCTTTAGTAGAACAGGTAGGGTTTCCTGCGGAATTGGCACCCCTTAGCCTGATACGTCTGGTTTCTTCCTCTGCTGCCACGGGACTCTTGCTGGATATTTTTAGAAATTTCGGCCCCGATTCTTTTTTAGGCAGAGTTTCCTCGGTTATGATGAGCTGTACGGAAACGGTGTTTTATACCATGAGTCTTTATTTCCTTTCCGTTGGAGTAAGAAAAACGCGATATACATTACCTTGTGCTTTGATTGCTAATTTTGCCGGGGTAATTGCGGCAGTTGCCTTGGTAGAAATGGTCTTTGGAAAATGAAATTGAAAAATGAGAAGGCTTATTATATAATAAAGGGTAAAAGGACGCAAAAAAATGTGGAAATCACTAAAAATTTTTAGAAATTAAAATGCGTTTTTTTAATGGAAATCCATTTTATTTATGATAGGAATGAAGTCTTAATAAGCCTTTGAGAGGAATGAGACCATGAAAAAAATGATTTTGCTGCTGCTTGGTGTGTGTTTATTTTGCATGGCGGGCTGCAGCGCAGAAGGAACGGATGATAGCATAAGCTTATCTGCAGGAGAACAGGAAGCATATATGGCACAAATTGATGGTGTGATGGATGAATTTTATTGGAACTATGATAAGGACAGTCTAACGTTTCGCAGTGCTGAAATCCCTCAGGATGATGATGAGAATGCACGTTTATTCAGTGCTTCTGAGGATGCGGGATATTCGTTGAAATCTGCTTCGGGCAGTCAGAGTATCACTGCAACGGCAGAACTGCTGCATTACAACGGAGATGCTGCAGGGGAAGTGAATTTTGTTTTTTTAAATGATAAGCTTTCAGGGGTATATTATATTGGCGGTTATGATGATAAAGCCTATAGTTTACGGGAGAGGAACCCTTTTTTGGCAAATGGAAATTTTAAGGCTTATGAGAATTGGACGGGCATAAATACCCAGTATCGTCAAATAAGCGAGCGTTTGCCTGTGGACGGTTTTGTGGCAGAAGATGGAAAGGGTGTTGCTGCATCCATTCAAAACGGCAAAATTGTATTATATCATCTTTCTGGCAGTGTGATTAGCAAGATGCGTACTTTAACACCCCAAAGGGGATTGGAGGCAGTTTCCGCTGTTTATGTGGAAAATGGCGAGGATGATTTGTTGGCGGTGCTATTGGCAGATAAGACGGATTCTGATGAAGAGGATGCCGAAGTGAAGCGGTCTGAAAAGGTTGTTTTTTATGACTCCGGATTTCAGCCCCGGGAAGAAATTTCACTGGAGAGCGAAGATTGTACAGCGTTAGGCTCTGAAGCGGGAAAACTTTTTTTGTTTGCAGATCAGGCTATGGAAACCTATGAATGGGGCGAAGATGGCTGGCAAAGAATCAAACGGCAATCCTTGCGCCATAGAGTGACCCAGTGCCATATTGCGGATTTGGATGGAAATGGAAAAATGGAATATCTTTTAACTGATGGCATGGACTTATATCTATATCATAATTTGGAAACAGGATTATTAAAACTTTGGAGTACCCATTTGGGTGTGGAAAGCTTGTATGGCGCCTTATATAGCGGCGATTTAAACGGAGATGGCGTAAAAGAGGTTTATATTTGTGATGCTACAGGAACCGCCATTCGGTATATCTTAACGGAACGGGGACTTCGTTCCTCAAATGAAGACATTCAATATGGACAAGCGATTTATCCCAGCGATTGGAATGGCGACGGGATTGATGATTATTGGAATATCACAGAAGGGGAAGATGGAGAAAGCAGTTTATTTCTTTCAAAGCCTGCCTCTTAAGATTGGAAAGGAAGCAAAATGACAGATTCTGAAAAATATATGCAAGAAGCATTAAAAGAAGCAAAAAAGGCATTTGATGCAGGGGAAGTGCCCATCGGTGCGGTAATGGTACAAAATGGTGAAATCATTGCCAGAGGGTATAATTTACGAAATACTGCAAAAAATCCTTTGCGCCATGCGGAAATTGATGTGATCAATGAAGCGGCGGCAGTTGTTGGGGATTGGCGGTTAGAGGATTGTACTCTTTTTGTTACTGTTGAGCCATGTCCTATGTGTGCCGGAGCTATTGTACAAGCTAGAATACCAAAGGTAGTTTTTGGCACAAGAAACAGCAAAGCCGGATGTGCCGGATCTATCTTGAATATCTTAAATGAGCCGAAATTTAACCATCAGGTGGTTGTGGAAGAAGGCATATTGCAGGAAGATTGTAGTGCATTAATGCGGTTATTTTTTAGAAGGTTTCGGAAAAACAGTGGGCCTATGTTGACAGAGGAATAAAAAACGGTTATACTGATAAGGCTATTTTAGCATCATTGCAGAAGTGTTTCTTTTGAACATAAATTGCAATGTATAAATAACGGTAATATTTCCGTGCTAGCCGGGGAGGTAGCGGTGCCCTGTACTCACAATCCGCTATAGTGAGGGTGATGTCTGTTCTCGGTACAGCGCTTGACAGCCTGCCCGTGGAAAGTGGCGTTGATGCTTTGGTCTTACGCAATAGGAGCCTGTGAATCGTGTCAGGGTCGGAAGGCAGCAGCACTAAGCAGTCTACTTCTGTGTGTTGTAAGGGTGCTGGAGAGGAGTCGTGGAACACGGTAACGTGTCGGGCGTTGTAACAAAAACAGATGCACGGATTTCTATAATAATTCTAAATGATATTGGACTTTGTCCAAAGAATATGAAAAGGCAGAAATTGGTTTTTACTGATAACTGCCTTTTTTATTGGATGAGATTTGTATGTTTGGCTTTTTGGATAGATTTATTTTTAAGATTGCTGTGTACCAAAAATTCATAAGGAGATTCCGTTATGGTTTGTCCGAGGTCAGCAAGGAAATGAATTGCTTCTTCACTGGAGTCAAAGGACTTTTTCTTTCTGATTAAATAAAAGGTTGCTTCCTCCCATTGTGTTAATGAATATACATCGGCGGGAATGGAGGAAATTGCGTGGCTAATGACAATAAAGGGTGTATTATAGAATAAATTTGAAATATAGTTGTTTTTTGTTAGGGTTGTTAAATACTCTAAAAGATCTTCATTGTAATTCTCCCATTGACTTCTCATAGAATATGCTCCTTTTGAAAATAGAATTGTTATTTTCCGTTGCAGCATTGCGTATCATTCTAAAGCACAGTTGTGAAAACACATTTCCCGCTATTTGTATCAGTAAAAGAATAAATCTGGAAAACAATCGTAAAATGTAGTTTAAACACAACTCTTTTATTTTTATTATAGCATTTGTGAAAAAAATTACATCAAAAGTAATTCTACAAAAAAATACATTTTAGGACTTTTGTTAAATAAATACGTAGTATAGTGGCAGTGTACAGGGATTAGGTAAGCTTTCCATTTTTTCTGCCATATGGTATACTGACGTGAGAATAAAAAAGGAGGGAGACCATGTCCTATACGGCATTATACAGAAAATACAGGCCCAATACCTTTGCCGGAGTGATTGGACAAGAGCATATTGTAAAAACCCTGAAAAATCAGATAAAAACAGGGAGGGTTTCCCATGCCTATTTGTTTTGCGGCACAAGAGGAACGGGAAAAACCTCTACTGCAAAAATATTTGCTCGGGTCATAAATTGTCTTTCTCCCACAGAAGATGGAGAACCTTGCAATGAATGTGCCCTTTGTAAGGAAATTTTACAGGGCAGAAGTATGAATGTTATAGAAATCGATGCAGCATCAAATAACAGCGTGGATAATATAAGAGAAATTCGAGAGGAAGTAAAGTATCCACCGACTGAGGGGTATTATAAGGTCTATATTATTGACGAGGTGCATATGCTGTCCAACAGTGCGTTTAATGCATTGTTAAAAACCTTAGAGGAGCCCCCGGCCCATGTTATTTTTATTTTGGCTACAACGGACCCTCAAAAGGTGCCTGCTACCATTCTTTCTCGATGTCAGCGCTTTGATTTTCGTAGAATTACCACAGATGATATTGCTGAAACCCTTAGGGGCTATTTGGCGGAGGAAGGGCAGGAGATTACACTGGAAGCTGTTCGATACGTTGCACAGCTTGGTGATGGCTCTATGCGTGATTCTTTAAGTATTTTGGATCAGTGTCTGGCTTTTTACAGCGGCGAAAAGGTAACGTTGGAAATGGTTTTGGACGTTATGGGTGCTGTGGATCAAACGGTACTTTTTGAGATGACAAAGGCATTGGGTAAAAAGGATAGCCATCGTGTGATGGAGCTGGTAGAGGAGATGATGCATTCTGGCAGAGATATCAAGCAGTTTGTATCGGAATATTTACAGCACCTTCGTAATTTTTTGATGGTTACTACCATTGGCGATGCTACAGGAATATTGGATATTTCTGGGGAGAACTTGGAACGCCTGAAAGGGTGCAGTGCATTTTTATCTCCTCAAGAAGCCATCTTTTTGATTGAGCGTTTTTCTTTTTTGCAAAGTGATATGCGTTACAGTGCTAACGAGAGAATTTTATTGGAGGTTGAGCTCTTGCGCCTATGTGCCCCATGGACGCAAATGGATGTAACTGCCTTGGCTGCAAGAATTGCAGGCTTGGAACGGCAAGTTGCCCAGGGGGTAACGGTGCAGACACAGGTGGTGGGAGATAAGGCACAGAAGAAGGAACCGCCAAAACCTAAGAAAAAACCACCTGCCCTTCCGGAGGATCGAAAGAAGCTGAAAGAAGAATGGCCGCTGTTGCGTAGTGAGGTTGGCGACGTGATTCTGAAAAGTCAATTGATGCAGGTTGAAATTGGCTTTAAAGACGATGAGTGTGTCTATTTAATTTGTGCCTATGCGGCACTAACGGATATGCTGCATAAAAATATGGAGCAAATTGAGACTTTGCTGGAAAAGGCAGTGGGTAAGGCTTTTCAACTGCGAACAATTACGAAAGAAGAATACGACCAGTGGTATGAGTCAGCCTATGGTAAGGCGGAGGATGTGGCAGAAGATGCAGAATTTGAAAGTCTCATCGGCAGTTATTTCCCGGAGGCGGATTTTGAGGAGTAAAAAGCTTGCGTGAAGCAGGTGTTTTATTATAAAATAGTATAAATTAATGTATATAACTTAGGAGGAATACAATATGGCAAAAGGCGGTTTTCCCGGTATGGGCGGCATGAATATGAATAATTTAATGAAGCAGGCACAGAAAATGCAAAAGCAAATGCAGGAAAAGCAGGAGGAGCTGGCAGATAGAACACTGGAAATGACCAGTGGCGGCGGTGCAGTTAAGGTGGTTATCACAGGAAAGAAAGAAATCAAAGAATTAAAATTAAACCCTGATGTGGTAGACCCCGATGATGTAGAAATGCTGGAAGATTTAATTATTTCTGCCGTAAACGAAGCAATTCGTCAGGTAGAAGAAATGTATAATAACGAAATGGGCAGAATGACCGGCGGTATGGGCATGGGCTTCTGATAAAAGAGGGATATTATGAATTATTACGGAAATCCCGTTACACGATTGATTGAGGAATTGGCGGCTTTACCGGGCATTGGCGGGAAATCAGCCCAAAGGCTTGCATTTCACATTATCCATATGCCAAGGGATGAAGTTGCTACGCTATCCCAAGCAATTTTGGAAGCACGGGATAAGGTTCGTTATTGTTCTGTTTGCTGTAATTTGACGGAGGAAGAAATTTGTCCCGTTTGTGCAAATTTAAAGAGAGACCACAGTGTGATTATGGTGGTGGAGGATCCAAGGGATATGGCGGCATACGAGCGAACCAAAGAGTTCCATGGAGTATATCATGTATTACATGGTGCCATTTCTCCCATGTTGGGGGTGACTCCCCAGGATATTCGCTTAAAAGAATTGGTGAGCCGTATGGATGACACCGTAAAGGAGGTCATTCTTGCCACAAACCCCAATGTAGAGGGGGAGGCTACGGCTATGTATATCAGTAAGCTTTTGAAGCCTTTTGGAGTAAAGGTGACAAGAATTGCAAATGGTGTACCTGTAGGCGGAGATTTGGAATATGTTGATGAAATAACCCTTTCCCGTGCTTTAGAAGGCAGAAGGGAATTGTAGATAAAAATTAGAATGGAAAATGTAAAGGGGAGACCTTTTCATTTCTTAGAGGGGCAGACATTGTCTGCCCCTCTTTATCGGTCAAGGTGGCAATGGCAAAGATATGCCATCTGTCCGTAGGACAGCTTTGCGAAGCAAAGTGATGACCACTCACTGCCCAAGATAGGGCAGACGGCGAAGTCGGCTTTTGCGAAGCAAAAGTGATGACCAGAAACCCTTGTGGGAGTTTGAGGGCAAAGCCCTCAAGGTCTTTTCTTTTTTTTCTTGAAGTTGTTAAAAGCAGAAATTTTTTTCTGCTTTTTTTGCCGCCTCGGAATAATCTCAAAAAAAGAATATGGCAGGGCTAAAATCAGGATTGAGCCAGCACCGATTGCTCCCGCCAGCTTTAATCCCAATAATATATTGGTATAGGTTTCTAAAACTGTGCCATTTAGGGCTGAAGCCATGGTATTGTATATGGCGGTACCAGGGACTAAAGGCATAATGCCGGGAATATGATAGACGGTGGAAGGGGCTTGCCTATGGTAAGAAGCAAACCTGGAAAATGCGGTGACAAATACAGTGGAAATCAGCGTTGCCATGGTGGGGGTTAGGTACAGTGCCAACGATGCGTATAAAAACCAGCTGATGCCCCCGGAAATGCCGCAGAAAATCAATTCTTTTTTTGGTGCATCAAATAAAATGGAAAATGCGATGCAGGCGCAAAAAGACATAAAAGATTCAAATAATATAATAATAAAAGTCATTTTCGATTTCCTCCTTACATTCCAAAAATTGTAATTCCAAAGCCTACACCGCCGGCAATGGAAAAGGCAATCAGTAAAGCCTCTACCATTTTTGTGGTGCCGCTGATTAAGTGCCCTTCCATAATATCACGAATGCTGTTGGTCATGGTCATACCCGGCAGCAGGGGCATAATACTACCAATAATAATCATATCAGCACCTGCTGTCGGAACGAGTCTTTGGAAAATTACAGAACCGGATCCTGCAATAAATCCACCAATCAGACAGGTGAAAAAATAGGGTAGTTTTGATTTTCTGCTGTATTTTAAAACGACACCGATCATCAGACCGAAAATAAAGGCTGCTATGGCATCACTCCAAGAGCCATGCAAAACCAGGGTAAAGCCACTACAGGCAATACCGGAGCAGAGAATACGGGATATGGAAGAATTGGCGGTGGTATGTCTGATTTCTTCCAGACGTTTTGACCCCTCCTCCAAGGAAATTTGCCCCGAAACAAAAGCTCTGGAAATCTCGTTTACGGCGCAGATCTTTCCAAAGTTTACCGAGCGGTTATATATACCACGGGTCAAGGTTAGAGAACCCGATTTTTCGCTGGGAATGCTGACAATCAAAAACGTACTCATTGCCATAGCTTCTACATTGCTGGAATGGCTGACTGATAGAATGCGATGCATGGTGTCTTGAACTCGATGTGTTTCGGCACCGCTGGTGAGCATAATCTCACCTGCATCTAAAGCAAATTTTAAAAGAATGTTATCATCCATTTATCAATACCCCCTTGAAAAGGATTTTTTTGTAAAGTGTGTAACCTACAGTTTAAATTCTTTTTCAAAAAATGCAAGGAAAATTTTCGTAAGATTGTTTATTTAAACCCATAATTTTGTTTACAAGGTGAATGATTTATACTATAATGAAATCAATACAACTTAATAAAAAGGCTGGGGGTGCTTTGATTTATCAAAGCTGAGAGGAATTCGTTTTCCAACCCTTTGAACTTGATGTGGTTAGCACCAACGGAGGGAAGCAATTTTAATTTGAAAGCATAAGGTCTTTCCCTATTTGGGGAAAGGCTTTTTTTTAGCGGATTCTTCAAGTTGTCAAGGACAGGATTAACCCAGTTATTTCATTTTATACTGTACGTCTTGTCCCAGTTGGAGCAATTACTTTTATTTTAAAGAACTTAAAATAATTTTGCAATGCTTACAGGGCGATTAATATGCCTTTTGATTCTGCAAATCCCTGCCTATAAGAAATGAAAGAAAGGTGGAAAAAAATGAGTTTAACAGATCGGTTGTATGAAGAAGTAAAGGATATTTGGGAGGGCTATTTGAATCAGCCCTTTGTGAAGGAATTGGGAGAGGGCACCTTAAGGGAGGACAGCTTTCGTTTTTACATGGTACAAGACTACCGCTATTTATTACAGTATGCAAAGGTGTTTGCTTTGGGTATTCTAAAGGCGGAAGATGAGGTTTTAATGCGGCGTTTTGCTTGCATGGTGCATGATACGCTGGATGGAGAGATGGATGTACATAAAATTTATATGAAGCGTTTGGGAATCACCAATCAGGAAATTGCTACTACAAAAACAGCTCTGGCAAATCAATCCTATACTTCGTATATGCTGGATGTTGCCTACAAAGGCGATGTTTTGGATGTATTGGTGGCGGTATTATCTTGTGCTTGGAGCTATCAAATGATTGGGCAAAATCTTGAAAAGATTCCCGGAGCCTTGGAGCATCCCCTCTACGGGGAATGGGTGGCAGGCTATGCCTCTGCGGAATACATCAGGAGTGTTGACGAAATTATGGATGCGGTAAATGAACTTGGTGTGGATATTTCCGTGAAAAAGGAAGATTATTTAAAAGAGGTATTCTTAAATTGCTGCCGATATGAAAAAGATTTTTGGGAGATGGCCTACCATATGGATATGGGGGACTAAAAAGGAGTGTGGCGTAATGCTACGATTTGAAGGAGTATCCTTCCGTTACCCTGGGGACGTGCAGGGGATGATGGAGGATTTGTCTTTTCAGGTGGAAGATGGGGAGCTGGTGGCCATTATCGGTGCCAGTGGCTGCGGAAAAAGTACAATTTTTCGCCTGATTAACGGTTTGGAGCGGCCTGATAGAGGAAAAATTTTGGTGGACGAAAAGCCCATTGAAACTATAAAAAATTATAGTGCCTTTATGCCCCAAAAGGACTTGCTTTTTCCGTGGCGCAGTATTGAGAAAAATGTCTGTCTCCCCATGGAGCTGGCAAAGATACCCCTTGGGGAGCAAGGAAAGCGGGCATCTCAGGTGTTAGAGCAGGTTGGTCTATCTGATTATGCCCAAAAATACCCTAAGGATTTATCGGGGGGGATGAAGCAAAGGGCGGCTTTTGCCAGAACATTGCTTTCCGGCGCAGATATGCTTTTATTAGATGAACCCTTCAGTGCCTTGGACTATCTCACAAGGGTAGATATGCAGGAATGGCTGTTACAGCAGTGGGTGCATTATCACAAAACCATATTGTTTATTACTCATGATGTGGAGGAGGCCATTTTTCTGGCAAAAAAGATTTATATTATTCAGGATGCAAGACCATTTACCCAAATGGAGTCCATTGAAGTACCCTTAGGCTATCCCAGAAATCGTGGAGATTTGAAACAGGGGGAAATTGTTGAATTAAAGGAAAGTTTGATTGGAAAGCTTAGAAGGAGTGTGAGTCTATGAAAAAAAACTTGCCTTCTGCTATATTGGTGCTGATTTTATTGATGATTTGGCAAGGGGTTGCCATGGGCATTGATGCGGCATATATACTGCCCTCTCCTACGGGTATTTTGGTGCGGCTTTGGGAATTGAGGGTGCCCTTGTTTACGGTACATCTTCCCGCAACCATGGGTGTAACTGCCCTTGGGCTTTTCATTTCCGTAGGCTTGGGATTATTATTAGCCATTTCCATGGATTGGAATCCAAAGTTGGAAAAGGCACTATATCCCATCATCGTAGCCTCCCAGACAATTCCCACCACTGCCATTGCACCTTTATTTATCCTTTGGTTTGGATATTCTATTTGGAGCAAGGTTTTGGTAACCATTTTGATGACATTTTTCCCCATTGCCATTACGGTATTTGATGGATTTAAGTCTACAAAACGGGAAATGGAGGAGTTACTGTTTACCTATGGTGCTACCTCGAAAGATGTTTTTTTAAAGTTAAAATTGCCCACGGCATTGCCTCATTTTTTTTCAGCCATAAAAATGGCCATTCCCCTCAGCGTAATTGGTGCGGCCATTGCAGAGTGGCTGGGGGCACAAAAGGGCTTGGGCTATTTCAGCAAAAGAATGATGACCCAGCTGGATGGTGCCGGGGTGTTTGCGCCGGTGGTATTGCTCTCCATTGTTGCAATGCTGACAGTTTGGGTAATTACTATTATAGAAAATAAAACAATTAAATGGAGAAAGGAATTATGAAAATGAAAAAAAGATTATTTGCGTTTTTAATGACGGCAGTGATGGCAGTGGGCGTTTCCGGCTGTGGCGGCAGCAACGACAGTACAACAACGGATACAGCTGAGGATGGTACGAAGCTTGAGGACTTTTCCATTGTCTTGGACTGGTATCCCAATGCCATTCACAGCTTTTTGTACACAGGAATCGAAAAAGGGTATTTTGCAGAGGAAGGCTTAAATTTGATTATTCATTTCCCTTCCAATCCCAATGACGGGATTTCCCTTCCTGCTGCTGGCAAGGCGGATTTAGGCATCTATTATTTGCAGGATGCAATTTTAACAGCCACAGAGGAAAACGTACCCATTGTTTCCGTTGGTGCATTGACACAAAGCTCTTTAAACGTTGTTGTTGCTTTAAAAGACAGCGGGATTGACGGTGCAGATGATTTGAAAGGTAAGAAAATAGGCTATTCCGGAACGGTGCTTTCCGAAGAACAGATAAAATCCATGTTAGAGAATGTTGGTCTTTCCGCAGATGATTGCCAATTTATTGATGTTGGCTTTGACCTAATGACTGCATTAACCACAGGTCAGGTGGATGCAACAATCGGAAATATGGTAAACCATGAGGTGCCACAGCTTGAAGAAAATGGTTTTGAAATCAACTACTTCTACCCTACTGATTTTGGTGTTCCTCAGCAGTATGAGCTGGTACTTTTAGCGGGGAAGGATGCAGTGGAGAATAATCCCGAGAAGATTCAGAAGTTTTTGCGGGCATGCCAGAAAAGTTTTGCAGATATGAAGGGGAACCCTGAAGAAAGCCTGCAAATTTTGTTAGATAACCAAAATGAAGAAAACTTCCCCTTGTCTAAGACTGTGGAAGAAAAAAGTATGGAAACGCTTTTGCCGGTAATGGAAACTGCGGATGCACCTTTCTTGCATCAAGAAGTCAGTGTATGGCAGGAGAATGCGGATTGGCTCTATGAAAGAGGGATTCTTTCCGAAAAGACGGACGTTACTCCGTTGGTTGTAAATTTGGTTGATTAATTTGATGCCGCCTGTGGGTAAACTTTACGAAATGACTCTTTTCGTAAAAGCGCCTATGGGCGGTTTTTTAGAGAAATATAAATTATTCAATAGAAAGTGTTTATTTGTATTGGGAATGGATATGCTTATTTTGGTAAAAAATTGATATTTTTTTTGATTACCAGTATAATACAATATAAAAGCGTAGGTAGCTTAATCAAAATGATTTGGAAATTTGATATCATAATAGGAATAGGATGTGATGGGATGAAGGCGTTGGTTACAGGGGCATCCGGCGGCATCGGAAGAGATATTGCCCTCATTTTAAGCCGTATGGGATATGATTTGATTTTGGTAAGTCGGGACGCAAACAAGCTGGAATTGGTGAAACGGCATTTAAAAACAGAGGTTCAAATTATTTCGGCAGATTTATCCGTGAAAGAAGAGTGCATTGCCCTTTATGAGGCAGTAAGAGAGCAAGATATTGATATATTGGTGAACAATGCAGGCTTTGGTGCCTTTGGGCATTTTTGGGAGGTACCTCTGGAGCGGGAGTTAAATATGCTGAATTTGAATGTACGGGCGGTACACATTCTCACGAAGCTGTTTTTGGAGGAGTTTCGAAAGAAAGATAAAGGGTATATTTTAAACGTAGCTTCCTCGGCAGGTTTTTTGCCAGGGCCACTGATGGCAACATATTATGCAACAAAAAATTATGTGCTGCGGCTTTCAGAAGCAATTTATGAGGAGTTGCGCAGGGATGGCAGTAATGTGCATATTTCTGTCCTTTGTCCAGGCCCTGTGGACACAGGGTTTAACGATAGGGCGGGAGTAAGGTTTGCCCTTCCCGGTATGCGCTCCATTGAAGTGGCGAAGTACGCCATTGATGGCATGTTTGCAAAGAAAGTAGTTATAATACCGGGGGTAGCCATGAAGCTGGCTCGTTTTGGGGAAAAATTTTTGAGGGAAGAAACTTTGTTGAAAGCGGCATACTACTTTCAGCATAAAAAGAAGGGTTGAAGGCTATGAAGGATAGGGACTTGATAGCCGGAGGAAACCGATCCTGGAATCGGGTGTTTATTGAGACGCTGAAAGGCTATTTTGCCAATGAAATAGGAAAAACAGCTGCATCTCTAACCTATTATTTGATTTTTGCCATTTTTCCTTTTTTGATTTTTATTAGCTCCCTTTTAGGTTTTTTAAATTTGCCCATGATCACAGTGGAGGGAGATGCATCTGTATTGTTACCTGCGGATGTGGTTACCCTCATTAATTTGACCATTGCCCATATGACAGAAACCAGCAGTGGTGCATGGCTTACTTTTGGTTTGGTTTTTACCGTTTGGTTTCCTCTGCGTGCAGTGAGTAGCTTGGTAGCAGCAATTAATAGGATCTATGGTGATGAAAAAATGCAGAAACATACCATGCGCATCGTATTCCTTACCATTTTGATTATTTTGTTTATACCTGTATTGTTGATGATTTTGCTTATTAGTCAAGAGGTACTGGAGTTTATGAGTATTTTTGTACCTATGGCAGAAAAATTTATTGATTTATGGACGAGAATACGTTTTTTACCCATTGCTTTGGGGGTACTTTGTTTAATTTGTGGTGTTTATTTTCTTTCGCCCAATACTCGCCCACCAAAACGATATGTTTTTCCCGGTGCATTTTTATCTACAGCGGCATGGGTGCTCTTTTCGGCTGGGTTTGCCCATTATGTTGATCATGTTGGAAAGTATTCAGTGATTTATGGTTCTATCAGTGCCATTATTGCCTTTCTAGTTTGGTTAAATGCCAGTGTAGTTGCTATGCTTATGGGTGCGGTTTTTAATCAGGCACTGCGAAACGAGTATCAAGAAAAAGAGTTCTGATTGGATTTTTCCCATCAGGGCTTTTTTTGTGCTTGAATTGTCAAGTCAAGTGCAAAAAAATAGGAAGAGATTTATGCTATTGCTTGTAAAGCGTCTTTTTTTCAATCTAAAAATCATGAATGATCTTGTTTTTTTTATGAATGAATAAAAATACAAACGCATTTTTCTAAGATGAGTATTGGTTACTGTTTTTACAGATGAAAAATAACTGCAAAAACGGCGATTGGTTACCATAATATTCTATAAATTCATTATTATAGAAAATGTAGTTTGAATTTTAAATAAATCATAATTTAGACATTATATGAAAATATTTCCATATAATAAACGTTAAAAATGGAAATATTTTATATCAAAACCATATATTTGAATTCAATATTACAATTTCAATAGTAATATTTCACTAATATTACATTTGCATTACAGATTAACATAATGTATTGTAAATTCCTTGGATGCTTCGTATAATGAGCAGGCAAAGTAAATAACGCTTTTAGGTGCTTCAAAGCAATGTTCTGGGAGATGATTGGCGAGACAAAGTTTTTTTATTCAATGGGTGATAAGGAAGCGGCGTAGCAAAGATTGTCTAACAGAGGGTTTCGGCGAAACATTTTAAAAGGTGTTGAAATGCATTCGTTTTATAATTATGCAACGAAAAACGAACAACGAACAAAAGTACATAGTATCTAAGGAGGAATGTAACGATGAAGAAAGTAGTTTCTTTCGTAATGGCTGCGGCTATGGTTACTTCTCTTGTTCCTGCAACTGCGTTTGCAGCAGGAGATGTTACCGCTACAGCTAAAGTAGTCGACGCTTTGGAAAAAGGCGAAGGTTTTGACGGCGTGATCGCTGCTGTCGATGCACCTGAATTGCAGTTAAAAGTCACAAATGCTGATTATCAGGTAACAGGTGGTGCTACACCTACAGCTGATGTAACAGTATCTTTGGACAATGCAGAGTTCACAGCAGCAGATGCAGCAGCATTTGAAGCGTTGGTTGATGCACCTGTAGGAATTACAGTAACAGCAACAGATTTTTCAGAAGATGAAGTAACTTATACTTTAGAAGGTGCACTTGCAGAAGACGATATTGTAGCAATTGACCTGGCTTCCGAAATGACAAGTGTTAATGTTGGTAAAACTGCAACCGTATCTGTAGATTCCGATATGGTAACAGCGGATGACTTGGTTTATGCTTCTGTATTAGACAACGGCATCGAAGTTTCCGTTAAGAAAACAGTGAACGTAGCAGTAGACGAAGTAGCTGAGCTTGACAGCAAAGGTTTGAAAATTGAACCCACAGTAGATGATTCCTATGCAGTTGGTACAGAATTCACATTGAAGCTTTCCAAAGGTTTCGAATTCACAAACACAACTGTAGCTGGTATTGCTGACTGGGCAATTGATGACAATGAAGCTACATTTACAGCACCTTCCGCTGATGAATTTACTTTGACAGGTATCAAAGTAGAAGCTACAACAGCAAATGTTGGCGATGTTGCAACAATCAAAGTAACAGCGAAAAACGTTGGTACAGCTTCCGTAGAAGTAGCAAAAGTTGTTGATTACAAAGTAACTCTTTCCGTTGATGAAGACGAAGATATCCCCGTAATTTACAGCGGTACAGACGTAAACAACACAGGCTTGACAGATGATTCCGATCATATGACTTTGGAAGTAACAGCAGAAGAATCCTTCCCCGGCGCTTGGTCCATGAGACAGGGCTTCGACTTCACATTGCCTGAAGGCGTATACGTTACAGATGTAGACGTTATCGAAGCAGAAAACTTCGTTCAGAATGGTGCAGCAGTTGGCACAGCTGAATGGGAAACAGCTTTTGATGCAGCTTACAACAAAGGCGATTACACAGGCTTTGAATTTGCAAAGAGAACATTTGACGATGTAAACACAACATTGGAAACTGATCCTGCAAGTGTTACATTCCAGTTAGAGTTGGTAGCTGATCCTACTTTCGAAGGCGACGTAGTATTGGGCTTTGAAGGCGCTTTGGTTGACAGCCAGGAAGTAACTGTAGCAAAATTTGTAAAACCTTACACAGTTAAGGCAGAACAGAACGACGTAGTAATCGACTACAGAAACACAGAAGTAAAAACACCTATCACTATCACAGAAGCTGAAGCTGGTTTGTGGGATACAGACTCTGTATTCACATTCACAGTAGACAGAGGCGACATGATTCAGTTTGAAGATGACGCAACTTTCGAAGCAAATGAAGATTCCGATATGGAATTGAAAGATGAAAAAACAGAAGACGGTGAGCTTGCATTTACTGTAAAGAGCGAATCTGATGAAGCAGCAACCGTAGAAATTAAAGATATCGAATTGTTCATGCAGAGAAACGTACCTGCAGGCGCTTATGACTTGAACTTGGAAACAACTATGGACATTGCTTACAATGCACAGGCTATCTATGCAGCAGACGGCGACGACCAGATTGTTGAAGATGTTTGCGATTACAGCAGCACAGTAAAAGAAGCATTCATCAACGTTGTAACAAGCGGTAGAGATCAGGACAACCTGTTCACAACAAAAGTAGTAGTACCCATTGGTGAATCTTACTTAGTTGCAGGTGAAGAAAAAGTTGAATTGGATGTACCTGCTTACATCTGTGAAGCTGGCTACACAATGCTTCCTGTAAGAGCGGTATCCAAGGCTCTTGGCGTAAACACAAACAACGTATTGTGGAACGCAGAAAACAAAACAATCACAATTCTGTACGGTCAGAGAATTATTTCCATGACAGTTGGACAGAAAACAATCTATGTAAACGGTTCTGCAATCCCTGCATCCGCAGCACCTGAAATCACAAGCAGCAGAGCTTTCCTTCCTATGAGAGATTTGGCAGTAGCTTTGGGCGTAACTGATATCACATGGGATGCAGCTACAAGAACAGCAACATTAAACGGCAGCAACTAATTAAAAGCAAGAGAAAGTGCAAGACCTTGGGGCGCCGCCCCAAACCCTGCAAGGGTTTCAACCCTTGACCCTTTATGGGGGCAGACATTAGTCTGCCCCTTTTTTTATTGTAACGAAACGAAAGCAACGGAAGGGTTTGGGATATAACGAGTTTCAAGACCTTTGGGTCGAGGGAACTTATCTGTTTAACCTCATTAGCGGACTGCCCTATGAAAATAAAACCTCGACCAGACACCGCAGGTGTAAAGAGAGGTGGAATATAGGGCAGTATTAGCGGTCTTTTCGCAGGGGGAAAAGAAATAACCTCATTCCAACATGAAAAAAGCTTGAACGAAGTGAGATTTTTTCATAGGGTGTCGACTTTGTCGACACCCACAAACCCCTTATTTTACAGGAATTCTTATATATTACAGGGGTAGTATTACAATATTTCACCTATATTACAGTTATGTTACATTTTACCAATACCTATTGCCATTTGAAAAAACCGTGCGTATAATAACCTTGCATAGTAAATGGTAAAGCTTTCCTATTGAGGGAACGGAACAGGACGGGCGGCAAGGCAACGGGACGGCGTTTAACTCTCGTAAATGGGTGTGAGGGGAGAACAACGAAACGGAGCGTTGGCAAACGAAACGGGAAGGGATGTTGATAGCAAAGCGGAACGATTGAACTGCGTTCGTTGTATAATTATAAAACGAAACACAAAACAAATACTTAATTTTAAGAAGGAGGAATTTAACGATGAAGAAGTTTATTTCTTTCGTTATGGCTGGCGCTATGGTAGCTTCCCTTGTACCTGCAACTGCATTTGCAAAAGGCGATGTTTCAGCAACAGCTAAAATCGTTGACGCCAAAGACATGGAAAAAGGCGAAAAACTTGTTTTTGAAGACAACGATGGTCCAGAATTACAAATCAAAATTGACTCAGCTGATTACACAAGTGATGCTACACCTAGCTTGGAGTTTGATCTTGATTTAGACAATGCAGAGTTTGTTGGCTATGATGAAGATAAAACCGATGCAGAAAATGAAGCGGCTTTGCGCGCTTTGGTAGGATTAGTAAAGGATGAAGATTCTAATCTGCGTGCTGGTGTATACCATCCTGGTACTTCTACAACTGAATATGTAGAAACAACTGAAGCTGATGCTGAAGGTTTCGCAAAGAAAGTCGATGGTGAAATTGATCAGGACACATTTGTGTCTGACTTCTCAGCAGTAGTTTTAGCAGGCGATGATTTAAAAGAGGCATTGATTTCAGCAGGTTATGCTGCAAATGCTAGTGGTGATTACACCATTGATATACTTAGTCTGCCAAAGACTGTTACTGTTAGTGGATATGGTGACATTACCTTTGAAGCTACAGCAGATCAGGCATTGTATACAACATCTGAAATTGCAGAAGGTATTACAGTAAAATCTAAGGCAGCTGTAATTGCAGATGCTTTAGCTGGAGATTATGTTTATGTAAAGGAAGATGAAGTTGGTTCTGGCTCTGACATCGATACTGAACATGGCGAAATTGGCTTAGAAGTTAAAGATGTTACTGAAAACAGTGTTACATTTAAATTCTATGGTCAATTTGATGAAGACGATAAAATCGTTATCGATCTTGATACAAAGTTGACAAAAACTTCTGAAGGCACAAAGGCTTCCGTTTCCGTTGATTCTAAGGCTGTTACTGTTGACGATTTAGTTTTTGCTTCTATCCTTGGCGATGGAATTAAAGTTTCTATCAAGAAGACAGTTGATATTGCTGAAGATGAAAAACAAACTCTGTACAGCAACGGTTTGAAAATCGAATCCGCAGTTGGCGATTTTGTAAAGAATCAAGAATTTGAATTGAAACTGTCTAATGGTTTTGAATTCAGTGAAGTAAAAGATACTACAGAGTATACTTTTGGTACTATTGATGACAACGAAGTAACAGTAAAATATATTGGTGCTGGCACTGATGAATTTACAATCGATGGCGATGATATCGAAATCGAAGCTACATCCGCTAAATCTGGTTCTGTTGCTACTTTGACAGTTAAAGCATTAAAAGATAGTGATGTTGCTGGTACTTTCAGTGATACAGAAAAAGTAGAAGTAGCTAAAGTTTGCGATTACAAAGTAGACCTTACTGTTGATGAAGATGAAGATCTTCCTGTAATCTACAGCGGTACTAACGTTGATAACAAAGGTTTGACAGATGATTCCGATCACTGGTCTTTGGAAGTAACAGCTGAAGAAACTTTCCCTGGCGCTTGGTCCATGAGAAAAGGTTTCAACTTCAACTTGCCTGAAGGCGTTTATGTAACAGATGTTGATGTTACAGATACAGAAAACTTTGTTCAGGGTTCCGCTGATGAAGCTGTCGATGCTGATGATTGGCAGGATGCATTCTTCACAGCATACCAGGATGGCGATCACACGAATTTCGAATTCGAAAAGAGAGTATTCAATGATGTAAACACAGAATTGGAAGAAGATCCTGCAACTGTAACATTCAAACTGCAGTTGGTAGCTGATCCTACTTTCGAAGGCGATGTTGTATTGAAATTCGAAGGCGATTTAGTTGACGAACAGGAAGTAACAATCGCTAAATTTACAAAACCTTACACAGTTAAGGCAGAACAGAACGATGTAATTATCGATTACAGAAACACAGAAGTTAAGACTCCTATCGTTATCACAGAAGCAGAAGCTGGCTTGTGGGAAAAAGATGTTGATGATTTGTTCAAATTGAACATTGAAGATGATCTTCTTGAGTTCGAAGATGATGCTACATTTACAGTAGACAGCGATTCCGATATGAAGTTGAAAGATGAAGACACTGACAAGGGTACATTGGTATTCACAGTAGATGATGAATCTGATGACAAAGCTGCAACAGTAACAATCTCCGATATGGCATTGTTTATGCAGAGAAACATCCCTGCAGGTGCTTATGATTTGGAAATCTCCACAGTTATGAGCGATGCATATGACAGACAGGTTCTTTACGCACCTGATGCAGATACATTGACAAATAAAGGTAATGCAGATGATTGGGATTTAGGCGATGACCGTCCTAAGACTGGTGATGTTAAGGAAGACAGCTACATTGATGACGTTTGCGATTACAGCGATGTTGTTAAAGAAGCATTCATCAACGTAGTAACAGCTGGTGTTGATAAGAACAACATGTTCACAACAAAGGTTGTAGTACCTGTTGGCGAATCTTACTTGGTTGCTGGCGAAGCAAAAGTTGAATTGGATGCACCTGCATACATCAGCGCAGCTGGTTACACAATGCTTCCTGTAAGAGCAGTATCCAAGGCTCTTGGCGTAGACACAAACAACGTATTGTGGAACGCTGAAACAAGAACAGTAACAATTATGTACGCACAGAGAATCATCTCCATGACAGTTGGTCAGAAGACAGTTTATGTAAATGGTTCTTCTATCCCTACATCCGCAGCTCCTGAAATCACAAACGGCAGAACATACTTGCCTTTGAGAGATTTAGGTACAGCTTTGGGCGTAACAAACGTATCTTGGGATGCTTCAACAAAGACAGCTACATTGAACTAATCAATGCTAACTGAAAAATAAGCTTGAGGGTTTTGCCTTCAAGTACCCAGAAGGGGCAGACATCGTCTGCCCCTTTTTTATCTATTTGGCAAAGAGACAGGTTTTTTGCATGAAAGAGAAGTCCGAATCTTTGGTGAAAATTAGATGGGTAAAATATTACCATAGACGTTTCAACGATATTGAAAACTCGTGGTAGCAAATGAAGTTAAAAATTGATTCTATTATTCTTTTTATCACATCATTGAAAAAAATAATAAAATCCTATAAGAAATGATTAAGAAATCCTTAATCTACTGGAATTTTCTTAAAAGTATGGTATAATTAGTTTTATTATAAAATCAAACGTAATACTGAGGAGGAAATACCATGAAGAAAATAATAGGGGGTACGAAAGGTGCGGTTGCTTTAGCACTTACGGTGACTCTTTTTGGCACAACTGCATATGCAGCAGAAACACCCTCCACAACAGAGACGGTAGAGGCTCAATTGGAACAAGCAACGCCTGTTTTAACCTATGAGGAAGCTTTGGAAAAAGCAAAAAAACATAGTGTGGATTTAATTGATTTACAGAAAACCAATGATTATTTACAAGAGTCAAAGGAAGATTTATGGGATGCGGTTGGTTCTTTTTCAATTCCAACCTATGACTATCAAAAATGGGTAAATGATGCGGTTTATAGTTATACTTCCGGTATATATAATACAGATAGCGGTATGACAAAAAATAAGTACACAACACAAATTACAAATTTAATGTTAGAAGCAACTTTAAAAAGCACGTTTTCCTCTATTGTTGAAAATGAAGCGGATCTCGAATTGTTGAAAAAAAATTGTGAAATACAAAAAACTTTATATGAACAGGGTCAAACCAAGCTTTCTTTGGGTATGCTTAGCCAGTACAAACTAGATCAATTGAAAGCGGACTATGATGAAAGTAAAGTAAATGTTTATCAGCTTGAAAAGACTTTGGAACAAAAGTATGCCAACTTAAATGATTTAATGGGTGAATCCGTAGATAAAGTTTATGAAGTGGAATATAATGTGGAATTTGAACCTTATGAATTATCAGGTACCATTGAAGCATATATCAATGCAGCGATGAATAGTGATTATTCTATTTTGCTAAAAGAACAAGCTGCTGAGGATGCGAAGTTTAAACAAAACTATGTAGCCGAATCTATTAATAATTCCACCAATAAAAGCAATAAGCTTTCCTATGGCACTGCCCAGAGGGCCTTAAAAGCGGCAAAGGAAGATAAGGATATTGCCATCCGTAATGCGTATGTACAGCTACAACAGTCAGAAGCAAATTACAAACAGGCAGAATCTGATTTAGCTCAGGCACAGGCTGATTTAAAAACGGCAGAAGTAAACTATCAGGTAGGCAATGTTACAGAGCTTAAATTGGAACAGGCACAATTAGCGGTAACGAAAAATGAGATTGCCCTTCAGAAATTGGCAGATGCTTATGATATGCAGGTGTTTGCTTTTAAAAATACCAGTTTGATTGGCAGCGTATCTTCCGGTTCTTCTAGTTCTTCCAGTTCTTCCAGTTCTTCCAGTGAAGAATAAATAAAAATGAAATAACGAAACGTCCATAAATAAATGTGGGCGTTTTTTTATTGCAAAAAATTGTTTGAAGAGCGGAATAAAGGAATTTTAAAGACATGTCATCCTTAGGTATAGTTTTATCCTTTTATGGAAAAATAAGCAAAAGGAAAGGCGGTGGACTATATGCAGATTTCAAAAAATCTGTCAGAAAATATAATTGCCATAAAAGAGGCTTTTCGCGATTGTGGTGACGTAATCATGCGAGAGTTTGTTGTGGGAAGTGGCAAATCAAGACTATTTATGATTTATACGGATAATATCGTTGATGGCAATACAATAAGCGATTTTATTATGACAAACTTAATGAGCCATCACAAAGAATGCAATGAAAGTGGCATATTAGAGGATTTAATGGAGGATATTATCGCCATAGGCGAAGTAAGCAAAATTACAGAGCTTGAGCAGATATATGATGCGGTTTTATTGGGTGATACGGCGCTTCTAATGGATGGGAATGCATTTGCATTGCAAGCATCCACAAAGGGGTTTCCTTCTCGTGGAGTAAGTCAAACCCAAACAGAAGTGGTAGTACAAGGGCCAAAGGACGCTTTTTTGGAGGTTATGGCCACGAATATTGTCTTAATTCGTCGACGCATTCGAGATACCAATCTTAAGTTGAAGCGAAAGAAAAGCGGTACCAGAAGTAAAACCGATGTTGCTTTGATGTATATAGAGGACTTAGTGAGACCGGAAACTTTAAAAATGATTGAAAAACAGCTGGATAACATAAATTTGGATGGTGTTTTGGACAGCGGATATTTGGAACAGCTTTTGGAAAAACGCTGGACATCACCGTTTCCACAATTACAAATGACAGAACGGCCGGATAAAGCCGCCTCGGCTTTGCTGGAAGGCAGGATTGTGCTGGTGATTGACAATACTCCTGTCGTTATAATGCTGCCGGTAACGCTCAACGTATTTTTCCAGGCGGCAGAGGATTATTATGACCGATGGGAAATAATGAGCTTTATTCGTGCCATACGCTATGTGGCTGCGGTTGTAGCTATTGCCCTGCCTGGACTTTATATTGCTTTATCCGTATATCATCCGGAATTAATACCGACGGCCCTGGCCATAAAAATTGCATCCACAAGGCAAAATATTCCTTTTTCTGTGGTGGGTGAAGTAATTATCATGGAGCTGGCTTTTGAGTTGCTGCGGGAAGCAGGAATACGGTTACCGTCTCCGGTAAGTTCTACCATAGGTATTGTAGGAGGAATTATTATTGGATCAGCAGCGGTTGAAGCTGGAATCGTTAGCCCTGCGGTTGTCATTGTTTCTGCACTTACGGGAATTTGTTCCTTTGTCATTCCAAATATATCTTTGGTTTCAGGTTTAAGGCTCAGTAAATATTTAGCTGTTTTTTTATCAGCAATATTCGGTCTATTTGGCCTTTGGATTGCATTGCTATTCGTTCTGGCCCATTTATGCAGCCTTACTTCTTATGGAATTCCTTTTATGTACCCGTTTTGTTCTGCATCCGTAAACGATGATGTAGACTGGGAGGATACCGTTTTTCGCCTTCCCCTGCGTAAGATGAAACGGCGTCCAATCTTTACAAAACCATCAGCAAGAGGAAGAAAGGGAGGAAATTAAATATGTTTGCCGAAAATCATAAGATTTCAGTACGCCAGCTGGAATCCATGCTTTTGCTGTATTATTTCAGTACAGCAGTTTTATTTTTGCCAAGTGAAGCGGCAAATTCCGCAGGGAATAGCTGTTGGATTGTAACGATATTATGGGGTGTTGCTTCCTCGCTTTTAGCCGTCTTTTTAGTATATTTAGGGGGAAGACATCCGTCCTATACGGCGGTAGAGTGGTATGAATATTCTTTTGGCAGGGGACTAGGCACGGTTTTAGCCTTTGGATTGGCAGGTAAGCTTGTATTTGACGGTGCTATGGAGCTTCGTTTGTTTTGCGATATTATTTCATCGTCTATGCTGCCCAGAACACCACTGTGGCTGTTAATTTTGCTTACGCTGATATTATGCAGCATCACTGCTGCCCATGGCGCAGAGTGTAGTGCAAGAGCTGCAGAAGTACTTTTCTTTGTCGTGTTTGTACCTCTTATATTGGTGTTAATCTTTGTGGCGATTTCAGCGGAATATCATCGTGTTTTGCCCATAGAGATGCCTAATTTGCATGAACTAAAGGAGGGTGTGCCTTTCTTTGGACAATTGTTTCAAGGTCTAGGCATATTTCTTTTTATGTTTCCTTATTTGAAAAAAAGGCAACATTTGGGCAGACGTATTTGGCTTACATGCTTGCTGGCAACTGCTGCCCTTGGTATTTTAGTATTTTTATCATTGGCTGTTTATGGCGCGGATGTATTATCGGAAAAAATGCTGCCTACGCTACAAATGATGGAAAGAGTTAGTTTTTCCGGTATTTTTTTGGGAAGACAGGATTTGTTTCTACTTTGGTTTTGGATGGTTACAACCTTTCTTTTTGTAGCAATTCTAATCTTTTTTGGAGGAGATCTTTGTACCAGAGTTTTCAAAAGCAAGAAACAACAGCGCAATCGATGGCTTATTTTATGGTGCCCGTTAATCTTTATTGTGGCTTTGTTACCGAAAGATATGGCGACAGTTTATTGGGTAAGACTACGCGTTGCACCATGGCTGAATGGGGTATTTTTCATTCTTCTGCCATTAATTACGCTTTGCATAGATGGAATCAAAGGGAGGGGCAAGCATGAATAATTGGAAATGGATCATAGTAATGGTACTGCCCCTTTTTATTACAACAGGATGTTGGGACAAAAGGGACCCTGAGGATAGGGAATATATGATAACAATGGGCGTTGACAAGGGCAAAGATGGATACCTCATTTCTTTTGCACCGGCAAAGATAGATGAAAAGGATCCGGAAAAAATGGAATGTGAGGGTAGGACCTTGGCCGATGCCATAGCTTGTAATGATAGCCAAAATTCCCGCAAAACAGAACTGGGACAATTAAAGATGATTGTTTTGGGAAAAAGTATTTTGGAGGATCAGCGTGAGCTGCAATCCCTTCTGGAAGAGCTGAAGCGTAGTCAGGAAATATCCAAAAAGGTGACGGTTTTGGGGACGGAAGCAACGGCAGGAGAGTGTATAGAGGCAATGCTGGAGGAGGATGACGGTACAGGGCTCTATTTATGGGAGTTTTATAAAAATACGGCAAAAGAGGTTGGCGTTACAAAGGGATTGGATATGGATACCTTTTTTACGGAATTGAAGGAGCAGAAAGGTTCCTGCATTTTACCACGAATTGAACCGGTGGAGAAGGGGCTGTATTTAGGAGGCGGTGTTGCTTTAGCCAATGTGAAATTGGCAGCTTTCTTGGATGATAAACAAGAGCAAGGATATTTATTTTTGCTGGGAGAGGCCGAGGGCGCAATATTGGAGGCACAGGAGGGTGAAAAAGAAATCCCGTTACGAATTGTACGCAGTCAAGCGAATTATGATTTTATCACCCAGGATGATGGAAAGATAATTTGTCGTATTCGTTTGCGATTACATGGTGATCTTGTGGGTAATACCAATACAGATGCTTTTACAGAAGCGGGATCTAAAAAATTGGAGGAACTTTTTTCTAAAATCGTAATAACAGAAGTCGAAAACACAATGAAAATAGCAAAGGAACAAGAAACAGCAGAATTTCTTGGTTTGGCAGAACGGTTGAGACGTAAAAACCCGGATTTTTCAGGAGATTTTTGGAACGAAGTAGAAATTTCAATTGAACCTGATTTAAAAATTCGTGATACAGGAAGAATTCGATGATTAAAATTTGAAAAAAAAGGAAATCCTCCCTTTAACAAAGAAAAAAAGGGTGAGGGTATGAGTAGATTAGGTCAATTTCAGAATATGTTGAAAGAACTTTGGAAAAAAGAAAAATGGTATTGGTGTGCAGCTGTTGTAATTGGAGTTGCTTTTAGTGCAGCGTTTGGTGCCCATTGGACCAAGGGATATTCGCAAATGATTCAGGGGGGAATTTCTGCAAAGGTTGTGCGCTTTCATGTACTGGCTAACAGCGATTCTCAGGAGGATCAGGACCTGAAGTTAAAAGTTAGGGACAAGGTTTTACAAGAGTATGGAGAATTAATTTCTGCTTGTAAGAGTAAGGAAGAAACCTTAGCGGCTTTAGATCAGGTGAAAAAGGAGATCTGTGAAACGGCACAAAGGGAAGTCATTGCCCAGGGGTACGATTATTCGGTAAGGGTTTCTCTGGCACGGGAGGAGTTTCCTTTTAAACGTTATGATGATTTAATTTTTCCGGCTGGAATATACGACGCATTGCGTATCGAAATAGGAGAGGCCGAGGGGCATAATTGGTGGTGTGTATTATATCCTCAAATGTGTTATGTAGATGCCTCTTGGGGATTTACCACAGAAGAGAGCTACCATAGGTTGGAAAATACACTAACGGATGAAGAATTTTTGGTTGTTACTGCAATGGAGCAGGATAAAATTACGCCGAAAGTAAAGTTTAAGGTTGTTGAATGGTGGCAGGAGCGAAATTAGGATGACCAGAGACGCAAAAAAAGTTTTTTTCTTTGCAAAATATTGTGTAGAAAAGAAGAAATATTTATAAGGCATTGGCAGGAAGAGATTAAAAAAAGCGGATATACTGATTTAAAAATCGAGTATATCCGCTATATTTTTCATGTTTTATAATACAAATTTTAACTAAAGGTAATAACAAATTTCCCCATAATGATATAGATAACAAGGATATGCAATATTGCGGTTATGGTAAAAACAAAAATAAAATCTATATGGCGTGTTTTATGCCGCTTCAATATCTGTCCAAGCAAACCGCCTAAACCACCGCCTAAAATAGCCATTAGATAAAAATTTTTTTCGGGAATTCGTCTTTTATGATTGATTGCAGCTTTCTTATCAAAGGCCATAGTACCATAATTAATTAGATTAATCAAAAGGTAATAGCCCATAAGAATTGCAAAAGCGATACCATTAAAATGCATTTGCGTCATAAAACTACCTCACCACATTTCTCCAGTCTAAATCTCCTCTATCCAATGCAAGCAGAAGCGCTTCGGCAGTAGCCAAATTTGTGGCAAGGGGAATATTATGCATATCGCAAAGGCGGAATATAGAGGTAACCTCAGATTCATAATCTTGGGGTGATACGGGATCTCTCAAAAAGATCATCAAATCAATATCGTTATTCACGATTTGCGCCCCCATCTGTTGTTGCCCGCCTAAACGGCTGGAGAGATATTTATGAACAACCAAATTTGCAGCCTCCTCAATGAGACGACCGGTAGTGCTTGTTGCATAAATATCGTGTTTACATAGAATATGTCTGTAAGCAATGCATAAGTTTTCCATCAATTTCTTTTTATTATCATGGGCGATTAAACCGATATTCATAACAATCCTCCCTCAAACAATGATTTTGTTTCTTTTTTTCTTATGTTTAATACAAGGCCAATAGCAACCATATTGGTCCACATGGAACTACCGCCGTAACTGACAAATGGCAGGGACATGCCCGTATTTGGCAAGATTCCCAAGGCAACGCCGGCGTTTACAAAGGTTTGAAAGGCAAACATACCGGCGATTCCTGTAACTACTAACTGACTAAAAATATTTCTGGATGATATTGCTATTACTATACAACGAAATACGATAAAAAGCAAGACTCCCAAAACAAATAAACAACCAATAAAACCAAATTCTTCGCCGATTACGGAGAAGATAAAATCGTTATGGGGTTCCGGAAGGTAACTTAATTGGTTCAATGTACCACTAAAAAGTCCTTGTCCTGTTAGCTGCCCCGAACCTATGGCACTAATGGATTTTTCTGTTTGGTAATAAAGGCTGGCATCCCTTTTTGGATCCACAAATGAGAGAACACGATTAAACTGATGGGTTTCTAATATCTTATCCATAATTAAAGGGTTTTCTCTTGCCACATCCCATAGGACGAAAACAATAAAAGGTACCGTAATAATGAATACATTTCGTATAAATGTATAGCTTAGCCCAGATACGAAAAGCTGGATACAAAAAATTGCAATCAATACCATGCTGGCGGAAAGGGCAGGTTGCTTTTGTATCAAGACAATAGGAACCATAACATATACGCCAAGGAAGGCAAGAAAAGGTAAACTATTTACTTTATTGTAATGCAATTTTATAATTTGTGCCATACAAAAAATCATAATTATTTTGGAAAATTCTGATGGTTGTATGGTTAATGGGCCAATGGCAATCCAACGCACAGCGCCCTTGGCACCTGTGCCGATTAAAAGTACGGCAAGCAGCATTGCAAGGTTGATGAAGTAAATAGGAATATGAAACTGAGAAAAGTACTCATAATCTATATTTGCCGCAATCAACATCAGAATTATGCCTACAATAAAAAAAGCACTTTGTTTTACCACAAAGGTGGTGCTTTCCCCAAGGTTAACATGGGTTGCACTGGCAATTGCAACAAGTCCGAATAAAGTAAGGATTGCAACGGCACCCAAAAGCATTAAATCAAAATTTTGTATATATTTTTTCCACTCCATAGGTCAAATTCCTCCGCCCGGGATTCTAATTACCCGTATTGCTAAAACAAGGAAAGCCGAGAGGGTGACAAAATTGGCACTCTGTTCTCGGCTCGTTTTTGTATTTTTAATCTTGTACTTTACGCATGCTTTTAATGGGAATATTTGCATATAATACAGGAACTGTTCCGTTATTTTCTTCGGACTGTGTTTGTGTAATTTGGATATCCAGTTCTTCTTCGTCTATTTCCATATAGTTGGAAATAACTTTAATAATGTCTGTTTTCAACATTTCAAGAACCTGGGAGGAACAATTTACTCTATCATGAACCAAAACAAGTTTTAATCTGTCTTTTGCTAAACTTCCGGAAGCCGGAGTATTTTTCTTTTTAAAGAAGCTAAAGAAATCCATCGGGACACATCCTTTCGTCTGGGTTGTGAAATTTAATGACGGAAAAGGCCTTTTAGCTTTTCAAAAAAGCTTACGGGCTCTTCTTCAAAGGACATAATTGGTACTTCTTGTCCCATAATACGCTGCACAATATTTCTATAGGCCTGTCCTGCCCGAGATTCCTGATTGTTTACGGCAGGTTCCCCCTTGTTTGTTGCAATTACAATTGCTTCGTCATCGGGTACAACACCCAGTATATCAACGGCTAAAATTTCTGTAACGTCTTCGATATTCATCATATCGCCTCTTTGTACCAAATCGATACGCAGACGATTGAGAATCAGCATAGGGTTGTTTAAGCCGTTTGCCTCCAGAAGACCAATAATACGATCTGCATCACGTACGGCGGAGACCTCAGGGGTTGTTACAACAACAGCTCTGTCGGCGCCGGCAATTGCATTTTTAAAACCCTGTTCAATACCTGCTGGGCAGTCAATTAAGATAAAATCGAAACCTTCCTCCTTTAAGCTATCACAAAGCTTTTGCATCTGTTCGGGAGAAACGGCATCCTTATCTCTTGTTTGGGCTGCGGGCAAAAGAAAAAGCCCGTCATAACGCTTGTCCTTAATCAATGCTTGTTTTAAACGACAGTTGCCTTCAACAACATCAACAAGGTCATAAACAATTCTATTTTCCAAGCCCATAACAACGTCAAGGTTGCGCAGACCAATATCGGCATCTACTAATGCAACTTTTTTACCTAATACCGCTAAACCGCAGCCAAGGTTAGCGCTTGTAGTTGTTTTTCCTACACCGCCTTTTCCACTGGTGATTACGATTACTTCACTCATTTATGTTCCTCCTAATCCAGAAGTCAATTTTTCTCTTTCCCTAAGATAAATCATGTAGGGTGCTTCGTATATACTACTATATTAACAAAAACCAGCAAGATTTGCATCCATTTTTTTTAGTTAAAACAGAAAAATAATACTATATTACGACAATGCCATGACGAAAATTTGCCCTTTTTGTACAAAAGCGTATTCTGGTGGCTTTGGACCTCGTTTATTTTCTTCCGGGAAGCGGGTAATTATGTCACCAATTCTCAATTGAACGGGTGCCATATAAACAGCCGCAATAAAAGCATCAGTCATTCCTTGACATCCTGCATGAGCCATACCTTTTAGCTGACCCAGAACAATGATATTTCCTGTTGCCTTAAGTTCCGCACCGGGGTTTACATCGCCAATCACTACAACACTGCCATCAAATTCAATTTTTTGCCCATTTCGCAGAGAGCCTTTATGAAATTTTGTAAGGTTATGGGGAGCCATTTCTTTTTCCAATAAATTTGTCAATTGAAGCAACTCATTATTTTCTGTTTTAAGGAAAGTGATTTCCATGGTGGTATGCTCAGTGATAATACGGAGCAATTCCTGCTCTTCTTCATCAGAAAATGTATGACCTTTAAATGCCAAAGAAGTTTTTACATTATCGAAAAATTTCCCTGCTTCCTGTACTTTCTTTTCCAATTGTTCGCAAAGAACATTAAAAGGTGCATCTTCTTCAAAAAGTACGGTAACACCGTCCTTTGTTCCTTTGAAAATAACATAGTTTTCTAAATTCATAATACCCTCCTGTATCATTGTGTCAAGACAGTTTGTAAATTGGTATTTTCAGGTGTGTAATCCAACCCAAGATATTCGGTAATGATAGCCTTTGCAACTTCCGGTGCGGGGGTACCGCTGCCTTCACCAAAAGGAATCATAACAGTAATTGCAATTTGAGGATCTTTATAAGGTGCAAAACAAACAAGCCATGTATGAGAGCTTCTGCTTTTATCCTCCTCGGCAGTACCTGATTTTGCGGCAACCATTACGGGGAAATTCGCAAAGGAATTGCGCAGGGTACCACGAGGGCCTGATGTAACCTGATACATACCTTGATATACTTTTTGCAGGTTTGCTTCTTGAAATTCTGTTACATTTTCGATGGTTTCATCCGCACGATAATATAGGGAGCCATCGGGATTTTGCAAATGACTAACCATATGCAAGCGGTATAATGTTCCTCCGTTTGCAAGAGTTGAGACATATTTTGTTATTTGTGCAGGTGTATAACTATTTACCGATTGTCCGATGGCAGCACGAATGGTATCACCGTCTGTCCAGCGGGTTTGGCTCGTTGTTGCATCGGGATTAAAGGTTTTTACAGTACGTTCCTTATAGTAAGGGGAAGCCATTGTCGGTGCGTATTCATCCAATTCTAAGCCTGTCAAAGTATTTAGGCCAAAGGCAGCCATATATTCATTTAAAGTAGTAATGCCTTGTTCCGTGGTACCATCTTTGGCATTACCCATGCGATAGGCCACTTCATAGAAAAAGTAGTTACAGGATACCTCTAATGCGGCCGCTACATCCAAAATGCCATGGCTTCCTCCATTATTACTGTAAAGCCAACAGCGAGCATAAGGCTTGCCTGCGTCTTTGAAAATCCCCATGTCTCGAATATAAGTATTTGTTGTAATAGCGCCCGTTTCTAAACCGGCCAGTGCCGTAACCATTTTAAACGTGGAACCTGGCGCCTTTTTCTGTTTTAAAGGTCGATTTACCAAGGGTGTATTTCCATCTTGCAAAAGGCCGTTATAATAACTATTATTAAAGTTATTCACAAGTTCATTATTATCATAGGAGGGATAAGAAACACTGGCTAACACCTCACCCGTTCCTACTTTTGTAACAAACACAGAGCCTGTGCAAGGATCTAAGGCTGTGGCTGCAGGGCTGAATTCACCACTGTTTAGCTTATTTAACACCATTGTCAAGGGAGAGACAATTCCGTTTTGCACGCTTGCCTTCTCTTCCTCGGTGGCAGTCAAAGTACCTTGTTCCATGCTTACCAAAAGTGCTTCTCTTGTGGTAAAGGAGCCCCGTGACAAACTATCAAGCAGATAAGATTGTACCCTTGAAACAGCATCCTCGTCATCCTTTGAAAAATCCGGATTTGCTGCTAAAAAGCGGTCATAAATCTGTTTTTGAACGCCTTCCGTCGATTTCATAATTTTGGATGCAGAAATATGATTTGCTTTAATCATAGCGGTGAACATATCTATAATAGACACAGATTTTTTGCCCGAAAAAGTTAGATTTCTGATAATGGCTTTGCGAAGTTCGGCTTCCAGGGTATCATAAGCAACTTTTTGCAGCTTACTGTCTAGTGTCAGAAAAATATCTTTTCCTGAAATCGGTTCCGTTGAATCAATTACACTCATACGGCGACCCTGGTTATCTACCTCTATGGAGACCTTGCCATCCGTGCCATTGAGCTGACGCTCGTAAAGCTTTTCCATGCCCGTTTGTCCCACAATATCTGTTTGGGAATAAATAGGGTTTCCTTCTGAATCCATATCATCTTTATATAATGCATAATCGGCTTCGGTCATTTGGCGAATATAACCAAGAATATGAGAGAAATATTGGCCTTGGGGATATTCTCTCAGGGAAACAGTATCCACAAGAACATTAGGAAAGATATCTTGATTTTCTTCAACATAAGCCAATGTTTTTTCACTGATATCTGTAGCAACCGTAACGGATTTATATTGCTGATACCGTTGCAAATACAGGGAATAACGAATCCCCACGGCGTTTCTTAACACATCTGTTGGCAAACCCTCTGGAAGGCCGAAATAATCCCTTAAATAATCCAATGTTTGCAGGGAGTCATAGCTGAGTTCGTCGTCTTCCATACCAACACTTGATTTCCAGCTTTCCTCTCTGGTTTTGCTTTCATTAAACTGCAAGGTATAAGGGTATGTTCTTGCCAAGGGAAGTTCATCCGACAGTGTTTCGCCGTATTCTACTAATTTTTGAACCAAGGTTAACGCCATTATGTTTTTATCACTTAAAGAAATTGAATAAGAAACATAAGCTCTTTTTTGTGCCTGTGTATAAGAGGCGGGCGCATGATATTTTTCAAATAAGTAATTGAGACTTTCTGCGGGGGAAGCTCCCAGCATTTCATTGGGAAAATCCAAGGATTCTTTCCAGTCTTTCTCTGCTTTTTTTTGTTCCTTTCCGGAACCTTCAAAAGAAAAAGTGTATGGAGCGGAGGCGGATATTGGCAGGGTATCCATGGGGGTTGCCCCTTGTTCCCATAAAAATTCTGTTAATTGTAAAAGAAGGCTCTCCTTGTAATTCGTTAAATCAAGGGTAATGCTATCGTCAATTTGGACAGAATATGCTACGGTATTGGTTGCCAATGGAATGCCGTTACGATCATAAATATTGCCGCGAGGGGCAGGGACGTTAACGGTTTTGGAAACACTGGCAGTAATAGATTCATCATAGTCTTCGCCATGAATAATTTGCAAGGAAAACAGACGCAATATCAAAATGAAGAAAAGCAAAAAAATTCCGCAAAGCATTACGAAAATTCGGCTTTTACATAATTCAAAAAAATGGTCGAAATAATATCTCATCGGTTCCTCCTATTGGAAACAGACGGTATGTCAAAATTTTTATGGTTATCGTAATAGTATCCCAAAAAGCATTTTTTCAGTGAAATGCTTTCATTGATCAAGTTGAAATTTTAAAACAAACGGTATTTATACTTTTCTTTCAGCTCTAACCATTCGTTTACACCAAATAATATTCGGTATATAGGCACTGTAACGATTGCTGTATACACGATGGTAGGAAGTAAAATTTTTATTATAAAAAAAAGAATATTTCCGTTTTTACGCAATATCAATTCTGAAACAAATTGGAAAGTTTCATAGGTCCCTGCTGCCATTGTACAAAATATAATGGGAAGGAGGTAATTTTCTCGATAAAAATTTTTTTGACTCTTTCCTGTAAAAAAACAAATTATAAAAAACAACAGCCCGTAATACCCCGTTGTGGTGCCGAAAAAAATATCAAATAACAAGCCCGAGCAGATACCTATAATACAGCCTTCTTTACTGCCACGCAAAAGGGCATAAGAAACCACGATAATTAAAGCTGTATTAGGGAAAACACCTTGAATTGCAAGGTGCTGAAATAGGGTTGTTTGCAATATGAAATTAATCAACACAATAACGGTGGCAATGATGATTCTCAAGGGGCTTCCTCCAGTGTATTTTTATCAATAACCAAAAGGGTATCCAAATGTTTCAAATCAACAAAAGGCTCAATAACAGCATATTTTGTTAGACCATTGGTATCAGTTTCTATTTTTACAACTTTCCCGATGGAAAGACCTTCGGGATAAACGTCAGAAAGGAAAGAGGTTACAATTTCATCACCTACCGCAATCTGGGCTTCGCCATCGATGTATTCCATTTTGCACAGGCCATCATTCATAAGGGTATAATCTCCCTTTACAACGCCTAAATCTCCTGTGCGCAGGCTCATTGCGGGCACGGCGCTTCTGCTATCCAGGATGGACTGGGCTTTAGAGTAATTGTTACCGCTTTCAAGAATTTTTCCTACAACGCCTCCTGATGCAATTAAAATCATATTTGCAGACACATTATCTCCGGTTCCTTTATTAATTGTGAAGGTATTGTACCAAACGCCAGGATTTTTGGCGATAATCTTTGTTCCTGTGCTTTTGTATTCAGGGTATTTTTGAGAAATTTTCAGTAAAGAAGATAGGGTTTCATTTTCTTTTTCATATTCCTCAAGACGTTTATTTTCATCCTGTAACTTCGCAACTTCTTCCTTGAGTTTTGCATTTTCCTCTAAAAGGGTAGACTT
Source organism: Anaerotignum sp. (assembly GCF_030625865.1). GTDB lineage: Bacteria > Bacillota > Clostridia > Lachnospirales > Anaerotignaceae > Chakrabartyella. The sequence continues at coordinate 2,620 of NZ_DAOUQB010000020.1, read as the reverse complement.
ATCCTTGGCAGATGCGGCGGTATTTTCCACCCAGCTTCCGATACCCGTTGTTAAATCTTGAAAGGGCGTAACAACAAAGCCTATGACACTTTCCAGTGCAGAGGCATTTAAATTTTTTCCACCCGCAAATAATGCAATGGCGGTAATAGCGATTGCAATCACAGCAATAATTTTCTTTTTATGTTCTTCCCAAAATTGAATCAAAGTATAACGCTCCTTCAAGGTTAAAGATATACCCTAATATTTTTAAAGTTAAAAGAGTGCCTTTCTGGGAGAGATCAGCACGGATTTTAATGTATCAATGTGCTCCAAAACAAGGCCGGTTCCCATGGCAACGCAGTTTAAGGGCTCGTTTGCCACATGTACGGGCATACCTGTTTCTGAATAAATCAATTTATCTAGGCCTCTGAGTAAAGCACCGCCACCGGTAAGGGTTATCCCAAATTCCATAATATCAGCAGCCAGTTCAGGAGGTGTTGCTTCCAAGGTTTGCTTAATTGTTTCAATAATTGAGTTCACAGGTTCAGAGAGTGCTTCTCGAATTTGGATGGAGGTAACGGCAATGGTTTTGGGCAACCCATTGATTAAATCTCGTCCTCGTATTTCCATGGACTCTTCTTGTTCCAAAGAAAAGGTTGAACCAATGGTAATTTTGATTTCTTCGGCTGTACGATCACCAATGGCAAGGTTAAATTCTTTTTTAATAAAGTTTACGATGGCATTATCCAAGGCATCACCTGCAACCCGGAGGGATGTGCTGGTTACGATACCCCCAAGGGAGATAACGGCAACTTCACTGGTACCGCCGCCAATATCAACAACCATGCTACCCGAAGGCTCAGCAATGGGGAGGCCTGCGCCAATGGATGCAGCCATTGGTTCTTCGATCAGGTAAGTATCTTTATCCTTTGAACCGGCAGCAATAGCAGCCTCTAAAACGGCTCTTTTCTCTACTTCTGTGACGCCGGAGGGTACACAAATAACAATGCGAGGCTTTGGACCAAACATAGATCGAACATAGGCTTTATTGATAAAATAACGCAACATTGCCTGTGTTACATCAAAATCGGCAATGACACCATCTTTCATGGGACGAATTGCCACAATGTTGCCTGGAGTACGACCGATCATTTCCTTTGCCTCATTTCCAACGGCAAGAACCTCTTTGGTTTGTGTATTTATGGCTACAACGGAAGGCTCGTTTACGATGATACCTTTTTCTTTCATATACACCAATGTGTTAGCGGTACCAAGGTCGATACCCATGTCTTTCGAAAACATTTTTATGCCCCTTTCTTTATAGGAAAACTCTGTGTAATATACAGATTTTAATTGCTTATATTAGCAATGTTTCTATAAAAGCCTTATATTTTATCATACATCTTTTTAACATTCTTTTCAATAAGAAACGGATTCCTTTTTCTAAAAGCATCGTTTTTATATTTGGAAAAACGACAAAAAAAAGCCGCCAAGCGGCTATGAGGATTACAGTTTGCGATACATCAAAAGTGCAATGACAATGCCGATAATTCCCGCAATGGTAAATCGGATAGTGAACGCAAATTGTAAGGTAAGTACGCCAATATCCAATACAAGTGGGGAAGAAAGACCAAACTTATTGCCATAGGCTAGCCAACTTAAAGCTGGAACATCGGAAAAGAGACTTCCAATAAAACCGCCTAAAACAACACCGGCTAAAAGAAATAAAATCAAAACCCATACATTTCGTGTTTGTCCCTTCAAAATTGCCGGCCTCCTTCATAGCGCTGTACTGATAAAACATATTGAGAGCGGCATAGAAAAAGTATTCCGCCGCTCAATCCAAACTATTATACCATATTTATAAATTGGGGTAAAGGGAACAAAAAATAAAATCTATTAAAAGAGGGTGGCACAAACTTATTGTTTATGACACCCTTATTCATTCTGTAATCATTTGCTTTTTTGAAAAGATTCTCGTATGTTTTCTAAGAGTTCTTTTGCTTGGCGACGCTCATTGTCAAATCCTTCTTTAAGCCAATCTATAAAGGTGTCAGGAATTTTCCTCCCTAATCTTGGGCGGATTAAGTATTTATCTATAAGATATCCTAAAAACATAATCAGTCCCCAAAATAAAATCATACAGTATCTCTCCCTTTAATTTACTTAATGATTTACAATAGACTGAACACCGTATAAAGTGCCGCCTGAGTGGTATTCTTTAAATTTGGAATCCTTGTAATATTGTGTTCTTATTTTAAAATAATATTTCATAGTACTAGAATTTAAATCTGGGTTTCCGTTCGTCCATGTAGTTTTTTTCACATACAAACAACTTGCTTCTGGATTAAAAGCATTTAGCCAATCATAGATTTCATCTATTCCCTTGTAAGTAAATGCACCACAACATGCCCCAGCGCCTGGACCGAATAAGCCAGTGCAAACAATGAAAGCGACTCCTGTTAAAGATACTTGTGTTATTTTTTGCCCTAAACGCACTGTAGTTTTTTCTGTTCTTTTATTTGAACGGTAAGGACCCGGTGCAAAAGGCGTATCTTCATCAAAGTCCCAATATTCATAATAAGATCTTGGAGTAATGGCTGATAGCCGTGTTTCTTGGGAAGTCGTTGAAATCGTTACC
>NZ_DAOUQB010000037.1 GCF_030625865.1 Anaerotignum sp. | reverse complement strand
CTCACCACCCCTTTTTCCTATGTGTTTCCCATAGCATATTGTAAAAGTTTATTTAATGCTTTACGTAAATTTCTGTATCTTATTTTCAATTTTATGCATTTTTTTGCTTTGTGTAAATGGTTTACGTACTAATTCAATTTGGATTTTAAAAGCCATCGCTTTTTACCAACAAAAAAAAGACGGCATAACCGTCTTTTTCATATTTTTTAGTCCTGTGTATAAGGCATCAGGGATACGTGTCTTGCTCTTTTGATAGCAGTTGTCAACGCTCTCTGGTGCTTAGCGCAGTTGCCTGTAATTCTTCTGGGAAGGATTTTCCCTCTTTCAGAAATATATCTTCTCAGCTTGCTTACATCTTTATAATCAACTGTTGTGATTTTATCAGCACAACACTGGCAAACGCGTTTTCTTCTACGACCACGTCTTTTCTGAATCATGTCTAAGTCCTCCTTCTTTACTGAATTTTAGAAGGGCAAATCGTCATCTTCGATACTTTCATCAATAGGATAGAAACCATCGTCTTGGGCTGTCTGCTTGGGTGCAGCTGACGTAGCGGCCTTATGACCCTCGAAAGATGCCTTGCTTTCAGCAAAGTACTGTTCTTCTACTACAACATCTGTACTCCAGCGTTTTTTACCCTCGTTATCGTCCCAGGAACGAACCTGAAGTCTACCGATAACGCTAACCATCTGACCTTTTTTGAAGTATTTTTCCGCGAATTCGCCTGCTTTACCAAAGGAAACACAATTGATAAAGTCAGCATCGGGCTCGCCTTGGCGCTTGAAGCGGCGGTTCACCGCCAAAGTGTATCTGGCTACAGCCAAAGGTTCACTTCCCTGAGAATATCTTACCTCGGGATCTTTGGTCAATCGGCCCATAAGAATCACTTTGTTCATAGGATTCCCTCCTTAACTTACGCCTCTTTACGGATAATGAGATAACGCAGAACGTTTTCCATAATACGCATACGAGATTCCACTTCTGCGGGAGCATCAGCGGGAGCTTCGAATGTTGTGAAGCTGAAGAAACCTTCGTTTACTTTTTTGATTTCGTAAGCGAGCTTTCTCTTGCCCCAATCATCAACTTTTTCGATTTTCGCGCCGAATCTTTCCAAAGTAGCCTGAACTTTCGCTACTTCTTCTACTCTGCCTTCTTCGTCCAGTGCGGGACTTAAAACCATAGCTAATTCATACTTGTTCATGTAGGTTACACCTCCTTTTGGACATATGGCTCTCCCCTTGTGGGAGAACAAGGATTTTTACAGGTCGGCATAATTACCGACACTAAAATAAAATATCATAAAAGCCCTGCTTCTGCAAGGCTTTTTTGTATTTTTCTTTATTTTTAAGGAACTTTTCAATTAATCCTCATATTCTTGTTCCAATTTTTTCATTCTATGCTCCTCCAAACGGATAAAAATAACCCGAACCACAAAAAATACTACAAAGAAGCTTGCGATATACCCAAAGGCAAATTCTGCCGTCACCTGTCTTCCACCGGTAAACCAAAAAGCAAAAAATATCACTAACCCTGCAATGATTGCTGCAATATTTCTTTTTAGGCTCATATGCTGACGAAGGTTTGAGGTAAGCACCACCCCAAGCTGACGGCTACGCACCATTTGATATAACGGCGCCGCAATTAGAATCACATATTCTGTAATGCATTGAGATAAATTCATTTTAAAATACAGAGATTTTACAACAAAGGCTGCCACAATAAAAAGATACACCATCTGGAATAATTCCCCATAAATTTTATTTTTAAATTGTTCCACTCTTTCATCCCGAATTTTCATCCTTTTTGCCTCCTATTCTTATTTTTCCTCTTCCCAAAAAAGTTCATCCAATGTTTTTCCCAAAGCCCTGCAAAGAGCAATACATAAATTTAAGGTGGGGTTATATTTCCCCGCTTCAATCATCCCAATCGTCTGCCTTGTTACGCCCACTTTCTGAGCCAACTCATCTTGGGAAAGGTCCAAAGCCGCCCTGGCAGACTTTAATTTTAAATTCTTCACTCGTTCACGTCCTTTCCAACTCCTTACTTTATTTATACAATATATCTTTCTTAATGTCAACTATATTTTACATAAAAAATATAATATCTTACAATTTGCAATCCAACTTGTGTAAAATCTCTATTCCCTTTATAATAGATAAGTAAAAACGAAAGAAAAGAGGACACTTTGATGATTACGAAAGTTTATGAAAAACCTGCAATTTATAAAATAGATGTACCCCTGCCCAATAATCCGCTGAAAAACTTAAATTGTTATGTGGTACAGGATGGAGGCGAAAGCCTTATTATTGATACGGGCTTTAACCGTCCCGAATGCAAGGAAGCCTTATTACAAGGCTTGCAAGAGTTAAACGTCAACTGGGAAAAAACAAATATGTTTTTAACCCATCTGCATTCTGACCATTCCGGCCTTGCTCCTGCGGTCATGGATAAAAAACCTGGCAAGATTTATATGAGCAAACAAGATCACGATTATTTGGGGTGGATTTTAAACGGAAACCGTTGGGACACTTTTGATGTTCTTTACCGCAAGGAAGGTTTTACAGAAGAACAAGTAAATTGGCTAAAAGATGAAAATCCCGCCAGAGGCTTTGAACCCGATTACTATTTTGATGCAGAAATTGTTGAAGATGGAGATATGGTTCAGGTAGGCACTTATGCCTTTCAGTGTGTATTTGTTCCAGGGCATACGCCGGGACAAACCTGCCTGTATCTTCCCCGAGAAAAGCTGATGCTTTCAGGAGACCATATTTTATTCGATATTACCCCAAATATTACTTCCTGGGTGGGTATAGAGGATTCCCTAGGAGATTATCTGGACAGCTTGGTTAAAATCAGAACTTTTGACATGAAAACGGTCTTACCCGCCCATCGAAAAAATGAAATGGATGTTTACGTGCGTATCGAAGAAATCATTCATCATCACTTGATTCGCTTGGAGGAAACCATTGATGCCATAGAAAAATACCCCAATAGCCACGCAACCCAAATCGGCTCTTGTTTAAAATGGTCTATGCGTGGAAAAACTTGGGAAGCGTTTCCTCTTTCTCAACGCTGGTTCGCCGTGGGTGAAACCATGTCTCACTTGGATTATTTAATTAAGCATGGCTTAGTGGAAAAAACAGAAGGTGAATTTTTCGGGTATACCTTAACAGAATCAGGTGAGAACTGCAAAGAAAAATTGAACAAACTTTGGCATATGTATGAAAAATAAAGGATGGCGTAAAAATGGATATTTTGAAACGTTTGCAAGAAGAATTGAACATCAAATCTTCTCAAATAGAAAATACAGTAAAACTTTTGGACGAAGGCAACACCGTGCCCTTTATCGCCCGATACCGTAAAGAAATGACAGGCTCTTTAGACGATCAGGTAATTCGTCAGCTTGCGGAACGGTTGACCGCCCTTAGAAATTTAGAAGAAAAAAGAGAACAGGTACGTACCTCTATTGGGGAACAAGGACTGCTGACGGAAGAATTAGAGAAAAAATTGGATGGTGCAATAACTCAAACGGAAATTGACGATATTTACCGCCCCTTCCGCCCAAAACGCCGCACCAGAGCCTCCATTGCCAAGGAAAAAGGCCTACAGCCTTTGGCAGAAATGATTTGGGGACAAGTTTTGCTCACCCCATTAGAAGAGTATGCCGCACTTTTTGTAGAGGAAGAAAAAGGGGTTACCTCTGTTGCAGAAGCATTAGAAGGTGCAAAGGACATTTTGGCAGAACAGCTTTCCGATGACGCCAATATCCGACAGCTGCTCCGAGAAGAATGGTTGAAAGCGGGTGTTTTAGTATCCCAAAAGACAAAGGACGAACCCTCTGTATATGAGATGTATTATGATTACAGTGAGCCGTTAAAAACTATTGTAGGGCATCGCATTTTAGCCATAAACCGTGGAGAAAAAGAAGGATTCCTCTCTGTAAAAATTCAAGGAGAAGAAGAGAGGCTTTTTGAAAAAATAGGACGTTATGTCATTAAGAAAAATAGCCATACTGCTGAAATTTTGCAAGAAGTAATCCAAGACAGCTATAAACGCTTGATTGCCCCCTCCTTGGAGCGGGAACTTCGTAACGATTTTACGGAAAAGGCTGAAGAATCGGCATTGGGCGTTTTCCGTGAAAACTTGAAGCAGCTTCTATTACAGCCACCCATTGCAGGGAAAATGGTTTTGGCTTTAGACCCTGCCTTTCGTACAGGCTGTAAAATTGCCGTCATTGATGAAACAGGAAAACCTCTGGAAACTACAGTGGTTTATCCTACTCCCCCTCAAAATAAAAAAGCTGAGGCAGAAAAAACTTTAAGAAAACTCATTGAAACCTATGGCGTCGAGTTGATTTCCATTGGAAATGGTACTGCCTCCAGAGAATCCGAACAATTTGTTGCGGAGATGTTGAAAAATTTAGATAGAAAAGTGCAGTATATTATTACCAACGAAGCAGGCGCTTCCGTCTATTCCGCATCTAAGCTTGGGGCAGAGGAATTCCCTCAATACGATGTTTCTTTACGCAGTGCCGTTTCCATTGGCAGAAGAATACAGGATCCCTTGGCGGAATTGGTGAAAATCGACCCCAAATCCATCGGAGTGGGACAGTATCAGCATGATATGAACCAAAAACGTCTTGGGGAAGCCCTAGGCGGCGTTGTGGAGGATTGCGTAAACAGTGTAGGGGTGGATTTAAACACCGCAAGCCCCTCTCTCCTTTCCTACGTTGCAGGGATTAATAGCACCGTGGCAAAAAATATTCAATTGTATCGAGAAGAAAACGGAAAGTTTAAAACTCGCAAAGAATTGCTGAAAGTACCTAAGCTGGGCCCCAAAGCATTTTTGCAATGCGCTGGCTTTTTGCGCATTCCAGAAAGTGCCATGGCCTTGGATCACACAGGCGTACACCCCGAAAGCTACACAGCGGCAGAAAAACTCTTAACTGCCTGTGGATATACCCTAGAAGATGTGACAAAAAAACAGGTGACGGGCTTGGACAAAAAAATACCCTCTCCCGAAAAAATGGCAGAAACACTGGGAATCGGCATTCCAACTTTACAGGATATTATCAAAGAGCTGGAAAAACCGGGGCGTGACCCTCGTGAGGATGCACCCCTACCCATTTTACGCAGTGATGTCCTTTCTATGGAGGATTTGGAAGAAGGCATGGTATTGACAGGGACAGTGCGAAATGTCATTGATTTTGGTGTTTTTGTGGACATCGGGGTACATCAGGACGGTTTGGTGCATATCTCTCAAATTTGCAATCGCTTCATTAAGCATCCTTTAGAAGCCGTTAAACTGGGTGATACCGTCAAGGTCAAAGTGCTGTCCGTAGATATAGAGAAAAAAAGAATTTCTCTGACTATGAAAAACGTGGATTAACCCACAAACACCTTTTTCTCTCTGATCCAAGTAAATTTAAACGTATAAAACGATATTTCAAAAAGCACGAGACAGTTTTGTCCCGTGCTTTTTTATGCTTACATCAAAAAAGGGCAAGGAATCTCCCTACCCTTTTTCATCTTCACATCGAAAGCAATAAACTGCTTTATTTGCCTCTTGCAAGGCGCTCCAACTGAATGATCAACGTAGGCACAAATGCCAAGCCCACAATTTGCAACACATGGATGCTTGTAAGTGCATGATTAATATCAAATATTCCATGCAACCCAGGGATAAATAATACCGCCATTAATAAAACTCCCCCGATGGCAAAAGCGCCATAACTATAAGGGTTGTTGTGCAATCGAAAAACAGAACGTGTACCACGGCAGTTAAATCCATGGAACAAGCGCGCCAGACAAAGGGTAGCAAATGCCATAGTAGAAGCCATCTTATTATTTACGCCTACACCGATATAAAAAGCAACAATTGTTACAATGGCAATCATGCCACCTTGGATCACTAATCTCCACATAAAATCCCTAGTCAAAATACTTTCTTTTGGATTTCTCGGCTTTTCATCCAACAAATGCCCTGTAGGTTTCTCCATATTCACAGCCAAAGCAGGCAAACTATCCGTCAATAGGTTAATAAACAGTAACTGCACCGCTGTAAAAGGCAGTGGTAGCCCTAACAAGGATGTAAATAGAACCGTCAAAATTCCCGCAAGGTTGCCGGAAAGCAAAAATTGAATTGAATTTTTAATATTTGCATATACATTTCGTCCATTTCCCACTGCCTTTATAATAGTGGCAAAATTATCATCCGTTAAAATCATAGATGCCGCGTCCTTAGAAACCTCGGTACCCGTAATTCCCATGGCAATCCCAATATCAGCTTGTTTCAATGCCGGGGCATCGTTTACACCATCCCCTGTCATTGCAGCAATATAACCATTGTCTTGCCAAGCCCGTACAATACGAATTTTATGCTCAGGAGAAACTCTGGCATATACAGAGATTTCTTTTACCATTTTCCGCAATGCATCGTCACTGATACGTTCCAATTCAGTTCCCTCAAGGGCTCTGTCCCCTTCCTGCAAAATTCCGATTTCTTTGGCAATGGCAGAAGCCGTTACCTTATGATCCCCCGTAATCATAACAGGGCGAATACCTGCACGAAGACAATCCTTGACAGCAGGGGCAGACTCCAAACGCGGAGGATCCATCATGGCAATCAAACCAATAAAAATCAAATCATTTTCATCATCCAACGCAAGCTGCTGCTGTACTTCCATTTCCTTTTTTGCAAAAGCCAACACACGCAGACCTTCAGAGGAAAACCCTTGATTTTTCGCTAAAATTGAATTAAAATCCTCCTTGGTTATTTCTCGTATTCCACCTTTTTCCATAACTCGTTTGCACCTTGCCAGCAAAACATCCGGGGCACCCTTCGTCATCATCAGATACTTGCCATTTATTTGATGCAAGGTTGACATCAATTTACGGTCAGAGTCAAACGGAAGTTCACTCATACGTGGATAGGTCATTCTGATATCTTCTTCATGTCCCCCGGCTTTTCGGCAAAAAGACAGCAACGCTGTTTCCGTGGGATCACCAATCATAGCCTCTGCGCTGATTGCGCCATCGTTACAAAGTACACCCGTTGTAATCAGCTCTTTATAAGGAGCCCTATCGCATTCCACATCATCTGCATCTGTTGTGCCGTCAAGGGTAAAGACCTTTTGCACCGTCATCTTATTTTGGGTCAACGTTCCCGTTTTATCAGAGCAAATAACAGAAACACAGCCTAAGCTTTCCACTGCATGAAGATTTTTGATAATGGCATTCTCTTTTGCCATTTTTTGGGTACCAATGGCAAGACCAATGGTGACGATAGAGCTCAACGCTTCAGGAATGGCCGCTACCGCCAAAGCCACGGCAAACATCAGCGCTTCTGTTATTGGCTGGCCACGCCATACCCCTAGGGCAAATACAATGACACAAATTGCCAAAATAAGAATGGACAGCTTCTTGGAAAAATCGTCCAAGGTTCTTTGCAGGGGCGTGGATTTTTCCTGGGCAGATTCCATTAAATTGGCAATCTTCCCAATCTCCGTATCCATCCCCGTTCCTGTTACCAAAACAACGGCACGACCATAGGAAACCAAGGAGCCGCTGAAAACCATGTTCAAGCGATCGCCTAACGGTAAATCTTCCTTTTCAATGATATCAGCGGACTTATTTACATTTTCAGATTCCCCGGTAAGGGCACTCTCATTGACCTGCAAAGAGTGATTCTCTAAGATGCGACCATCCGCCGCCGCCACATCTCCCGCTTCCAAAAGCAAAATATCCCCCGGAACCAATTTCACGGCAGGAACTTCCATTTTCTCTCCGCCTCGGATAACTCTGGCATTTGGGGCAGACATGGCTTTTAGGCTAGCCAAAGACTTTTCCGCCTTAAAATGCTGTACCGTACCCAAAATTGCGTTTATAATCAATACCGCAATAATAACAATGGTTCCTTCGATCCCCCCCGTAATTGCAGAAATAATTGCCGCCACAATTAAAATTACCACTAAAAGATCCGCAAATTGCTCAATGAAAACTTGAACCACACCTTTGCGTTTTCCCTCTTTTAGTTTGTTTTCACCATATTTTTCAAGCCCTTTTTCTGCCTCTTCCACCGAAAGTCCACGCATCGAAGTGTTAAATTCCTGCAACAGCTCATCCTTTTTTCCCTTCCAAAGTTTATCCATTTTTATTCTCCTTTCAGTGCAAATAAAAAAGACTCCTATTGCACCTTTCCTGATTTTTCGGTACAATAAAAGTCTTGCTTCCTAAGAATACAACGTATCCTCCGGGCAACGTCCGGGCTTGTTAAGCCGAGATGACGAACGCTGGCGTCGCATAATGCGTAAGCTACTCCCTCTTATTGGTAAGAATTCTATCATAACAAAGATTAAAAAGCAATAAGAAATATTTCTTATACCGAAAAATCATCCTTTTTTATTATTCCCATTAACTTATTCTTATAGTCTTGTATATTTTTTAACATTCCCTCTTTTCATATGGGAATTTTTTTGCTATACTAAGTGAAAAATAGCCTCAGATAAAAGGGAGGGATTAAAATGATCCATGAAAAATTTACCGTTACAGGGTTAGACGAAATGGTTTATCACCTAAGACAGTACAAAGATAAAAAAGATTGGCAGATTGATTTTTATAACATTTATGGTGCCTTGCTGCTTTCTTTTGACAGTGATGAGGAAACCTTAGATCGTTTAAGAGATGAGAATGAAGCTTATCGTATGGTAACAGAATGGATGGATGTTGCACTCATGATGGGTAAAGAATATTAAACAAGGTAAAAAAAGTTTGTATTGTTAATTTTGAATACAGGCTTTTTTTATTTGTTAAAATAACGTTTTTTCAAATCTTGCCTATTTACCAGAATAAAAGACCTTTAACTTTATAGATTTCTTTTTCACAAAATCTGAATATCTTTTGGGGAAAGAGAAACAATATTACAAACTGCTATAAAAAAGGAGAGATTTTATGAAAGCGTATGTAAACGATAAATGCATTGGTTGCGGCCTTTGTGTCAGCCTTTGTGGTGAAGTTTTTTCCATGGAAGACAATGGTTTGGCAAAAGCCGTCAACGATCATGTTCCCCCCAGCGCAGAGGCAATGGTTATTGAAGCAAAAACAAACTGTCCCGCCGTTGCCATTGAAACAACAGGACATTAAAAAAAAGCAAAAAAGGAGGTATTCTTGATGAATATCTCCTTTTTTATATTGGTAAATTTGCATTTGCTATATCTAGTATCACACATATACCATAAGCACTCCAGACGAAAATTGAAAAATAAAAATAAAAATAATCGCCCATAATAGGGATTTGCTCTTTCAACTGATTTATATATTTTAAAGTTTGGAAAACCACGTAGAAAACCATAAATACGTCAAATGTTATGGTTATGACTGGATAAAATGAGTGTGTAAAAAAAGACATAATAAATAATAAAAACGTAATCGTACATAAATAATTCAAAAAAAATCTATTTGGTACAGAATTCCCTCTTATTTTATACTGTGTATAGCATAAAACTCCAATGACTATAATTAAAACGAACTGAAAAAAATGCATATTATCCCTCCTTTTTATCTTATTTTTTACTTGGTATTTTCCAAAAATCCCTGAATTACTGTTGCTTCCATTAAAAAAGAAACCACCAAAGATATCCAGAATGCCATAAGAATGGCATAGGCTACTTTAGGAGTAAATAAGTTTTCTTTTTCTTGTAAATTGGCAAAACAATGAACACTGTATTGGAATATGGGTGCGACGAACAAAAACACAGAAATAGGCATAATCTCTTTTTGAAATAACGTAAAAACTGCATAAATCAACCCAATACAGCCTATAGTCAAAACCACAGAAATAGAAACCTTTTCATGTTTCTGCAATGCTTTATGTCTCATTAAAACCAACAATAGGATACAAATAGAAATAAATAGAGGGATAATATAAAATTTCATAAAGATTTCCTCCCGTAGATCATGCTAAATTTCAGAAAAGTCTCACCCTGCCAATAACATCTACTGCATAATGCTATTTTTTATAAATCACATATAATTCAACACAAAAAGAAATGACTTTGCTTCATTTGGGCATTCTCACATAGTAATTGGCTATTTGCTCTATTGTAAAGGTTTTTTATGAAATATCTTGCAAATGCAATATGATAACATACTACCTAAAAAAATACAAAACACCGCCCAAGACAGCATAAAACACACTCCCCCTAAATTTGATTCCCTTAAATAATTTGTAGCAATGATAGTAAAATAAATAATTTTGCAAATTATCCATACAAAAAACAACCCTAATAATGCCCTATGCCAATCCTTTTTTGTTGGAATCAGACTACGAAATTGAACGCCCATACTAAATAATAAAACCATAGCCCCCATAAGGCTTGGTGTATTCAATGTATTTGAAAAACAAAATATCTCAGAAGAAAAAATATAAAACATAGCCCGCCTCCTGCCCCGTAAAAATCAATGATTATCCAATATTTGGAATTGTATAGTCACTTTACCATTTTTTTATGCAAATATCAACTTCATTCTTCATAAAGGAAAATATCTTGAGTATTTTTCAAAACTTCATTTTAAAATAAAAAGTAAAAAAACGAATTATTTGAGCCCTCTGAAATCACTTTCGCTTTTCCAAAAAAAAGACACCTCTAAATGAAGTGTCATTTTTTATTTCTTTTCTTATTTAAAGTTTAAATTATTATCTTTCAGCAATACGTCATGAGCGCCGCCTTCTACCAAGCTTGTGGTAGAAATTACAGTAATCTTCGCTCTTTCTTGCAACTCAGGAACGGATAGAACGCCGCAGTTACACATTGTAGATTTTACTTTCTTAAGGGAGAGACCTACGTTATCACGCAAACTGCCTGCATATGGTACATAAGAATCTACGCCTTCTTCGAAAGACAGTTTTTCGTCGCCACCCATATCATATCTCTGCCAGTTTCTTGCACGGGCAGAACCTTCGCCCCAATACTCCTTCATATAACTGCCGTTGATATTCACCTTATTTGTTGGACTTTCGTCAAAGCGTGCAAAGTATCTGCCAAGCATAATAAAATCTGCCCCCATAGCCAACGCCAGTGTCATGTGATAATCATAAACAATACCGCCGTCAGAGCAAATAGGAATGTAAATGCCTGTCTCTTGGAAATATTCATTTCTTGCTTCTGCAACCTCAATAACGGCAGATGCTTGTCCACGGCCAATCCCCTTTTGCTCTCTGGTAATACAGATAGAGCCGCCGCCAATACCAACTTTTATAAAGTCTGCACCACACTCAGCCAAGAAACGGAAGCCTTCTTTATCTACCACGTTACCCGCACCGACTTTTACGCTATCACCATAATTCCGACGTATCCATTGCAAAGTATCTTTCTGCCATTCGGAATAGCCCTCAGAAGAGTCAATACACAGGATATCCACGCCTGCCTCAACCAAAGCAGGAACTCTTACCATATAGTCTCTGGTGTTAATCCCGGCACCAATTACATATCTTTTTTCTTTATCCAAAAGCTCATCCGCATTTTCTTTGTGATTGTCATAGTCCTTACGGAATACCAAATATTGAAGTCTGCCCTCTTTATCCACAATAGGAAGCTGATTAATTTTATTACCCCAGATAATGTTATTCGCTTCCTTGAGGCTTGTTCCCGCAGGCGCCATAATCAGCTGATTTAAAGGTGTCATAAATTCGCTTACCTTTGTGTCTCTTTCCATACGGCTGATTCTATAATCTCTATTGGTCACTAACCCTACCAATTTCCCTTGAGCTGTTCCATCCGTGGTAACCGCAACAGTGGAATGACCTGTTTTCCGCTTTAAGTTCAAGATATCCTGCAACGAATCCTCAGGGCTAATGTTGGAATCACTAATGACAAAACCTGCTTTATATGCCTTTGCCCGAGCAACCATAGCCGCCTGGCTTTCAACACTCTGAGATCCAAAAATAAAGGAAATACCGCCTTCCTTCGCCAGAGCCACCGCCATTCTATCGTCAGAAACCGCCTGCATCACGGCAGAGGTTAAAGGGATATTCATCTCCAAAGCGGGTTCTTCCCCTTTTTTGAATTTCACAACGGGCGTTTTCAAACTCACATTCTCAACTGTACATTCCTTTGAAGAATATCCCGGCACCAGTAAAAACTCGCTAAAGGTTCTGGATGGTTCTGTAAAGTATTTCGCCATTTTTTTCTCTCCTCCTGATGAAAAATAGGGAGCGTATTTCGTACGCTCCAACTTTATAAGCATTATTTTCATAAGATTTTAGCACTAAAAATCCCCCTATACAAGGGGGAGTTCATTTTTTTTGTGTTTTTGTTGAATTCGTCGGTTTTTCACCTGTTTTTATACAATTTCCTTTACAAAAAAACACCAGCTGTCCTTTCCAAAAGGACATTCATCCGTATTACAAGGGGCGATTCAAATATTTTAAGGCTGTTTTTGCAACAAATCCAATGATGATTCCCGTTACAACACCAAAAAATAGCAAAAAAGGTAAATAATACATGAGCCTTATATTCTCTACAACCAAAGCCGCAACGATAATTTGCCCAATATTATGGAACACACCACCGGCAATACTCACACCGATCATACTGAACTGATCTGTTTTCTTCAACAAAACCATAATGCAAAAACTAAACAACGCCCCAGCCAAGCTATACAACAAACCTGCAAAGCCGGCAAACAATAAACCGGAAAGGAGCACTCTTACGAGGGAAATAAAAAATGCGGCTTTCGCATCCATAAGATACAGGACAATCACAATAATCACATTCGCAAGCCCCAACTTCATTCCCGGAACCAAAAGAGGAATCGGAATGAGCATTTCCACATACCCCATTAAAATTGCTAAGGATGCGAACAAACCATAATATGCAACATTTTTTCTTTGCATTTATCCCACCACCGTATCATATTGTGTCGTCTCTGCCCCCACAATTTCAACCACTAACTTATGAGGTAAACAAACAATGGTTTCCCCGGTAAGATGGATTTTTTTATGCTCTACACAAATCTGATCTCTACAATCCGCCTCCTGTATGGAAGCATAACCATCTTGTATTTGTATTACATTATACCCTGTTTCCGTTTCCACCCTGTATAAGATATCCTTTGATAAAGGCAACTCTGCCTTTACTTCCCCATCCACCGTAACTCTTGCAAAACCACCCTCCTCTGCCCTGAGAAAAAAGAAAAGAGCAAAGGCAAGGGCTATCAAAAGAAGAATCAGAACTAAAATTTTATCTGCTTTTTTCATAGCCTTCCGCCTTTCTTCTGACATAGGAAAAAAAGGAAGCATTTGCTTCCTTTTCTATGTAATAGGATTTATTAAAAATATACTACACAATGCCCAGAACCGGAATCGAACCAGTGACACGAGGATTTTCAGTCCTCTGCTCTACCGACTGAGCTATCTGGGCACGTTTTTCTGACGCCATACTAGTATACACAAAAAAAACTAAAATGTCAACATTTTTTTATTTTTTTGCGGGCAGAATCCCACTGCCCGCAGATTATTTCATTATTTCTACAATTCTTTACCCGCATTTTTCGCTCTTTCGTCCCAATATTCACAAGAAATCCCCACGACTTCTGAGGTAAAAGGCTCTCCCTTTTTGGTTTTATAATGCTTTGTAGCACGGAATGCATATTTTGCACCGACAAACATAATCGGTAAGTTGCAATAAACGATGATGATGTTTCCCAAATCGGAAATATACCATAAGTTATCCAATTCCAGCCCTGCCAATACAGAAAGTGCCCCAAAAGGAATAAAAACCAATGCCCCTAAAACACGAATAAAATGAATAAAGCTTTTCTTTTTGCTAATGCGGTTTGCTGCAATTTCAGAAAAAATAATGAATCCGATGACACAAGTGTAGGCAAATAAACCATAACATAGGCTAATTAAAAGCGTAATTATACTATCGGCACCTGTCCCCGGGGTTAAGGAAGTAATGGACGCCAGATACAGCGGAAGTTTTTGGCTATGAAGCTCCTCCCAAACCGGAGCATTGTTCCAAAGCTGAGCCATAACAACAATAAAGCCGGAAAGAGTACAAATAATGATAGTATCCAAAAAAACACCCAATGCCTGTACACAGCCCTGTTCACAAGGATGCTCCGCATTGGAGGCAGCTGCGGACATCGTAATGGTACCTTGCCCTGCCTCGTTTGACATTAACCCTCGTTTTACCCCTTGCACCAGTGCCGTTCCGAAAAACCCGCCGAAAATAGCTTCAGGTGTAAACGCTCCATGAAATACAGCGGCAAAAAATAGGGGAATTGTATGAAAATTCAATACAGCAATAATCAAAACCGTAAGGCAATAGATAACCGCCATAACAGGAACAACTTTATCTGTAACCTTTGTTATTTTTTTTATCCCGCCAAAGGCAAACACCGTTGTCCCCGCAATCAATACAATGGCAACAATATAATACAGCATAGAAGTTCTATCATATGTATTTCCCGTCACAATTTCCGCAATGGATCCAACGGAAGAAAAGACATTAAACGCCTGAGCAGGCAGGCAGAACATAGCATAAAGAATAAAAATCGCTGATAAAGCTACGCCGACCCATGCACGGTTCCCCATGATTTTCTTTCCATAGAACGGAAGACCACCAATAAATTCATCGTCTTTTTTCTCTTTAAAAATCTGAGCCAGAGTTGCCTCCATAAAGGCTGTGGACATTCCAAAAAAAGCACTGACCCACATCCAAAACAATGCACCCGGGCCACCAACAGAAATTGCACCTGTAACCCCCAAAATGTTTCCGGGGCCAACTCGCATGGCAGAGCTTAGAAAAAACGCCGCCAAAGGGGAAATACCAATGGCTGCCGCCCTTTGCCTTGTTAAAATACGAAGCCCTTCTTTAAAATGGGTAATTTGGATAAATCCTGTTTTTATGCTAAAGAAAATACCCGAACCAATAAGCAAAACCACAGCAAAACTTAAATTTCCTAAAATAGGAATAGCCGCATACCACGCAAAGTTTGTAGGAAAGTCCCACAAAAAATCTGCAATAGGCACAACAAATTGAAAAATCCCGTTTACGGCATCAAATATTTCCTTCAAAAAATCCCCTCCCTATTTCATTTTAAAGAACAAATTATCGGCATGCTTTTCCAAACCCCATAAAATGGGGTTTCTATAGAAGTTTTTGGTCTTGCTTTTTTCAAAAAGCAAGTGGGTGTGGGTAAAACCCACGGTTTTAATTTCTCTCTGTGCAACGCCCAAAGTCTTTCCCTTTGCTGCGTTCTTATCTTTTTTGCTGCATAATATCAATCATTGTTTTGTCCATGGGAGACATACCTTCTCCTGAAATTCTTCCCAAATTTTTTACCGTCTGCTCTGCTGAAGAGCCAACCACACCAAAATTCTTGGGAATTGTCGTGCCATTCATGGCAAGCATGGCTGAGAGAAAAGCGGAATATACCCCTGCTGAAGCCTTTAACGCACAACCGGTACTGCCCCCATCACAAATCATCCCCGTCAAATTTGCAGCCATATGATTCATTGCATGGGAAACCTCTTCTGCACCGCCACCCATGAGATATACCAGCCCTGCTGCTGCACCACTGCCTCCACCTAAAACGCAACCACACAGGGAAGATAGCCTGCCGATATAATGTTTGCTGTAAATGGTAACCAAACCACTTAACGCCACAGCACGTATTACATCATCTTCTGACGCTTCCACGCTTCCTCCATAAGAAACCACAGGCAATGAACATATAATACCGTGAGAACCACTGCCCACAATACTCATTGCGGGAAAAGGAAGGCCCGCAAGCCTGGCATCCATAGCAGAACAAGTAAGTCTTTGTGCTTCATAAATCATATCGTTGCCCAAAACACCCTTTTTACGAAATGCATCTAAAGTGGTTCCAATTGCCAAGCCTGCACCCGTTGCCCCTTCTTGAGAAAGCTTGCAGTTCATTGCGATCATATCTTTTACAAAATACAACTCATCTATGGAAACAGAAGATGCATAGTCCACCATATCAGCGATGGTAATGGAATCAAAATCAACAAGCTCTTTTGTTTTCGTTTTCGCTTTTTGTTCTTCCCTTAAAATAACCTGGTCATCCTTTGCCACATAGGTAAAATGATCGTGAATATCTTCAATGCGGGCTATACCCATACCTCTTGTGGTGGTTACCTCCGCCTGTATATATATATTTTCCTTTTCCTTGGCAATCAGAATCTCAACGGGGAGAGCCTTGGCTTTTTCAATATGTTCCTCCGTAATGCCTTTTAAGCACTCCAATCCCAACTCCCATTTCCCGCCTATGGCGCCTAACGCCGCCGCCATTTCACATCCCAGCTCTTTTGTTCCGGGAATCCCGCAGGAGAATCCATTTTTAAACATTCCCCCATTCATAACAACTTCCACATGCAATATCGTTCCCCCTACTGCACCATAGGCTCTTGCAGCACCAAGGGCAATTGCTCCAACCTCTGTAACGCCCAGTGCAGGGCGAATCTCAGACTTTAATAACTGAGTAAAATCTACCATTTTTCTCCCTCCCGCTCTTTTTGTGTCTCTATTGATTTCAGTATACCGTTTCAATCTTGAAAATACCACTTATTTCTATTTGAAATAAAAAAAAGCTGGTTTTTCAATGTATACTGCATAATTCCCCTTTTTTACTTGTTTTTTATTCCCAATTTTTTTATAATAAAAAAGCTATTATTTCTTACGGTAACTATACCGTTTATTTTTTAGGAGGGTATTATGAATCAGCAAAGAGAAAAATTCTCATCCCGGCTGGGGTTCATCCTCATTTCCGCCGGATGCGCCATTGGTCTGGGAAATGTTTGGAAATTCCCCTATATAACCGGGCAATACGGTGGTGCCGCTTTCGTATTGATCTACATTCTATTTTTAATTTTACTTGGCATTCCCATTTTGGTCGCCGAGCTATCCGTTGGCCGTGCCAGCCAAAAAAGTGTGGCTATGTCCATGGATATTTTAGAACCAAAAGGCACAAAATGGCATTATTTTAAATATTTTGCCATGGCGGGCAATTATCTTTTAATGATGTTTTATACCTCTGTAGCCGGATGGATGCTGTACTATTTCATCAAAATGGCAAGCGGTGGTTTTGTGGGATTGGATAAGGACAGCGTAGCCGGTATTTTTGGCTCTATGCTCCAAAGTCCCGGCCTTATGGCAGGCTTTATGATTGCAGTAGTTTTGATTGGTTTTGGCATTTGCAGCCGAGGCTTACAAAAAGGCGTCGAAAAAATCACCAAAGTAATGATGCTGTTATTGCTACTTTTAATGGTAATTTTAGCAGTTCGTTCAATTTTCTTAGAAGGCGGGGAAGAAGGTCTGCGGTTCTATCTTACACCTAACTTCTCTGCATTAAAGGAAAATGGTATTCTGCAAGTTTTATTTGCCGCTTTAGGACAGGCATTCTTTACCCTCAGTATTGGTATGGGTGCCATCGCAATCTTTGGCAGCTATATAGACCGTTCTCGCTCTTTAACAGGAGAGGGTATTTTCATTACCATCCTGGATACTATGGTTGCCTTAATGGCAGGTTTAATTATTTTCCCCGCCTGCTTTGCTTATGGTATCAGCCCTGATGCAGGCCCCAGCTTGATTTTTATTACCTTGCCTAACGTATTTAATGCAATGCCGGGCGGTCGACTTTGGGGTACCTTATTCTTCTTATTTATGTGTTTTGCCGCACTATCCACGGTAATCGCCGTTTTTGAAAATATTATTTCTTTTGGCACTGATTTGACAAATGCAAGCAGAAAAAAGGTTGTTGCCATCAATCTTGTGGCAATTATCATTCTTTCTCTGCCTTGCGTATTGGGCTTTAACTTATTAAGCGGAATTCAGCCCCTAGGTGCCGGCTCCTCCGTCTTGGACTTAGAGGACTTCATTGTCAGCAATAACATTCTTCCTTTAGGAAGTGTGGTTTACGTTTTATTCTGTACTTGGAAAATAGGCTGGGGATGGGATAACTTTATGGCGGAAGCCAACAGCGGCAAAGGTTTGAAATTTCCAAGATTCATTCGACTCTATGTACAATGGCTTTTACCCCTTATCGTTTTGTTTGTGTTTGTAATGGGCTATAAATCATTGTTTTTTAGCTAATATTATTTGAAAAAAGTTCAGTTTCTTCAAGCTTTTTTCAAATAAACAGAGGATAAATAGATGTATTCCTGGAACCCAAAGGTCTTGAAACGCCCTATTTCCCTCGGATGTGCAAAACTTATCCTGCGGAGTCTAATTGGGAAACTCTTCGGTTCCCAAACCCTTCCGTTTTTTAAATAGGTTTTTCCATAATCTGACCACCCCAAACCCTTTGAAGTTGTCAAGTCAATGTAGACATCTAAAAACCACCTTAAGGAAAGCCTTGTTCAGTTCTATATTGAACAGGGCTTAAGTATCCTAAAGCATATGCGGGACGCTCATTGTTAAAATATTGAACATATTTGTCTAAAAATTCAGGAAAATTTATTTTGTCTGCTTTGGTATAATCGCAGCGTATTTCAGCTTTTATCCAGCCGTTTATTGATTCAATGATTGGATTATCTGTTGGAGTTCCCACTCGCGACATTGATCGAATTATGTTATAATCTTTATGAGCTTCTTTGAAGGCTCTAGAGGAATAGACTGATCCTTGGTCCGTGTGCAAAACGACAGGTTCTATCTGTTCCTTTACTTTTTCTTTTAAATCTTCAAGACATTGATAATAAGGAGTTCTATCCCCTTCACGTGTTGAGAGATGATGTGAAATAATTTCATTATTGTATGTATCCAATATATAAGTCCATTCATATAAGATATTATTCTGCCTTATCCTGGTCATATCTGATGCTACTAATTCTAAAGGTTTCCCTGCATTCCAATCCCCAGCTGCAATATTTGTGAAAATCGTATTTTCCTTACCTTTATTCACTTTTTTATAATGTTTTGCTTTAGATTTTATATTTGAAAATTTACAACATTTATGAACTAAGTTATCTGATACAATCCAACCTGTATGACTTTTAATGAATGCAGCTATTCTGTGATATCCAAATGATTTGTGCTTTTCATGTATTTCAATGATTAGTTGTGTAAGTAGGTCTCGATCAATTTGGTATTGGTTCTTTTTGCCTTTTCTGTTCCTCCATTTATAATATCCAGAACGATTAACACTCATCAATTTACATAGATATGTAATTGAGTATTTCTCTTTAATCTGCATATACAAAGCCGCACCCCATGTGGTTCCCACACGAAAGGTACGGCTTTGGCGAAAGTCAAAGGAAGTGGGCGCGATAAAATCCTTTGTTCCCATACCCGTTTTGGGTATCATGTCCCATGAGAAGCGGAACGGCTCTCGCCCTCCGGGGTGGAGCTGACTGTGCAGCACCTCTAAGCGTTCCCGCCCGGAAAGGGTTGACGACTGAACGCCTAACTTTTTGAAGTTCCCTACAATATCCGCTTCGATACGCTCCAAGCGGGGGCGGGCTGTTCCGATCCCGTCCGCACTGATACCGAATGTGATGTATTTGGAGCGGACAATGCCGTTGTTGCTTTTGGCAATCTGGTTTTCCAGCATGGCGGTAAATTCGCGCCGGATACTGTTAAAATCGTCGTCCTGCGGGGAAATGTTCACGCTGTAACGGTTCTCCGGGCGGGAACGGTGGTTGATAAAGGAAAGCTGAAAGGGCAAAGCACTATCAAAGTAGTTCAAAAAGCCGCAATACCCGTCGAAAATGGTGCTTTGGTCGTCACTGGAAGCCACGGCGTAGTTAATATCCTCATAGGAAAGGGTTTTCGTGTAGTAGCCTTCCCACACCTTGCAGATACCGTCTTTCAGCATTTCTTTGTAGGGAATGGTCTGCTGTGCCGACTGCGGCCCACGCTTTTTAGGCTTTCTGCTTTTTGCGGGAACGGGCGGGCGTTTTGTTTTTTGTGCCATTGGGTGAAACCTCCTTTCTGGGGTTGCTTAGGTAGAAATAGAAATTCTGTGTCTGATAGGGTCTTGTACGGGGCCATAGAAATTTGGAACGGACAATATTTTGCACCACCTTTTCAAGCGGCTGTCCGTCACGTTCATACATGGCAATGAGAAAGCAAGGGAGCATAAGGGCAATCATTAAGAGCATAGCCCCGGTATTGCCAATGGCGGTACGGGTAAAAAGATAAGCCGGAATACCGACTACCGCCGCCGCTCCGAAACATAAAAGCTGGCGTTTGGTGAGATTGAAAGCCACTTTGGTTTTTATTTTTGATAAATCATTTGGTACACTTACATAGGCCAATGGGTGAAATCCTCCTTTCCGTGGATTTTATATTGACAGGTGCTGTTTTCTACGATATAATTTCATTATGAATTATATGAATCATAATGAATCATGCAGAAAAACATGGGGGTATAGTCATGAGCAATAATCTTGTTAAAAAAAATAATGGTGGGCTTCTACCAGATAATATTGGGAATGCAACATTGAACCAACTATTGTCACGTAGCGATGTGGAGGTTCACAAGAAAGACAACAAAATCACTCTCAAGCAAAAGACTCCAACAGAGTCTGTCACAGTTGAAATCCGGGCATATCCAGATACAACAACCGTTTCGCAAAGTCGCACGGCACGGACACGTCCAATCAATCAGATGGGTGATACCATTAAACAAATGCGTAGTGAAGGGCAAACTCAGGCAGATATTGCTGATAAACTGGGAACAACTCAGTCTAATATTTCAAAAATCGAAAAGACAATGAAGAAATAATCTCTTTTACTTATAAAGCACTTCGGGCCAAATTGGCTCGAAGTGCTTTATCGTTCCGCGTTGTAGGCCCGGAGCTGCTCTAACCGTGCCGGGTTCTTTTCCAGTCCGGCCTGCCGTACCCGCCAATAGTCCGGGTTGTGTTCCCGGAGTGACCTGTTGATGTTTTCCTCAAAAGCGGCCTTGTCTTTTATACGGTCAGGAACCGTCCACAGCTTTTTATCCAAAAGCTCCCGCAGGGCAACATCTTCCTGCGTATCTTCCTCAAAGCAGAGAAAACCGCTGTGACGGAAGCCGCACTTGATCTCGGCAGGAGAAAGCACCGCCGCCATATCCTTTGCAATCATTGTGCCGCCGTGACTGGCGGTACTTACAAGAAACACGCCGGGGCAGAGAACGTCACAGGTCTGCACCTTGCCCCACGGAGATTGTTCCGGCTGTTGGTAAAGCATAAAATCCTCCTTTCCGGCACTTCGGGTCAAGTTGGCCCGAAGTCGCACTGTTACCTTTCTGCACTTTTGGCTTTACCTGCCTTTGTAGGAGCAGGCCGAGCGGCGTTTTCCTGTGCCGCTTGTTTGGCTCCCTCCGCAAGCTGGTTCGGGATAGACTGTTTTTCGGGGAAAGCAATAGCAGCGGCGCGGGTCTGCAACTTTTCAAGCTCTGCATGGTAGGCCGCTGTCACGGCTTCGGTCAGCTCGGCGCGAAATTCCTTTGTGATGGGGCGGGACGTATCCCGGTAGCCGGTCTTGCTGGTCTTATCCGGTTTGCTCGGCATACCTACAAAAATGCCCTTGTCGCTCTGCAAAATCTTGAAATCATCAATCACAAAGCAATCGTTCAGTTTCAGACTGGCAAAGCCTACAAGATTGCCCTTTGGTTCAATGAGCCGGGCGGTAACGTCCAGTTTCAGTGGCGTAGCCGCCTGTCCTACTTCCTGCGGAACCGTTGTTTTTTCATTGCTCATAGTAAAAGTTTCTCCTTTCTCACTTCGGGACAAGTTGTCCCGAAGTTATCAGTGCGCTCCAAAGATGGATTTTGCAAGGCTTCCTGTCTTGAACATGGTGAAGCAAAGCAGAACCGTATAGCCAATAACGACTTCGGGCCAACTTGACCCGAAGTGCTTATTTTTCCTGTTCGGCTTTCTTTTGAGGAGCCGAAACCTCTTTCAGTTTCGCCTTGTTTTCCTCTAACAGCTTCATAATGGTATCCTTCATTTCGCGGGGTGTTTTCTCCTTGCCAAAATACTGGGAAAGTTCCTGACTTGAAATAATCACTTTGTCTGCCTCCTTTTTTTCTTCTAACATAATTCCGTCAATCACATCGGGGTTTAACAGCTTCTTTTGGTCAAGGTCACGCATACGCTGTGCCTGTGACAGTGAGGGAGCTGATTGCTGGCCCTCAATGGCGATAGCAATATACCGTTGACTTTTGGGCGCAATGAACGCAAGCTCCACAGCGGGAGTGAACGCAATTTTCTTTTCGTCCACCATTTTTATGAGGTCGGGAACCAGCTCATTGAGCTTGATATACCGCTGAACCTGCTTCACCGTCATTTTGTTGCGCTCGGCTACAACCTCATTGGAGCGTTGCCCGTTGCCAGTACGCGCGCCCTGCTTTTTGATAGCTTCCAACTGCATTTGCAGGGCTTTGGCTCGTTCGCTGGGCAGGATATTTTCACGCTGGTTGGTGTTGTCCTCTACCATCTGCGTGATAGCCTGCTCGTCCGTCATGTTGCGGATAATACAAGGCATATCCGCAAATCCGGCTAATTCACTGGCTTTCTGGCGGCGGTGGCCGGATAC
>NZ_DAOUQB010000031.1 GCF_030625865.1 Anaerotignum sp. | reverse complement strand
TTACAGTTGCATTACTTTCAATTTTATCTTTTAGCTTATTAACTGTATCCGAAAAAGGAACAGCGGCTTCATTAAAACTGCTAATTTGGGTATTGATAGCTTCAATTATACTTGTTTTTGTGTTTAACCAATTTTCTTTTGCTGTAGACAAAATTTGCTCTCGACATTCGATAATCTTATCGTTGATCTCATTTGAAAAGTTAAATTTAATTGTAGATTCTACAACTAAATTTTCAATTAAATCAAGATTTTCTTTGTCAAACATTAAAACGTTTTTTTGCTTAGAAATGCTTTCAATTTGCATCTTTGCATCATCATATGATTTAATATCATCTTCAGATAGTTCTGACTGAGCCACGATTTTTTCTTTCTCTGTGGATAATTTTTCAATTTCTCTTAAAATGCCGTTTTTATTTCCGATTTCTAATTTTTCGGCATTTAACTTTCTTAAATCTTCATCATACCTTAAGAAATCCAATAACATCTTATTAATATCCATTTTATATTCAGTTATACAAGACATTAATTGTGATTTTGACTTGTTTATACTAGGATTTTTAAGTAAAATTTCTTCTACCCACTCATCAATTTCTGTTTGATTTTCCTTTTCGTCACTTAGCTGATTCAAATATGTTTGAGGTATATATATAATCTTATGACTTTCGTCCTTGCCGTCTTTCCAAAAGACTTTTAAATTAACATCATTTTTTGTTTTTCGTTTGGATGTGTCAACGTGCCTTGAACGGGCAATAATAATGCCACTTGAAACTGGTGCCCCCTTGGCGAGCAGTATCATTATTCTTTCAGACTTCCCCCTTTTCATTTTTCTCATGTGCGCTTTTATTATGGCTTCTTGAAACATGACTCATTCTCCGATTGTTAAACCATTCGGCGGTAGCCTCTAAGTGCTCTTGTGGAAGCTTATTCTTTACTTGTTCGTATAACCACGCTAATGTTTTATCTCTCAAGTACTGTCTCATTTGTTCTTCAGCTTCCATCATTACAACATGTATGAGGCATGGACATTTTGTATGTGTATCTGGCAAATTTTCTTTATCTAATAATATTTCGTTTTGCCTTATTTCTGCACACTGAAATAAAGGAGCACCGCCTTCTACGGCCTCTACTATATCCCAGAACGTAATACTTTCAGGCAAACGAGCTAACGCATATCCACCGTTTACTCCAGGTATAGACTTGACAATACCCGCTTTCCTTAGTTTGGTATATACTTTTGACAAATAGGTTTCAGATACACCTTGATAAGTTGCTAAATCCTTTATGCCTATTGAATTTCCTGTAGGATTATCAACCATATATAACATACAATGTAATGCGTATTCTACACCAATAGAAAATTGCATAAAATCACCCTCCTAGAATACAATTTCTTCTTCCCATATTACTTTAATATTTTTTATTAGTCAACCAACACAGTCTTAATTGTAGATAAAACAAATCTTTAATATATTTTTCATATTGACAAGCCATGATTTAGTATATATAATAATATTATAGATAACGCTTATCTATAATATCTTATTTCTACGGAGGGAAAATAATATGCTAACAGAAAAATTTTATGATGTAGTAAAAAGAGAAGGTGTTGTTTCAATTGTTTCTTGGGGAGAATGCGAACCACATATTGTGAACACTTGGAATTCCTACATTACTGTAACTTCAGATGAAAGACTTTTAATTCCAGCCGCAATCATGAGGAAAACAGAAAAAAATGTTAATATTAATAACAAAATAAAAATATCTTTAGGAAGCAAAGAAGTTATTGGATATAACGATTACCAAGGAA
The DNA here is from genome assembly GCF_030625865.1 of Anaerotignum sp. Classification (GTDB taxonomy): domain Bacteria; phylum Bacillota; class Clostridia; order Lachnospirales; family Anaerotignaceae; genus Chakrabartyella. The sequence goes on along the minus strand of NZ_DAOUQB010000031.1, from coordinate 29,414 downwards.
CAGGCTTTGTAATTGAAGGTACTGCAAAATTTATTAGTTCTGGTCAGGAGTTTGAAGAGATAAAAGAAAAATTCAGTTTCTTAACAAGGGTATTAGAAGTAAACGTTAGCTCTGCTAAACAAATGTTATAATCAATACAGATAAGGATTTATTTAAACAATAGGAGAAGAGAAGACTCCCTACTCCTATTTTATTTTCTATTCATAGTAGTTCACTTCTTGTTTCACCACTATCTCAGCAAGGCATATTCCATCTGCATTTGTGTACAAGGCAGATATAGAAATTGACTATATCCGTCTTTTTCTACTTCCAACTCTGCAATTTCATCTTGCCAATGATACAGGGGAAAGTGCAGTCCATCATAAATTGTCTGAATGGGATTTTTGTTTTGATAAAGAATTCCATAGGGAGTAATTCTTGATTTAGGATTTTCAGAAAGCAGTTTTTCAAAATACGCTCTGCCGTCTAAGTTTTGCAATTCTTTCTTGCTGACCGCACCTTGTTCCGTTAGGTACATTTTCTTGCCTACCGCATCAAGGTCGCTGAAATCAGCAACAAGGCTGTAACAGTGGGTGTTAAAGGTGATATTGATGAGTTCTGCTGTAATTTCTGCATTTTCTGTATATGCCACTGCATAAAATGTTTGCAGTTCATCGTTATCGAAACTATCCAATCGTTTCATTAGGTAATCCAGTTCATCAATGTTGCAAGCCTTATCTTTTAAGAAAGTCGATAACCTTTCATCGGACGTATCAGCAATAGTGCAGTTGGGTTCTGCGCATGGCAGGATTTCTAATCTAAGGCAAGCTTTTTCAAAGTCCTGCCCTTTCCAAGGAAACCAAAGGCTTTCCCTTCTTTCGTTTACAGGGTTCTGGTTTCTTATTCTCATTTTCTCCTTCATTTTTGTTTTTGCATTAAAAAAGAGCCTCCTTTGATGTACCGACCCCCAAAAGTTAGACCAAAAATCTAACGATTGGGATGTCGGTTTTTTATGGCTAAATATAGCTATGAATTTAAGAAAGAAGCAGTTTTAACTTATCTTAATGGCGAAGGTGGGCAAAGTTACTTGATGAAAAAGTATGGCATTTCTGCTAAAAAAAGATTACAGGAATGCATTTCATCTTACGAACAATTTAGAGATGAGGGGTTAATTCGTTCTCGAAAAAATGAAAAGTTTTCCTTTGAATATAAGCTTCATGTGGTAAAATTGTATCTAACAATCGAACTTTCATATCAGGAATTAGCAATACAAGAGAAACTCAGAAATCCAAGCTTAATTACTAAATGGGTCAATGACTTTCGTATTGGTGGTCCTGAGGCCTTACGACCAAAGAAGAAAGGACGGAAGAAAACATTGAATGCCCCTAGTAAAAAAACAGATATTCAGCCTGTAAAAGTTAATCCTATAAATACAAGTGCTGAACTTATTAAAAAACTTGAGGATGAACTTCTCAAGTTAAGAATAGAGAATGCTTATTTAAAAGACCTGAGGAGACTGCGTTTAGAGTATCTAGATGCCGAAAAACCCTTTATAGCATTTTTATTATGAACGAAACAGCTCAAAAAATTTAAAATCACTTTTAATAATATGCCCCACCACTATTTCCTGAATGATATATTTGGCAATATCAATTGCACCCTGATCGCCTTCCTTTAATTGATTTAACAATAAGGCTGTCCGATCAATCAGTGCCGAATGTATTTCTTTATGTTCCTGATAATCCTTATAGGCATGGTCACGTAATATCTCTTCTTCATTACTAAAATGCACCACAATATGGTTCATTAATTTATCAAACGACTGTAATATCACTTCGTTATTATCCTCTTTAAAGCAGTTTATAATCAATTCATTTGATAAAGAAATTAATTCATTATGCTCTTGATCAATCTGAACATGTCCACTTTTAAAGAAAGGTCCCCATTCAATACTTACAGGTAATCCCCCTTTGTATATAAAAACTTCCTCATTGCTTACAACTTTATTTCGTCCTGTAAGCTTTGCTAGATAAAGAGAATTATCAATTCTTTTAAATATGGAAGTGGCATCATCTCCTTCAATCCATTGCGTTGCACCAAAGCTTGCTGTAACAGATGACACGCCCTCTATTTTCATTTGTTCAATATAATTACGCAGTTTTTCAGCGATCATCCCGGCCGCATCAATCTTGGTATTTAATAGGAATATAATAAATTCTTCCCCTCCCCAACGACATACGATATCAGCCTCTCTAAGGTTCTTCTTTAGCAGTAATGCAATTTCTTTTAACACCTCATCTCCAACTAAATGTCCATATTCATCATTAATGTTTTTAAAATGATCTAAATCTAATAGAATTAAGGAAAATTGCACTTCTGATTCAATACATTTTTTTATTTGCTGATTCAAAAAATCCACAAAATACCTTCTATTATATACATTTGTCAATGTATCTTTTGTTGCCAGTTCATATAATCTTTCATCACTTTTTTCTTTTTCGGTTCTAAGCATCCTGTTGCGAATACAAGCAATTAAACGCAAAATAAACACCTTGAAATCAAACGGTTTTATTAAAAAATCATCAGCCCCAATGTTCTCATTCTGTGATATGGAAACGCTCTCTCCATAGGCTGTCATAATTACTACAATGGCGCCTTGTTTTTCCTTCTTGATCATATTTGCTAATTCCTGTCCCGAAAATTTGGGCAAAACCAAGTCAATCAAAAACATCTCGTACTCATCAATCCGTTTCAAAATTTCTTTTACATCACGGTAATAATCCACATTTTTTGCATCAATTCTTTGAAAATAACTTTTAATAACTTGTAAAGAAAAAACACTGTCATCAATAACTGCAATCCTCATATTTTTCATACCATTGATAATTTGGTACTCTTTCCACGCATAAATAAAATACTGTTGTAATTCCTGCCCTAATGTTTCCGATTTTTGCAAGATTGCAGATACTCCCAAATTGTAATAATTAATCCTTGTTACAAAATCCATTTTATCAGCCAAAATAATGCAAGTAACTAATCCTGCCATCTTGCTATTGATGGTAAATACAATTTCTTCAGAAATCGAACGTGGCTCTCTATGATCAATAAGTATTAAAGTACCTCTTGAAATATTTGGCAATTCCACTTCCCATAACTCTATTGGAATTATTTTTGGTTTAACGCTGAAATCATTTAAAATTGCTTCACTTAAAAAAGGATTTGCAATACTACTTGTAAAATATATAACTTCCATAAAAATCATTCCAATCATTGTTAAGTGTAGCTGCAATCCAAAACGTTTTATATAGCAGCCTTTGATACATTGAAAAGAAACAGATTTCATTCTTTGTCAACCGAAGCTTCTTCATCTTTCCTCTTCTTAATTTTAGGAAAGAATTCAACCATTACATTTTTACAGGATTATCTCTGTTTAAAATATACAACACGTACTAATTGTAAATATTATTATATTTATAATTAATAATATTCTAATTGTTTTTGTGCCACCTTTAAATTCTGTTTCCTTTTCAATTTAAAATTCATAGTCTTTATTCCTTTTTGTTTAGATGCCACGCATTTTCATTTATTCAAACACCAAAATAAGACCACATCCCCTTAGATTAAAAAGATATTGCCTTACACAGAAGTCCAAATATTAAATTTAAATTATGAAAAAAATTTTCTTCTAATAAAAATCTAAAATAATTAAGTTATTCAAAAATCACAGTTTTAATTTTCGCTATGTTGGGCAAAATTTCTGTCCTTCATAAGGGACATCCTATTTATATAATTATACAGGGATTTTCGGAAAATTACAATCGTTTTTCCTAATTCAATTCGTTTTTTAATTTTTTTGCTACTAAAAACAATAAAAGCTTAAATTCCTTTTAGGACAATAAAAGAACTTTAGATTTCCTCAATTTTTTTTACAGTCCCCGCCCTATAAATTTATTATCATATCTATATAGCTTTAATATGTAAGTTCATCTGTCACCTTATAATATTATCTTGATTTATTTTGTAATTTTAATGTAAGCCTTTTTAAGTTTTCGACTGTTCTTCGATCTAAAAAATGTTCTATTTTTTCAACCTGCTCTAGTTCATTTTTCGAATGATTTAAAAGGCATAAAAATCTATGAATTATTTCGTGTCTATACAAAAGATACGCTCCGGCGGTTTTTCCTTGTTCAGTAAGGGTTATTTGTCCGTATTTTTCTGAATTGACATACCCAAATTCCTTTAATTGTTGTACCATTTTTGTCGCAGAAGATGGCTTCACATTTAACATTTTTGATAAGTCATTCACCCTTGCAATCCCTTTTTGCTCTAAAATACGGTTTATCATTTCCAAATAATCTTCCATAGCTGATGTAAGTTCAGCAGCCTCGTTCATTTGATAACCTTTTAGTGTATAAAATTCATCTGATAAGCTCATAGCAATTCTCCCCAGTATTCAATTAATTGACAAGCACCTTTTTAGCCTCAACGAATACTATATAGTTAGAAAGTTTCCTTAACCTAAATATATTCGAAAGGCGGAACTACTATGAATGTAAATTCTCTTAACGATATAAATCCAGGTGAACAGGCTGTTGTAAGTACTTTACTTTCCACAGGAAGCATGCATAGACGTTTGCTTGATATTGGATTGGTTGAAAATACAGTCATTGAATGCTTGGGAAGAAGCCCCGGTGGTGATCCAACAGCTTTTTTAATTCGTGGTGCAGTTATTGCAATTCGCTCAGAGGATTGCGAAAATATACTTGTAATCCGCAGGTAGTAAGGAGGTGTAGAAATGGGCTTAACAAACAGCTCTATCGGAATAAAGGCAATTGACTTAGGATTGGATATAAAAAAACAATCGCAAAATGATAAAGTAATTGCCCTCGCCGGAAATCCAAATGTTGGAAAAAGCACTGTTTTTAATGAGCTTACAGGAATGAATCAGCATACAGGAAACTGGCCCGGCAAAACGGTTACAACTGCACAAGGCTATTGTTCCACAAAAAATCAGTCTTACGTTTTCGTTGATATTCCTGGCACTTATTCACTAATGGCCCATTCCGCAGAGGAGGAAGTTGCAAGAAACTTTATTTGCTTCGGCAATCCCGATGCTGTGGTTGTAGTATGTGATGCTACTTGCCTGGAGCGCAACCTAAATCTTGTATTGCAGACCATGGAAATTTGTAACAACGTAGTAGTATGTATTAATCTTATGGATGAGGCAAAAAGAAAAAACATTAAAATAGATCTCAAAAAAATTTCCGAAAGGCTGGGCGTTCCTGTTGTCGGCACCATCGCAAGAAAAAAGAAAAGTCTCACCGAACTTATGGATACTGTTGATAAAGTAACAGATGGTAGAGTAAAGCCACATCCTTTGCGGATACACTATGAAAAAAAAATTGAAGAAGCAATTGCAATTCTTGAGCCGGTAATAGAAGAAAAACTGGGTAACAAAATAAATAGCAGATGGGTTAGTTTAAAGCTTCTGGATCAAGATAACTCACTCATCACAGAAATTAACACACGCCTTAACGTTGACCCTTTTGAAGACAAAGAAATAAACGAAGCATTAGATGAAGCAAAAGATGTTCTTTCGGAATATGGAATTCATTCCGAAAACTTAAAAGATAAAATTGTATCAACCCTTGTACAGGAAGCTGAAAATGTTTGCAAAGATGCTGTTATTTTTGAAAGAGAAGGATACAATGCCTCAGATCGAAGAATAGATAAATTATTAACCAGCAAAGCCACAGGGTACCCCGTTATGTTGGCGCTCCTTGCACTGGTGTTTTGGTTAACAATAACGGGGAGTAATTATCCATCTCAACTTTTGGCAGACTTTTTTTTCTGGATTCAAAATCGTTTAACAGACTTTTTTCTATATGTAAATGCTCCAAAATGGCTTCATGGCATTTTAGTACTGGGGGTTTTTCGTGTTTTAGCCTGGGTTGTTTCAGTAATGTTGCCTCCAATGGCAATCTTCTTCCCTTTATTTACCTTGCTTGAAGATGCAGGTTACTTACCAAGAATTGCCTATAATTTAGATAAAACATTCAAACGGTGTTGTGCATGCGGAAAGCAAGCACTTACCATGTGTATGGGATATATAATTTTGAAAATTGAAAAACCACACTTTCTCTTGATTATATATTTCCTTAACGATAATTGTTAATCCAATTCCGGAAACAACAATAAAAATATGACACCAAATTCAGTACATATTTTGTTAAATTCCCAATCATAATCTATGATAAAGAAAGGAAAGGTATTAAAGTTTTTGCTATAACCCATAAAGGCCCTTTTGCTCCGCCAGCTAAAGATGCAAAGCATAGAAAAAAAATACCTCCCATATTGAGTAAGCCTAAAGCTGCTTTTAATACTTTGTTTTTTAATACATAACAAAGTACGATACAACTGTAGAATCCCAACCATGTAATGTCAAAACCGCTTATAGGGAGTGTTGATTTCATGAAAAAAACATCTATGTATAACATTAGGGGGAAAATTAGACTTAACGCAAATATTGCAATTTTAATTATTAGATTTTCTTTTAGAAATATCATTATTTTTTCCAATGCTTTTTCTCCTTAAAAATCGACGACTTGTTGTTTGAATTCTTCAGGGTATCTACTGCTTGATTTGCGGGGCATGTGAACACATCCTTTCAATAAAATTTTACTGTGTCACTCTTTTGTAATTGCTTTACGATGATTACTGAAAAAATTAATATGCTTACAGTAGTAAAAGAGTTGCAATTGTAATGGATATATTTTAATTCACCGTTTCTTTTACAAGTAGACCTTTAATAATACATAGTTGCCCTTTGAAACCACAATACCTGACGTACCAAAAATTGATAATCCAATGCAAAAAATATTTACCTTTGGCAACCACTGGAGATTTTCTATATACAGCATTTAATACAGATTTACAAGAATTTTTAACGATTTATCGCAACACTCTGCCAAAGCTTTGGGATATAATATTACTTTTGTAGTTTTGTACCAATTCCTCTAATAATTCAAAACTTTATAAATTAATATATCGTACCTTGCACATTTTTACTTTATTATACATGTATCTTCATATTTTTTCCATATATTTCAAAAAGGTTAAGCCTAAGTGTCATTTTTTTGACCTAGCCTTAACCTTTGATTTCTTTCTATATAGACTTAATGCTGGGAGGCGTTAGCATTCCGCATCCGATGCTGTTTATATAAGCCCTATTTTGCTTTGATCGGAACAATTATACGTTCTCATCCGGGAGATTGGCGGGAGCAGCGATCCGCGCCCAGATCATATTTGCGCGATCCACAGAATCAAAATACAAACTGGTGAGCAAATTAGTCGGGATATGAAGTTCGCCTGCCAGCATAGTGATGCGATTCCAGTCGGCTCGTTCATAACTAAGAAGCAAAGAAAACAGTTTGCCCGCGGACCCCTTTTGGTAGAGCAAGGCATCTCTGACTTCATCTGCAACTGGGACTTCGGACAAAATTTCTTCCATAGGCGCGTCTACCAGACAGCCCAGTGTGGAAAACATGCCGATTAGATAGGCATCACCCTTAGAGATGGAAAGCGTATCCTGCGTGTAATCACTTAGATCGCTGCAGAAATTCGCCCGTAAGAAAGACAACTTGAGGAACTCCTCACACGATGGATCGATTTCATTTTCCACATTGCTGGCACTGAGAAAATAGATCCATTGACGTAACTGACCAAGCCCTAGAGTCATAATGGCCTGGCGAATGGTAGTAGATCGGTGCTTGGAAGAAAAATAAACGGAGTTTGCCATGCGCAGCAGACCGAATACCATGGAAGCATCTTGGGAGACCAGCTGCTCAATCTCATCAATATCTGGCTCATCCTGCGTGACAGCCACTATCAGTCTGAAAAAGTTGCTTTGCAGATATCCGCTAGTATGTGCTTTAGATGAGAGCTTTTCTGCCACAAAAGTCCCCTCCAACGCATCTGCGTGCAGGTTTATTGCGCAATTGTAAAGCTCCTCGTTGGTAATATTGGTTGCGATACATTGCTTTCCCATGCTATGGGCAAGCTCAATGATGTTAGACAATGTCGACACCGGAGTCGTAGAAAAATTCAGCTTGATATAATGAATCTTGTCCATCAGTGCTAAATAACGAGGTGCAAATCTGAATTCGTTTACCGCGATTTTGTAGCCCTCTTTTGCAAACTTCTGAACGAAATTCATAGCCAGCGGGTAGATAATTACGTTATCTTCAATCTGAATAACCAATTCAGATTTTTTGAATATCCGGGGCGCATTCTTCATTAGCAGAGTAGGTGTGAAAGTCATGAAATTCAAAGTTCCCGTCAAAGATTTGTCGGTATTCTGGGTTAAAAAATTATAAATAGCATTTGCGGCGGCAAAGTCATTTCTATAAGCCGAAGCATTGGATGCAGAGGGCGTGGCAACGTCCGCCTCCCCCGAAGAAGATGGGCCATCAGCGCCAAACGCCTGATTTTCGCCGTAGTAGAGAAGTTCGTAGCCGACGACATTGCTGTCCCTATCTTTAATTGGCTGTCGTACAATATACTTGCTGTTCACCTTATTCTCCTTTCGACAGGCTATAGTAACGGTCTTTTTTATGCTCCGTTACACCTGTTTTTTATGTAGAATAGCATCTTTATATTATATTTATCGGCATGATTTGGAAATAAATAACACTTTTTCGTATTTTACACACAATTACTGTATTTTTCACCCCAAAAACATTATTCAACACAAGAAAGTCAGCAACCTGTCCTTGTCGACCAAAATTGTAATACCACAGTATAAAATTTGCTTATGCAGCACAGCATTCCTGTTGCTTTCACAAATTTATCTTTTCTTTAAATAGAGCTTGTCTACTCTGTAGGGCTTACGCCCTTTTATTTTCTGCCCTTCGAGTATTCTCCCAGCATCATGCCTCTAATTATCCGCCTAGCTGTCTCCGGCAGCTGATCCGCACTTGTTAAATAACCAGCTACGCTATCTCTAACCTCACCATTTGCCATAACGTGGGTAACCTTTCCTCTTCGGTTTGGTTCTTGCTTCTTCATATCAACACCTCCTGCTTAATACTTATGAATTGAGAAATTTGTCCTATGCGTTTATCAATTTATCCTGCATATATGGAATATTCTGTAATATTGCGGTATCCTTCTTTACAGGTGTTGTCGTGCCGAATGCCTAAAGAAGGGAGGCACTATAAAATTGCACTTAACTTGTTATTGGTGAAATTAATTGATTTATTCAAAGCATTCACCTCATTTATTACCCCGTTTGTATTCCTCCTTTATTTTTAAAAAATCCCACATAAAAAATCACCGTAGCCTTGACGACCACGGTAAAAAACAGTTGATCTTATATTAAACAGGCAATTTGGAAAAATCGTGTCAGATAGGAAGAATTTATAAAATTGGCCGCCCGTGGCGATAAAATCAAAATGGAAAAGGTAAGGCAATTGAATTAAATTAATAACAGAAATCACCGACGTTTTACTATGACCCACGAGACGGATCACACTATACTCAATCATAAGATTGGCACAATTCACAATCGCAACAGCGAGATGAATCAGCAGACAGTCCGCTGAAATTAGAGCGGCTAAAATGAAGGAATTTATAAAAGAAATTTTTTTAATCTTCATCCATTTGAGACGAATGTAAGAGATTTATTTGATAAATTTATACGGAAATTCAATAAATAAAAAGCCACACTAAATTATACTAATACATTCAAAATTAAAAGTAATTATTTCCCCACTCAATTTTATTTTGGGTGGGGTTTATCAAATATTTTCAAAAAATCAGGATATATATTAATAATATAGGAAGGGGTGATTTTTCTGGACAAAAAATATATGGTTTTTGGTTATGTCCGTGTATCGACTGATAATCAGCTTGAAAATTATAGTATTGACGAACAGATAGCCCGCCTAACGGCATATTGTAAAGCAAAGGACTGGATATTGGTAAAAATCTATACCGATGGTGGATTCTCCGGCGGCAACACCAACCGCCCTGCTTTGCGTCAAATGCTTGAGGATGTTAAAAAAGTTGAAGTGGATGCCGTAATCGTTTATAAACTTGACCGCTTGAGCCGCAGTCAAAAGGATACCCTTATGCTGATTGAAGACGAGTTCCTTTTCAACGATGTAGACTTCATATCCATCAATGAAAATTTTGATACCTCCACCCCTTTCGGGCGGGCAATGATTGGCATTTTATCGGTATTCGCTCAGTTGGAAAAAGACCAAATTACAGAAAGATTCACCATGGGCAGAATTGGCCGAGGAAAAGCCGGTTATTTTCATGGCGGTGGTAATTCACCCCATGGATATGATTATGTAAACGGAAAATTAATCGTAAACGAATTTGAAGCAATGCAAATTGATCAGATCTATGATCTGTTTATCAATGGTAAAACGATAAATACCATTGGAAAATTAATGAATCGTAAATATAACAACCGTAACTGGACAGCCACTTCAGTTCGGAATGCTTTAAAAAATAGCATTTACATTGGCAAAGTGCAATTTAAAGGTATTGAATATGACGGGAAGCATCCCCCTATCATATCAACGGAACGGTACATAGAGGCACAACGCTTGCTCCACTCTCAGAAAAGGGAAAACGGAAAAACCACAGCTCAAAAGTCTCCATTTCGTGCCAGCTATCTTTTAACTAGCCTAATTTATTGTAGCCAATGCGGCGCAAGGTATAGCGCAAACCACGGATATTATAAATGTTATTCCCGATCTAAATCTTCCCCCAAATTTGTCACCGATCCAAATTGTAAAAATGATAATTGGAAGATTGAAGAACTCGACTTTCTCGTGATTGAAACTATTCGAGACCTTGTGGAAGATAAGCAAATGATACAAGATTTAACCATCAGACCCACCCAGAAAACTAAAATAATTGATACAAAAAAAATTACTGATCGCATTGAATCCTTAGAAAAACAACTAAGCAAGTTAATTGACTTATATCAAATCGGCACCTTGCCTATGGCCGTTCTAACCAGTAGAGTCCAGGCTTTAGATCAAGAAAAAAAAGCCCTAACTGAAAAACTTAATATAAAAGAGGATAAAACAAACAATATTACCGCTTTCATCGACACACTCAAAACATTTGAAAACAGTTTTGAAATATCTGACTTAGATGCAAAAAGAATGCTCATTTCTACCTTGATTGAGCGTATTGAAATTGACGGTAACGATGTGAAAATCCAATGGAGATTATAATACAAAATCATATTTACCATGTGCATGGGATTCGGATGCAATGCTGCAGGAATTGTTGGTTGCCGCATTATAGACTCACCCAGAGAACGACTTCTAGCAATTCTTACGAATAATTTTGTACCATGTAATGGTAGATTTCCTACGTTAATTGCAATAATCACAATGTTCTTTGTAGGTACATCAGATGGCATGTTTTCAAGCATACTATCAGCATTATTACTAACAACATTTATTTTGGTAGGCGTTTTGATGACTTTCGCCGTAACAAGACTTCTTTCCAACACACTATTGAAAGGGGTTCCCTCCTCCTTTACACTAGAGCTTCCGCCTTACCGAAAACCACAAGTGGGTAAAGTAATTATTCGCTCTATTTTTGACAGAACCTTATTTGTTCTGGGCAGAGCAATCATCGTGGCTGCCCCCGCAGGAATGATCATATGGCTCATGGCAAATATAACCATTGGTGATACAAGTGCTTTAAATCATTGTGCCGAGTTTTTGAATCCATTTGCACAGCTTATGGGGCTGGATGGTGTTATTCTTTTGGCTTTCATTTTGGGTTTTCCTGCAAATGAAATCGTTATCCCCATTATTATAATGGCTTATATGGCACAGGGAAGTATTCTTGAGCTTGACAATCTTGTTCAAATGAAAGAACTATTTGTAAACCACGGATGGACTTGGATAACTGCAATCAGTACTATGTTATTCTCCCTCATGCACTGGCCCTGCTCTACCACGCTACTTACAATAAAAAAAGAAACTAATAGCTGGAAATGGACGGTCTTAGCTGTTGCAATTCCCACTGCAATTGGCATTGTTTTCTGCATCTTATTTGCAAGTGTTGCAAATCTGTTTATTTAAACCCTTGTAAAAAAAATAATTGATTATACTTCAAAGTATTTAATTGAAATAAACGTATGTAATATACCATTATTTTCGCCAAAAAATACCATATATTTCCTTTTCTGTTTTTTAAATATTTATTCAAAAGAAGTAATATTATGACGGTTATTATAACTTTTTAGTATAATTTGATTGATAAACAACCCATTTTATGTTAAATTAAGAATATAGATTTGTTTCAATTATTTCGGATAACGGGTGCATGTAAAAATAATTTTTACAAGTAATTTGTTTTCTATAGTAGTTATTATAGAAAAATTGATTATTTTTACACCATATGCTCAACTTGTTATCCGAAAAATTATAGATATTATTTTCTTTGTGTTAAATGAAAACTATTGAGCAGGGAAAGGGTTTACGAATTTTAAAATTAATTCTCGTCAAAAATCAGCATTACACAAGGGGTATAATATAAAAGGAGGGATTCGCCTAAGTGAAAGTTTTTTTCTTCAAATGATTCATTACAATTTTATCGGACTATTAGAATTATATTTAACAAACATGTTGATTGAGCAGTCTGATTCGCTACGTTTCACTTGAAAAATAACATTCGCTTTAAAACAGCCAATTATTACGTTATGAGTTAAAACTATATTCCCTACAAAGAAATGTACATGCACTAAACTAAAAGTTGTATGTAGGCGAATAACCTCTAATGACTTATAACAAAAGGGGTCAGCATCTGTAAGGTTATTTTTTAAAAGACTCTCTTCATAAAGCAACAGGATTATTATTTTACAGATTTTGATTCCAAAATGGGAGTTCAAAGACTAGGGGAAGAAGAGGTGTTACGATGAAAAGCATTGCAAGAAAGTTAATTTTAGCAACGATTATACCTTTAATTATTTTATTTTTAATACTATTTTTAATGGTATCTGGTCATGTACAAAAGAGTATTCGGGCGGAAACTGATGAAGTTGTCAAGTTAAGTGCCATTAGCGCATCATGGCAAGTTAGTGAATATCTTTCAGATTATATGACAATAGTTGAAACCGGTTCCACAAACACATTGTTTAAAAATTTCATGGCAAAACTCACTCCAGAAAAAAGTGTAAAAGATGAGCCCGAGTTTTCCACGGTTTTAAATGAATTAAAACAAATAGCAAGTCTTGATACAACAAATATACAAGCAGTTTGGATGGCAGATCTTAACACCAGTCAGCTTATCATGTCAGACGGATATGTATCCCAGCTAGGTGGCGATTGGGTTATTACGCAACGTCCATGGTATATAAAAATGATGGAACGCAAAGGGTTATCTCTTTCAGAACCTTATGTTGATGTAAGTACACAAAAATTGGTTGTAACCATTTCAATACCAGTTTACAACAATGGCCAAATGGTTGGTGCCTTTGGTATCGATATGTCTTTGGATCAGCTTTCAACAATCTTGAGCGGTTTAAAACTAGGTGAAACTGGTTATTTCTGTTTTGTAACTGATACCGATACAGTTCTCTATCATCCAAATTCGGATTATGCATTGAAAAACGTAGATGAACTTCCAGTTGGTGATGACGTAAAAGACTTTGTGAAGAACCCTTCTACAAGCATCGTTGAATACGAGCTAAATGGTGAGCACACTTATGGTTTTACCTCATCCGTAGGTACTACCGGTTGGAAATTAGTAGCTGCAATACCAAAAGCAGAAGTTGAAAAGCCATTTATTGAGTTGAGAACACTATTATTTGTAACAATGGCGGTTATTTTATTAGCACTCTTCTTAATCGTTTTTATCACTTCAAAAAAATTGGTAAAACCTTTACGCCAATTAGCAGATGTTGCTGATAAGATTGCAGATGGTGACCTTGATGTTGATTTGGATGTCAAAACAAATGATGAAACCTCCTTGGTGGCAAATTCGTTTGATAAAACTATTGTGCGGTTAAAAGGCTATATTGCTTACATAGAAGAAATTTCTCAATTATTAAGACAAATTGGCAACGGTGATTTCCGCCTTCATTTCAAACAAGAATATGATGGTGAATTTGCTATCATTAAAGATGCCTTGGTTTCTACAGCTGAAATGGTAAATGATACCCTTTTGCAAATTAATTTAGCAGCAGAACAAGTTGCTTCCGGCTCTGATCAGGTTTCCAGCGGTGCTCAGGCACTTTCTCAAGGAGCCACAGAACAAGCAAGCTCTATTGAAGAACTGTCAGCTACAATGAATGATATTTCCACTCAAATTATGCAGACTGCTGAAAATGCTACAAAAGCAAAATCCATTGCAAAAGAAGCATCCAATGCAACATCTCATGGACAAGAACAAATGGAACTTATGGTTGAAGCTATGGAAGAAATTAGCCGTACTTCAAACGAAATCGGCAAAATCATTAAAAATATTGATGATATTGCATTCCAGACAAACATTCTTGCTTTGAATGCTGCAGTTGAAGCAGCAAGAGCAGGAAATGCGGGCAAAGGTTTTGCTGTAGTTGCTGATGAAGTGCGTAATCTTGCAAGCAAATCGGCAGAAAGTGCAAAAAACACCTCTGCTTTGATTGAAAACGCTTTGCGTGCGATTGAAAGAGGCACACATATCGTAAATGGAACTGCTAGCTCCTTGGAAGAAATTGTTCGTGGCTCTGACCATTCTGCAGAAATCATTCAAAAAATTGCCGATGCAAGCAATGAGCAGGCACAATCTATAAATCAAGTAAATCTTGGCGTAGAGCAGATTTCCGCTGTTGTTCAAACAAATAGTGCTACCGCAGAAGAAGAGGCAGCAGCTAGTGAAGAATTATCAGCACAGGCTCAAATGTTAAAAGAGCTTTTGTCTAAATTCACATTATCCTCTGACGGAGTTGTTGAAAAAGACTATTCCTTTAACAACACTGAGGAAGTACCAAATTTTGAAGATTTGGAGACCTTCCCCGCCGACAACGATCATACAAAATACTAAAATCAATTTGTTTGAATAAAGGTTCATTTAGTATACTAATATAATCGTTTGCTAGAATAAGATTTCAGTGATGTCAAAACCTCCAACCAGTATTTAAAAAAAGGTTGGAGGTTTTTTTAATTGGTGCTTTGGCTCCAATCATGACCACGCTTAAAATGAGGTTGTAAAATCAAAGTAGGCAAGAAATATAATGATGTGACCCCAAAGCACCAAAAAAATATTCTAAAAGAGGCAGAACACCTGCCTTTTTTAGAATATCCACAATTCATGAAACAAAATTTCTCCAAATATATTAAAAATACAATTTCAAAATCCACTAATTAAGTCTTTGGCGCACAACCTCATATAACAATACACCTGCTGCTATAGAGGCATTCAAAGATTCTGCCATCCCCGGCATAGGGATCTTTACCCATTGATCACATAACTCTGCAGCCTCGTTGGAAAGCCCTCTTGCCTCATTTCCAATCATAAAAGCGCAGCCTTTTTCTAAAGGTAAATGATATGGATAGCACTCTCCCTTTAAATGGGCAGCATACAAAGAAATATTATTTTCTTTCATCTTCAAAATAACTTCCTTTAAGGATACATCCTGAAATACAGGCACATGAAACACCGAACCCATGGTTGCTCTTAAAACCTTTGGATTATATACATCTACACAACCTTTTGATAGAAAAATCCCATCCACACCACAGGCATCCGCTGTACGAATAATTGTGCCGAGATTTCCGGGATCATTTAATTCTTCTGCCAAAAGAAAAAAGGATGCCCCTCCCCGCCACAATGTCTCTTGCGCTGTATTTTGCTTTTTACAAACTGCCAAAATACCTTGAGGATTTTCCGTATCTCCCAGCAAAGAAAACAACTCATTGGGAAAAATAAATGTTTTTGCTCTCTCTTCATAAATTTCCATGTCATTTTCTTGGGCAAAAGCATCAGAAACCGCAAATAATTCTACCTCCCAGCCTTGGGGGATTTCAGAAACAAATCGCAATCCTTCCGCTACGAAAATATCTTCTCTATCTCGGTTCTTTTTTTGATTCAAGCTTTTGATCCTTTTAAAAACTTTATTTTGGTGGCTCTCAATTTTTTTCGCCATGAAACTCCCTCATTTCTCAAATTCTTCTCCCTATCATAATACAAAACATAATTTCTTTGCAACAAAAATCTGATTTCTTATCTTAACTTTTGCAAGTACAAGTTGAATCATTCTTGTATCATACATTAGTGGGAAACTTTGGGTTCTTGTATTTTTTTCCTGAAATTTATGGTAAAATAGAATCATCCAATTTAAAACACGAAAGGAGTTCCTCATATTGAATACACCAATTGAAAAAAGAAATGAAGTATTAGGTAAAACTTTAGTAGAAAAATTAGAAGCAAGACAATTCGAAGCATACTACTGTCCTACCGCAAAAGAGGCGTTGGAAAAAGCCCTTTCACTGGTACCCGAAAAAAGTTCTGTATCCTGGGGCGGTTCGATAAGCATTCGTGATATGGGCCTAACAAAAGCCTTCCACGCTGGTGATTATGAAGTAATTGACAGGGATTTAGGAAAATCACCTGAGGAAATTGCAGATTTACACCGTCAGGGTCTTTTGACAGATTATTTCATTACCAGCACCAACGCAATCTCTGAAGATGGTATATTGGTAAACATTGACGGTACCGGCAACCGTGTAGCAGCGCTATGCTTTGGTCCTAAAAATGTCATTGTTATTTGTGGTTTAAATAAAGTTGCACCAACCCTTGAGGGAGCAGTCGCCCGCGCAAGAAGCACTGCAGCTCCCATTAATGCATTCCGTTTTATGGGAAAAACTCCATGCGTTTCAACAGGGATTTGTCATAACTGCAAATCTCCTGATTGTATTTGCAGCCAATTTTTGATTTCCAGATTCTGCAAACCTGCCAAAAGAATCAAAGTAATTTTGGTTGGGGAAGAATTAGGTTATTAATTTTTTTAAAAAATAAAACAAAGTTAAAGTAAAGGTAGCAAAAGCTCTGCTATCAAAAAATGCAGCAGAGCTTTTTTGTTATCTTTCTGATATTTATCCAATTCGTGGATAAATGCGCCCTTTTTATAGAGGAAACCAGGTTTTAATATTTTCCTAAAGGAGATTACAATGAAAGTTCTTGTTGATGCAGATGCTTGCCCCGTAAAAGAAATCATCGTGAAGATATCAAAAAAATATAATATTCAAGTTTATATGGTAACAGATGATTCACATATTTTGTTCTATCCTGAAGAAAACGTTCATGTGGTAACCGTTGATCAAGGGGCTGACAGTGCAGACTTGGCTATTGCCAACCGTACGGAAATGGGTGATATTTGCATTACCGCAGACTATGGTTTAGCCACATTGATTTTAGGAAAAAAAGCCACGGTAATTCACCCCAATGGCTTTTTTTATACAGCGGAAAATATTGAACGTATGTTTTTTGAACGCCATCTTTCCCGAGAAATGCGTCGACAAAAAAAGGGACGCAGCGGGCATATCCGTAAAAGGACAAAAGATGATGATTCCGCCTTTCTCTTGGTTTTTGAAAAAGCATTATCTTCCCCCAAAAACTCCCATTCTTAAGTAATATTATAAAGACCGGCTTCTCAATGAAAAGCCAGTCAAAAATGTCTTGTTATACTCTGTTCTCCTTGAAAAGCAAAGTCTATACTTGGAAATTCTTTCTTCTATAGCTTCGCCTTTAAAAAAACAGCTATATCAACCAATTACATTTCTCAGTTTCTGTTGCCAAAAAGTAACAAGCCGAAAATTCGTTTATAAATCAGGGCTTAACTCGTGCAATTCCTTCTTCTATTGCCACATCGGCAACTGCTTTTGCTACAGCATCGGCAACGGTTTTATCCAGTGCAGATGGAATAATATTCTCCTTATGCAATTTATCATCGGGGATCATTGCTGCGATGGCGTAAGCCGCTCTTTGTTTCATCCCTTCAGTAATTTCTTTAGCACGAACCGCCAATGCCCCTTTAAAAATACCAGGGAAGATCAAAACATTATTGATTTGGTTGGGAAAATCGGAACGTCCTGTGCCTACAACTGCAGCCCCCGCCGCCAATGCCTCATCTGGCATAATTTCCGGTATAGGGTTCGCCATGGCAAAAACAATTCCTTGATTCATAGATGCAACCATTTCTTTCGTTACCATATTGGGACGAGAAACACCCACAAAAGCATCTGCCCCCCGCAAAGCATCCGCCAAGCTTCCTTTTTCGTTATGAATATTGCTGATATGGGAAATCTCCTCTTGCCCCTCATTTAAACCAACATCACCTTCACAAACAATACCATTAAGATCACACATAACAATATTCCCAAAACCCATGGAGATTAAAAGCTTTCCAATGGCAATGCCCGCAGCGCCGGCTCCATTGATTACAATTTTCATTCCCCCCATTTTCTTTCCTACAACCTTCATTGCATTAATCATGGCTGCCGCAACAACAATGGCTGTTCCATGCTGATCATCATGAAATACAGGAATATCGCAGATTTCTTTTAGCTTCCGTTCAATTTCGAAACAGCGAGGTGCTGAAATATCTTCTAAATTAATACCACCAAAACTTTTGGAAATGAAATAGATGGTATTGACAATGGTGTCCACGTCCTTAGAATCAATGCAGAGAGGGAATGCATCTACACCACCAAATTCCTTGAATAAAACGCACTTTCCCTCCATAACGGGCATCCCCGCCGCAGGGCCAATATCCCCTAACCCTAAAACCGCAGTGCCATCTGTCACAACAGCAACCAAATTAAAACGGCGTGTTAACCGAAAAGACTCCTCATAGTTTTTTTCAATCACACGGCAAGGTTCTGCAACCCCCGGAGTATAAAGCAACGAAAGATCTTCTCTCGTCGTAATTTCCTTTCTGGAAACCACTTCTATTTTGCCTTGCATTTCATAATGCAGCTTTAATGCCTTTTCCTCAATACTCATGAATATTGCCTCCTATTTATCATTCCTATTACTATGTCCATTTTCAAATGGTAAAGTATCTTGATTTCCACCCAAAATTACACCTTTTTGTTATTGAATACGATTAAACCATATTTTCAGGGCGGAACACCTCATCGAATTTCTCTTCCGTTAAAAACCCTAGGGAAACACAAGCTTCCTTTAAAGAAATATTTTCACTATAAGCCTTCTTTGCTGTTTTTGCCGCATTCTCATATCCAATAAAAGGGTTCAAACAAGTAACCAGCATAAGAGACCGTCGAAGATTTTCATTCATTTTCTCCTTATTCGCACAAATTCCTGCTACACAGTGCACACGGAAAGAGTCAAGTCCATCAGCCAAAAGGCGAACAGATTGCAAAAAATTATAAATGCATACAGGCATAAAAACATTCAATTCAAAATTTCCCTGAGAAGCACAAATGCCAACTGCCGTATCGTTTGCCATAACCTGTACGGCCACCATGGTCACCGCCTCACACTGGGTAGGATTTACTTTTCCTGGCATAATAGAACTTCCCGGTTCATTTTCCGGAATAAAAATTTCGCCCAAACCACAACGAGGTCCACTGGCAAGCCAACGAACGTCGTTAGCAAATTTCATTAAATTCGCAGCCAAAGCCTTCAACGCCCCGTGAGCAAAAACCAATTCATCCTTTGCCGTTAACGCATGGAACTTGTTTTCGGCAGTAATAAACGGTACTCCCGTCAGCTTAGAAACCTCTTCTGCTGCCGCCTGTGCAAAACCTTCCGGCGCATTCAGCCCTGTGCCAACCGCTGTCCCTCCCAATGCCAACTCTTGCACACCTACGAGGCTTAATTCAATCATATTCTTTGCTTTTTCCAGCATGTTTCGCCAGCCGCTGATTTCCTGGGAAAAGGTTATAGGTGTCGCATCCTGCAAATGGGTTCTGCCTGTTTTGATAATCCCTTTATTTTCCTCTTCTAATCTCGCCAATTCATCTATCATCCGTTCCAATGCAGGAAGAAGCTGTTTTTTTGTCTCTAAAGCAGCTGCAATATGCATGGCTGTTGGAAAAGTATCATTTGAGCTCTGGGACATATTCACATGGTCGTTGGGATGCAGTAGCTTTTCTCCAGCGATTTCATTTCCACGATTGGCAATAACTTCATTTACGTTCATATTAGACTGGGTACCACTCCCCGTCTGCCATACAGCCAAAGGAAAGTGTTCATCCAGCTTTCCCGCCAAAATTTCGTCGCAAACTTGTCCAATAATGGAGCATTTTTTTTCATCCAGCTTTCCTAAGCGATTATTTGTTTGGGCAACTGCTTTTTTCAATATCCCAAAGGCATAAATAATTTCCATGGGGATTTTTTCGGTACTGATTTTAAAATTTTCAAAGCTTCTTTGGGTTTGCGCCCCCCAATATGCACCAACAGGAACCTTGACTTCACCCATAGAGTCTTTTTCAATACGGTAATCCATAACAAATCTCCTTATAATTATAATTTTTTACTTATAAATACCCTAAAATAGATTATAACAAAAACTTACCAAAAATAATATTGACCAATAAGAAAAAGTATTGGCTGTTTCTTGTATTTTTTCGTAGAAAATGGTACACTTCTCAAAAAGGAGGGAAAAGAATGTATACAACTAGCATTGCAATACAAGTTTTACCGGACATTACGGAAATAGATAAAATCTGCGACATTGTGGATCATGTTATTGAATATATTGCCTCAACCGGTTGCCCGTATATGGTTGGACCTTTTGAAACCACAGTGGAGGGAGATTTTGAAACTCTAATGAAAATTATAAAACGTTGTCAAGAAATCCCGTTGGAGCTGGGCGCACCGTCTACCAAATCTTACGTGAAGATTTTTCACAATCCAAACGGTGTGTTGACAATTGCAGAAAAAACAGATAAATACAAATAATAAAGGAGAATTTATGAAAAGTATTATTTTTGACCTTGATGGAACTTTAATTGATTCTATGCCTGTTTGGAAAAATACAGGGCGTAATTTTCTACAAAGTCATGGTTTTGACATACCTGAAAATTTACATACTGTTGTAAAATCCCAAACCATTGGGCAAACAGCAGAATATTTCCGCAATGATTTAGGTGTAACCCACAGTTCAGAGGAAATCATAAACGAAATCATTCAATATGTTGAAGAAGCCTATAAAAACACCATCCCTTTAAAGCCTTATGTAAGAGAATTCCTAGATAAAGAATTTGAAAAAGGCACAAAAATGTGTGTCTTAACCGCTTCTGAGTCCAGCTATATCCATCCTGCATTAGAGCGTCTTGACCTTTTGAAGTATTTTCAGTTTATTCTAACCTGCACCGAAACAGGATATTATAAAACTGAGCCCGAAGTGTTCCATATTGCAATGAAAAAGCTGGGAGGGAATGTTGAGAATACAATCGTTTTCGAGGATGCCCTTTATGCTGTACAGGGAGCAAAAAAAGGCGGATTTACCGTCTATGCTGTTGCTGATCCAATTACAGAAGCAGATAGCAACTCCATCCGTTCTGTAGCCGACAAATATATAAAAAGTTATAAAGAATTATTGTAAATCCTTATAATTTTTTCTAAAACAGTCCCATTTGCAGGTTTTCACAATTGATGATGCGTTGCAAATGGGATTACTCTGGAAAAGCAGATTCATTAAGCTAAATTCCAGCGTTTTTTTTCGATGCAATAGGTGCTTTTTGGGTCATAGGAATAAATTTGCCGATGATACCGCCCATAATGGCAGGAACAACACATCCGCACTGAAAAGTAGCGAGAAGAAGGCTATTTGGAAATTCGAAAGGCAACACAAAAGATAAGTAAACATCAGCTGCACTTGCCAGCAAT
Source organism: Anaerotignum sp. (assembly GCF_030625865.1). Taxonomy (GTDB): domain Bacteria; phylum Bacillota; class Clostridia; order Lachnospirales; family Anaerotignaceae; genus Chakrabartyella. The sequence continues at coordinate 7,559 of NZ_DAOUQB010000031.1, read as the reverse complement.
GCCATAGTGGCAACACCAAAATATTATCGTTTTTGATATGATTGCCAAGAAAAACTTCAGTAAATCATAATAAGAATAAGGGGGTACATAAGAGTTAAATCGGCTCTGCAATACTGATAATTGTTGAAATGCTAATTAGGAATGATTGAGGGTTCCTTGCCAATTTGCCTGTGAAGCTGTTTATTGAAACATCACCTGTTTTAATCATTGCGAAAATAGCTAATGCCGCCACCCCTACATCAGCAATTAAGAAACATAAAAAACCTATAAACCAGTCACTATCTACATTTATCCCTAAGAAAGGGGAAAAATTAGGTTGCCTGCCCAAAGAACGTATCAATTGATGCTAGACCGATTACCACAATATCCTTCTTGCTTTTTTCTTTTCATTCATAACCTATTATCTCCTTATACTACTGAACACTTACTTTTCTTCTCTCTTATGCCACAAAATAATTATTCATAGAAAATTGGGTACGTTTAACATTCTGCTATAAATGTCTAAAACTTCAAGAAGTCAAAAAATATACCAAAAATATTTTAAAACCGAATAAAAATCAATATTTTTACTTTTTCAAAAAAATTGTTATACATAAATTATTTTAGCATGAAATATATTTCATTTTGCACTTCTGCATATTTAGGAATCCAATTTTCCAAATAACCATCGGTAGCCTTTTCATAAGGAATATGACTTTCAATTCTATATATTGTTGAATTTTTAGGATTATCTAACTCCACTAGCCCAACATCTTCCGCGCTGGCAACTCTAACCTTCATTTTAAATGCAGAAATTGGATATCCATGTAAAGCCACCGACGCGCGTAATGCTCCCACAGGTGTCATACATATATACCCCAAAAAATTATAGACACAATACAAATAAATTTCTTTACTCTCTTTGATTTATGCATCTATATTCTCCTCATGCACCAAATTTATAATGTGGGTTATAAAATAATTTATTTTCTTAGTATAACACACAGTTGTATAAATTAGTATTTTATGGAATAAACCTTTGTTAAATTATATCAATCACCAGCATCCACTCCATTTAGTCGACAATAGAATTATTTCACCTTTTTAGACAAATTCCTCCATCAAACAACAATTTCATCATCGTAAAAAATTACCCCCTACAAGCCATTTTCATGCCCTATGATACGCAATAGAGAATAAACATCCAAACCATTCTTTAACTCCATTATTTTCATAAAAAAACAACCTCCAATTACGATTTTTATACTTCAAAATGTATATCGTAACTGAAAGTTGCTTGTACATCATCACTGCGCAATATTTTATGCAAATAGTCAATGTATAGTGTGTATATAAATTAAAAATTCCTAAATATTAGGATTTCATATTTGTTGGTGAAGTATGTTTATTCATCCCAATTATGGAAAACGTTTTGCACATCATCATCTTCATCCAACAAATCTAAAATCTTGTTCATCTTCTTAATATCTTCATCAGTCTTCAATTCTGTATATGTTTGAGGAATCATCGTAATCTCTGCTGAGACCATAGGAATACCTGCTTTTTCCAAAGCTTCTCTTACTGCAGAAAAGTCATCCGGAGATGTCGTAACTTCAAAGCTATCTTCTTCTGCGGCTAAGTCTTCGGCTCCTGCATCTAAAGCAGCCATCATCAACTCTTCTTCGTCCATTTCCACTTCTTCTCTATCAATTACAATAAGTCCCTTTTCATCAAACATAAAGGAAACGCAACCACTCGTTCCCATATTGCCGCCACCCTTTGTAAATGCATTTCTAACGTTTGCCGCCGCACGATTTCTGTTATCAGTAAGAGCTTCAACAATAATTGCAACACCAGCTGGGCCGTAGCCTTCATATCTGATTGTTTCATACTCAACGCCTTCTTCATTTCCAGCCGCTTTTTTGATGCTTCTATCAATTGTATCATTAGGCATATTATTAGACTTACACTTAGCAATTATATCTCTCAGTTTGCCGTTACTGGCCGGATCGGATCCTCCTGCCTTTACCGCCACCTGAATTTCTCTACCTAACATAGTAAAAACTTTTCCCTTTGCTGCATCGTTTTTCTCTTTTTTGTGTTTAATATTCGCAAATTTCGAATGTCCTGACATTAGGAACCCTCCTCCATAAAATTTCACCAAAATAGTTTATCATTTTTTCGGTCATAATTCAAGAAAAATCGTTTTATCGACAAATAATTCTCTATCTAAATTTACAACTTCTTATGATTTAAAATAGAAATTAGTGCGTTATATTTTTTTGTAGAAAATCAGATTAACCCCTAAAAAATCTAACCTTCCAGTAAAGAAAGTTCCCCGTCCTGCCACACTCCATATTGTTCATTTTGTTTTACAAATGGAGTATTTCCTCGAAAAACATCCAACATTTTTTTCTCGAACCCTTCAGTTTCGTCCACCTTCACAAAAGCCGTATAAACGACTTTATCAGAATATTGGGTATCAAAAAGAATGTGTCCCTCTTGAAGAATTTCGTACTGCACCTTTCCCGATTCTGTATATTCCGCAGTCACTTCGTACCTGACATATAGAATCAATTCAACAATCCCGGCGGCTAGAAGTCCCTCTTTTGCAGCTCTTCCATATGCACGAACCAGACCTCCTGTCCCCAAAAGGGTACCACCAAAATACCGCGTAACTACTACAGCAATATTTTTAACCTCTTCCCCTTTTAAAACATTCAAAACAGGCATTCCGGCAGTTCCCTGTGGTTCACCGTCATCGCTAAAGCGTTGTAACTCATTATGCTCTCCCATTTGATAAGCAAACACATTATGAGTTGCATTCCAATATTTTTTTTTCATTTCATCAAGAAAAAGCCTTGCTTCATCTTCTGATTTTATTGGGCGCACCGTTGCAATAAAACGTGATTTTTTTTCAATTATTTCAGCTTCTCCCTCGCTTAATATCGTTTTATACTGATTAAGCATATCATCCCACCAACCATTTTATTTTTTAATCCAGTATCATTAGTCTCCGTTCAATGAAAGACTCCTATAATTTGGAAAATATTATTTAATTATACCATATATTGTTACCTTACCAAAGCAGAAAAATATTTCATATTTTAGAACAAAAAAAAACATAAAAACCAGCAAACTTGGAAAATTATTTCATACTTAAATTAGGAATGAAAAGCCTTTTTTTGCACAAGCTAGGGTTGAGGTGATAAGAATGGCTCAAGAATACAAAGACCTTGATGATTTGTTAAACCGAAGTCCAAAAGCAAAAGATTTTTTTGATTCTCTCCCTGAAGACAGGCAGTTTAATGTTCGTCAATATCAAAACAATATCCACTACGACTTAGACCTTCGGCGTTATGCCGAACACCTTTTGAGAGGAGGTTATTAATGTGTTCGCCAAAGAGTATCGAGATTTAGCTGACTTACTTTTAAACAATACCAGGGCTCAGAATTATTATAAAGGCTTACCAGATGGCATTCAACAGACCATTTCCCATAGTAGTTCTGAAATTCGTTCTATGAAATCTTTGCGCCATTTTGCTCGAGCAGCACACAAAAAAGGGCGTTAATGCAACATGATTATTCTAGCATAAAAGCGATACCGAATGTAGTCTCGTATCGCTTTTATGCTTATATTAGTAATATCTTTTCCCATTCTTACAGTATATTTGAATAATCCTGAAAAATTTAAGACCCTTTTACTCCTTGATTACACAGCAGCCCTTCCCAGACTGCTTTGCAACATATAGGCACTGATCACTTTCCCGATAAAGTCGATTAAAATCTATCTTTATCTTATCATTTATAGAGCAACCTATACTGATACTTATTTGAACTCCTTTTTCTTTCCCTATTTCAAAGCTGCTAAAACAGTCCAATAAACATTCTAACCTTTGTTTACACTCTTTCATTTCCACAAGATCAACAGAATAAATGATAAATTCATCCCCACCCATACGCAAAACAATATCTTCTTCACAAAATGATTTTTTAATTAACTGACTTACTTCTTTAATGACAGCATCACCATACATATGACCAAAGTTATCATTTATTTTTTTAAAATTATCTATATCTACAATAATAAAGGCTCCTTTTACCTGATTATTAATTAACTCTTTGATTTTTAAAAGGCCAACCTCTCTATTATATACACCCGTCATCAAATCTATTTCCGACCTAATTTTATAATTCACAAAACTTTCTACATTATCTATACGTTCGTTTAATGTCAAAAGATTAACCCCTATTGCCAAGCAATAAAACGCAATCAAATGCATCATATCAGCAAGGAACAATTCATACGTCTTGGCACTGTAGCAACAAATAATATAAACAAGCGTCGAGCTGGTGATAAACAAAAAAATTCGCCATGGCTTATCTATCATAAACAACGTCAAAACACATAAAAACACCATAATTGTAATAGATGGTACCTTACTATCAAAAAAAGTGCCCATCAAAATACCCATGAGCATAAGCGGTGTTAATGCTCCATAAAAAAAGAGGGTTATTCTCTTTTTATTTTTTTGAAGGTAAATCTTTGCAAACAGATGCAACAATACAAAGTAGCATACAAACGCAAATATTTGCAGATTAAAAACTGAAAAAGAAGCTATGGAGCCGCCAATGATTAGAACAGCCAATGCTATAAACATACCTATCGCTGTTAGTCCAACAAAACTATTGTAGTTTCGATTGCAAATTTCTTCTTTATACAAATCAACCTTTTCAGCTAACAATTTCTCTTTCCAATGACCAAACCTTCTTATTTGCTTTGATATGTCATCCATTTAAATCCTTCCTAATCCAGTTTTTCATAAATAACGAGGAAAAATAATTAAAACAATTTTTACCATATTATAAAATTCTGCCGAAACACAATGTTGCATTTGAACTGCATCATAGCCAATAGCAGTATCAATCTTCTAATGAGGATACATACTTGTAAAAATAATTGCTTTATTTTTTTATTTTAAATATTGTGTCCTTATTTGGTCGGTTTGGTTATTATTATAGCAGAACTAATTTGGGAAAACAATCTTTACCGAGACTCTTCTTATGATTTAATTGTTCATTTAGTAACTTTCCTAGAAAAACAATATAATGCCAAACTATCCCTGTAGAAAATGTCAACCAAAAAAATCTATTTGTAAACACACATTACTTACCAACTTACTTTAATCAAATAAAAAAAAGCCCTCTTGCCACCACTTCTCGGCAAAACGGGCTTTTCATTTTATCAAAACAAATTACAATATTGCTTTGAAAATACTGGTTTCACACCGTATTTTTTGTTCTCTCTTCTTGAGTTGAACCTTAATATAAACGCCAATAAATCTTTTTAAATAACTTTATATTCTCCATCTTCAACATCAATTGTCAAAGTACTTTCTGGTAAAACTTCGTCAGCAATGATTTTTTTCGCCAATAAAGTTTCAATGTTTCTTTGTACCATCCTTTTTAACGGTCTTGCACCAAATGCAGGATTATATCCTTCATCTATAATATATTCCTTTGCCTTCGGCGTTAATTCACAACGAAGTTGCTTATCCGCCAGCCGCTTGTTCAAATCTGCCAAAATCAAATCAATGATATGGGTAATATTATCCTTTGTTAATGGTTTATAGAATACAATTTCATCCAAACGGTTTAAAAACTCCGGTCTGAAAGAACGATGCAGTAATTCTTCCACTTCCAAACGGGCATCCTCTTTTATGTTTCCATTATCATCCATCCCTTCCAACAAATAAGAAGAACCAAGGTTTGATGTAAGGATAATCACTGTGTTTTTAAAATCTACCGTTCTCCCTTGGGAATCGGTAATTCGCCCATCATCCAACACTTGAAGAAGAATATTAAATACATCCGGATGAGCCTTTTCAATCTCATCAAACAGAATGACCGAATAAGGCTTCCTGCGAACTGCCTCAGTAAGCTGTCCACCCTCCTCATATCCTACATATCCGGGAGGCGCACCAATCAAACGGGATACACTGAATTTTTCCATATACTCGGACATATCAATACGCACCAAATTTTTTTCATCATCAAATAAGCATTCCGCCAAAGTTTTTGCTAATTCCGTTTTACCCACACCCGTAGGTCCAAGGAAAAGGAAAGAACCAATAGGCCTATTAGGGCTTTGAATACCTGCACGGCTTCTTAAAATCGCCTCGGAAACCTTAGTTACTGCTTCGTCCTGTCCAACGACTCTTTCATGTAAAATATCCTCCAAATGAAGGAGTTTTTCTCTTTCCCCTTCCATGAGCTTTGCAACGGGAATTCCCGTCCAGCGTTCAATAATACGGGCAATTTCTTCTTCTGTCACTTTGTCACGAAGCAACGTATTTTTCCCGCTGTTTTCCTCTGCCAGACGCTCTTTTTCTTCTAATTCCTTCTGCAATTGGGGAAGTCTTCCATATTTTAACTCTGCAGCACGGTTTAAATCATATTTTCTTTCTGCTCCTTCAATTTCAGCATTCACATCCTCTATTTCTTCTCTAAGCTTTTGCACAACGCCGATGGAATCCTTTTCATTCTCCCACTTCGCTTTTAAAGCTGCAAATTTATCACGCATTTCAGCTAATTCTTTCTGTGTTTCAGCTAAGCGTTCCTTGGAAAGCTTATCATTTTCTTTTTTCAAAGCAGCTTCTTCAATTTCATGCTGAATAATTTTTCTCTGTATCACATCCAATTCCGTTGGCATGGAATCCATTTCTGTTCGAATCATAGCGCAAGCTTCGTCTACTAAATCAATGGCCTTATCGGGAAGAAAACGATCAGTAATATACCGATTAGATAATATAGCGGCACCAATAATCGCTTGATCCTGAATTTTAACACCATGATATACCTCATAGCGCTCTTTTAACCCACGTAAAATTGCAATAGTGTCTTCCACAGTTGGCTCACTAACCAAGACAGGCTGGAACCTTCTCTCCAATGCCGGATCTTTTTCAATATACTGTTTGTATTCATTTAAAGTAGTGGCACCAATACAATGCAACTCGCCCCTGGCCAACATGGGTTTCAGCAAGTTTCCCGCATCCATGGCACCATCAGTTTTTCCCGCCCCCACAATGGTATGCAGCTCATCAATAAAGAGAATAATCTTCCCCTCGCTTTTTCTTACTTCGTTCAAAACCGCTTTCAAACGCTCCTCAAACTCGCCTCGGAATTTTGCCCCTGCAATCAAGGCGCCCATATCCAAAGAAAAAATAGTTTTATTCTTTAAACTGTTGGGGACATCTTCTTTCACAATACGCTGTGCCAAACCTTCGGCAATTGCAGTTTTCCCTACACCCGGTTCCCCAATTAATACGGGATTGTTTTTTGTCTTTCGAGATAAAATCCGAATGACATTTCTTATTTCATCATCACGACCGATGACAGGATCAAGTTTTTTGCTTCTTGCCTTTTCCACCAAATCAGCGCCGTATTTTTTTAAGGCATCATAGGTTGCCTCAGGAGCGTCGCTGGTAACACGGGTATTGCCTCTAACAGAAACCAGCATCTTCATAAAGCTATCTTTGGTAACATTATATTCCTTGAAAATGGGCTTCAACCCACTATTT
>NZ_DAOUQB010000067.1 GCF_030625865.1 Anaerotignum sp. | reverse complement strand
TACGTCCTTATAGCACTTCACGTCTTCATAGCCTAAGCAAAGAGACTCATCCCCGTCTACCAAGATCATTTCTTCTGTTTCCACATCTCCGATAAAATCGAATTGACGGCCAATGGGGATTAATCCATCCTGGTTGGCTCCGTCGGCTGTGGTCATGTTATAGCTCAATACGGATACCTTTCTCATACTTTTTCTTCTCCTTTTCCATTTGCAAAGCAACAGGTTTTATCTGCTTTTATCAAAAACTTGTCCTATATTCATAGTAATAGGTGAGTACCACGACCCACCTATTTTTTCTTATTGATTACTAGGCATTCTGGGTCTCTTTGATTGCTTCTATCATCAACGGAACAACTTTAAACAAGTCACCTGTAATACCATAGTCAGCGCAGTCAAAAATTGGAGCCGTTTCGTCTTTATTTACAGCAATGATTAATTCAGAATCCTGCATACCGGCTTTGTGCTGGATTGCGCCAGAAATACCAAGGGCAACATAAACCTTGGGATGTACCGTTTTGCCCGTCTGTCCAACCTGATGATCAGAGGGAAGCCATCCGGAATCTATTACTGCACGAGAACCCCCTACAACGCCATTGCCAAAGGCATCTGCAAGCTTTTCTGCAAGCTTGATTCCCCCTTCTACGTCTTTGCTGATTCCACGTCCAACGGATACAATAATATCCGCACCAATCAAGTCAACCATTTTTTTCGCTTCTTTTACAACATTCACTACTTTTGTCTTCAAATCTGCCGCCGAAAGTTCAACATGACGCATAACGATTTGACATACCTCAGCTTTTTCTTGGCTAAACTCAGATTTTTTCATAACACCCGGTCTTACCGTTGACATACAAGGACGGAAGCGTGGGCAAATAATGGTAGCCATCAAGTGTCCGCCAAAAGCAGGACGTGTCATTTTTAAATTTGTGTCCTCCATAGGGAAAGACATGGAAGATATATCTAATGTAGAAGATGTTGCCAGAAAATCCACATATTTTTTCGTATCAATATCAAGATGTGTACAGTCCGCCGTAAGACCGGTACGCAGCCTTGCCGCACATCTTGGACCCAAATCACGCCCAATATTTGTAGCACCAATCAACAAAACTTCAGGTTTTTCTTCCATAACTACATCGCAAAGCACCTTTGCATATGCATCCGTAGTGTATAATCTTAATTCCGGATGATCGCAGACAATAATCTTATCTGCACCGTATCCTCCCAATTCCTTTGCAATATCCTTTACTTCATGTCCAAGCAAAATTCCAACCAATTTTGAACCCCGTTCGTCAGCAAGCTTTCTACCCTCCGAAATCAATTCAAAATCCGTATTCACCAGCTTCCCATCTCGCTGTTCACAAAAAACCCAAATATCTCTAAAGGAATTAATATCCGCACTATTAAAACTCATACCTTGCCCATCTCCTTTCGGTTAAATGACATGCTTCTTCTGTAATCTGTCAACCAAATCATCCACTTTTTCTTTGTCTGTCCCTTGAAGCATAATGCCTACACCCTTTTGGGGAGGTGTAAATGACTTAAAAATATTTGTGGGAGAGCCTTTTAAACCGATGGTATCCAACTCGATTAACGGTTCATCCTTTAGTGCTTCATAGTTCAAAACCTCAAGTGGTTTGCTATAGCACTCCATAATTCCGTTTAATGTCATATAACGAGGTTTGATGGTTTTATCCTTGATGCAAGTGATCAGACAAGGAGCCTGAACCTCAATCATCATATATCCATCTTCCAGCATACGTTTTACCAATACTAAATTTTCACTCTTTTTAATACCCGTTGCATAGGTCACCTGGGGAATATTCAATTTTTCTGCAATCTGAGGGCCAACCTGTGCTGTATCCCCATCGATTGCCTGTCTGCCACAAAAAATCATGTCTTCTTTCCCAAGGCCTAATTTATGGATAGCTGCTGCAATAATTTGAGAGGTTGCAAAGGTATCAGAACCACCGAATTCACGGGCGGAAATGAGCACCGCATCATCCGCACCCATGGCAATAATTTCACGAAGCATCCCTTCTGCGGGAGGAGGGCCCATGGTAACAGCTGTAACCTGACAACCGGTTGCATCCTTCAACTTTAATGCCTGCTCAATGGCGCTCATATCATCGGGATTGATGATTGCGGCCATGGATGCACGATTTAATGTACCATCGGGGTTTACCGCAACTTTCCCAGATGTATCCGGAACTTGTTTTACACAAACATAAATTCTCATGATCTACACTCCTTTTTATCTTTTCATTACCTCTCTGGCGATTACAACTTTATGTATTTCAGAAGTACCCTCATAGATTTCAGTAATCTTTGCATCACGATACATGCGCTCCAACGGATAATCCTTCATATATCCATATCCACCATGGATCTGAAGTGCTAAATTCGTAACAAAACGGGCATTTTCCGAAGCATTCAATTTACACATTGCTGATTCTTTTGTAAAAGGTTTTCCTGCGTCCTCAAGATAAGCGGCAAATTCAACCAACGCCCTTGCCGCAGCGGTTTTGGTCGCCATATCTGCAATATACCATTGGATTCCCTGTAAATTTGCAATAGGTTTACCAAACTGGATACGTTCATTTACATATTTTACGGATAAATCAATGGCTCCCTCTGAAATACCGATGGCCTGAGCACCTACGCCAATTCTGGCGCCATCCAACGCCTGCATGGCAATTTTAAAACCTTTTCCTTCTTTTCCAAGAAGGTTTGTAACAGGAACACGGCAATCTTCAAAAATAAGCTCAGCTGTTTCAGAGCCTGCAATACCCATTTTGGATTCGATTTTACCAATGCTGAAGCCAGGTGTGCCTCGTTCTACAATTATTGCAGACATACCTTTTAATCCCTTTTTGGGCTCTGTCAATACAAACACAACAAGCACACCAGCTCTGCTACCGCCGGAAATAAAACATTTTGTACCGTTTAATACATATTCATTTGTTTTAGGATCAAGAATGGCAGTTGTTTTTACTGCTCCCGCATCAGAGCCTGCATTGGGTTCTGTTAATGCAAATGCCCCAAGCTCTCCTCCTTTTGTCAGACGAGGAAGGTATTTTTGCTTTTGTTCTTCATTGCCATATTTTAAAATAGCTTGTGGTGCAATCAAATGAATTGATAAAATAGAGGCAGACGCCATACATTTTTTCCCAAATTCAGAGACAGCAATTACTTTTTCCAGTGTTCCACCTCCGGAACCACCATATTCTTTCGGAATACCAATCCCTGTCAGACCAATATCCGCCATCTTTTTAAAATTTTCGGCAGGAAAAACATGTTCACGATCAACTTCTTCTGCAACGGGCTCCAGTTCTTCTTCCGCAAACTGGCGAGCAAGTTTTTTCAACAGTTCTTGTTCTCTCGTTAATGAAAAATCCATTCTATTCATCCTTTCTCCATTGATATTAAGTAAAAACATTCCATAATGCATACCATTGTGCATATTTTTAACTCATGAAAAAAATAAAGATGTTTTATACATGAGTTAAAAGTATCTGCTCCAATCCAACCCTTCCATGATGCATATCTAATTTATACCCTATACAATTACTGGAATGTCAATATGCCCTAAAAATTTATATTTTTAAAAAACAACTAATTTTTCGCTAAACCTTCCATAACGGCAAACTAGCATTATTTACATTCTCAATATGCAAACTTCCAATAATAATAATGCCTATCCTTCCTCCCACTCCAAAATATTGCTTTATTTCCTAATCAGTTTCCGTTTCTATAATTTTTAAAACAAGCGCAAAAAAGCCCGTATCACAAAAAAACTCCTTGCGATACAGGCTTTTCTATTTTTTAAAATAATGAATTTCATCCAGAAAACATTGATTTTCTAAGATTTATTTCAATTAAAATGTTTTTTCAAAGATAAAACACAGACATTTCCATCTTTGTGTATCCTATTTTTCCATCATGAAAAATTACTCTGATTTCTTTTCAATAAAGATTACAATCATGGTAACCTTAACAGGATCATTCACAATATCATCATCGGCATATTCAATATTATCGACACTAATACTATCAATCATACTTTTATACGGACTGGTGTATATTTTTTGAATGATATCAAGGGCAGCTTCATAATTTCCACAGCTATACTCAACCTCAATAGGTCTATGTATTAAACTGCCTTCTTCTGTAATGGGTGAAAAAGCGAGATTATACTCCGTTGAACTACCTAAAAATTGATCCAGCAGCTTCATAACATTCTCCAAATTGTCATAATCGGGAATCCTCGTTTTAAATTCCTCTCTTTGAGATGCTTCTTGAATTTTTTTCTGCATTTCTCTAATTTTCTTTTGCTTTGCCGCCTCCAACACAATATTATCCTGCAAAAGCGCAGTATTTTCCTTTGCGTCCGAAATACGATTCATGGAGGGAAGGGCAAAGAAAACGTAGTATACTGCTGAAAGTAGAATAAGCAATAAAATTAAAATTAAACCCTTTTCACGTTTCGTAAATGATTTTGTCATGATTGCTCCCCGCCTCCTTCCTCCTGGGTTTCATTTACAGCGAGAACAATGGTCATTGTTGCAGTTGTTAAAGAATCGGATTCATCCTTCGTGCTTGCTGTATAAATTTGCACATTGGAAATCAAGTCATTTGCCATTAGCGCAGTATAAATATCCGATACCTGGTTTAAAGTGATTCCTGAAATGCGAGCGGTAATAACATCATCCAAAATATTATACGATTCAACTTTTGCATTCCCAATCAAATATTGATCTACAATATCCAGCCTTTCGGAAATAGTGGCAATTACCGATGATGAAAGACTTAAAGACACACTTTCATTATATTCTTTTAAGACATCATCATAAATCAAATTTTCTTGTTTCAACCGGTCAAGCTGTGTCTGGGCTTGCTGCATATTTTTTTCTGCATTATCAACAGACTGAAGTAAATCAAATATTGCTAACTTGGAAAAGGCCGCCATACAAACCATAAGAAATATCCCCACAAAAAGCACTGTTTTTTTATTAATGGTTCTTCCTTCCCTTACTGCTAAGTTAATATCCGTTTTGGTTGGATACTTTACACCGATTTTTTTGTTGAGCTGCAAGACTCTCACCTCCTACTGCAATGTTGCTCCGATTATGCCACATATCAACGCAAGATTTTCATTTTCCTTCATTTTAGGCATTAGCTCATCAATCATATGACAACGCACTTCCAATGTTGAATAAATCATATCCATAAGCGGCTTTACCTTTGCCAAGCCACCACAAAAATAAACATCCTTTAGCTCACTATTGGGATTATTGTAATTGTAGAAGTTAATGGAACGGAAAATTTCCACAATCATTTTTCCATAAAGATCTTTACATACTTCTGATTCTTGAATGTTATTAAAATTTTTCAATTTATATGATGATGCAATATGGATATCCACTTCCAATTTTTCCGCAATCAAAGAATCCAGAGAGCTTCCCCCATATTCAATCACCCTAGTCGTTTCATAAATACTGCCTTTATACAAATGCACTCGCACAGTGGAATGCCCCAAATCTACAATACAATAGGCTTCGGGATGCTCCCCCGGATTCCTTTCATATTCACGAATAATATTACGGAAAACACATGCTTCGGGCACAGCAGTTTTTAACCTAAAGCCCGTCATATGCATAGTTCTTGCATACTTTTCAATCAACTCATCTTTTATGGCAGCAATGAGAAGCTCCAACGAACATATTTCTCCTGCGTCATCCGATTCCTGACCAACAACGGCATAATCATAAATATACTCCTCACGATCCCCATGAATATAATCACGGAATTCGTAAGGCAAATTTAACCGTAATTGTTCCGTGGTCATATAGGGCATATTGGTTCGACGAAGATAGCAACTGTCCAGAGGCAGTACAACAACGGCATTACGGCATTTCATTTGGTTGGCTTTTGCCATACCTTTTAATGTCTCTCCCAATGCTTCAAACGATAAGATATGACCATCTCTAACCAAATTATCCGGCGTGGTTTCTATGGCTACTTTCATTGTAACTCCATCACTAATTTGAATCATTTTAATGGTACTTTCGCCTATTTCTATTCCTGTATACGTTTTGGACACAATAACCCTCCCCTGTTTCAAATTAAAATAAAAACTGAAAAAATATTTAAATCCAATGAAAAAATCTTCTAAAAAACGCGCTATATTAATTATCCAAGCCAATAAAACTGACATGGTTATTTTCAAAGTAATATATATTTCTAAAACAATCCAAAATAAAGTTCCATAAGTGGCTCCCCAATAAAAATAGAAATCACTGCGGCAAAAGCAATGGACGGTCCAAAGGGGAACGCCATCGGGTTTTCTTCATCATCAACCCGAATATTTTGAAAAACCATTGTAAAAACAATTCCAAAAATACAAGATAGTAAAACCAAAAAAATGTTGCTCCTTATGCTGAAATAAAGTCCTACCATAAAAAACAACTTAATATCTCCCCCACCCATACTCTCTTTTTTGAGAATGCGATCCATCACAAGGGAGAGAATCAAAATAGGGACAGCTATAGCTAGACCAGCAATTACTCCCTCTAAGAGCCCTGAAAAAATATTGCTTCCTTTGAAGCACCGAAATAAAATGAAATTAAAAATACCAATTAATATAAATCCATCAGGAATAATTCCCGTATCCAAATCTATCAATGCCACAGCCAAAAGAATCAAGACCAAAACCATAAACATGAAACTATCCAGACTTACGTCAAATTTCCAAACAAGCCCCAAAAATAGCATTGCTGTTAAAAACTCCGTTATGGGATAACGCACAGAAATTTTTTCTCCGCAGCAACGACTTTTCCCCTTCTGCATTACATAAGACAAAATTGGGATTAGTTCTATTGGCGTTAGGGTATGTCCACAAACGGGGCAATGACTTCTTCCATGAATAAAATTCTCATGATGGGCAATACGCCATGCCACGCAGTTGATGAAACTCCCCATAACCAAGCCAATTACAAACGTAATGGTCAAAATATATGTATTGAAAGCAAAGCCATATTGTAGCATAAAATCTCTCCTATCATCCAAAACCACCGATAGAACTGTAACCCGCCTCAGTTCTATCGTGATTGTGGGATTGAAAATAGAGGGTAACTTGTATCCTCCATAAAAAATTATATTAT
>NZ_DAOUQB010000083.1 GCF_030625865.1 Anaerotignum sp. | reverse complement strand
GAGGATGGCGTAGGCACAGACGAGCCAAAGACGGCGGCAGAGGTTATGGCCGAATATTTGCAGGATCTTTCTGAACAGCGAAAAAGCGGGAAGATATTTAGTGGCCTACAAACGGGATTTGTTGATTTGGATTTACTCACCGGAGGACTGCGGGCAGATGATTTATATATTATTGCCGGGCGGCCTGCTATGGGCAAAACGGCTTTGGCGTTGGATATTTCAAGGGGCTGTGCAAAAAGTCTTTTCTCCGAGGGGAAAGCAGTGGTGTTTTTTTCGCTGGAAATGAACGAGAGGGACATTGTTGCCCGTCTTTACTGCGGAGAAACGGGGGCGGACAATGTCATGTTTTCCCTTCGGGAGAATGATGATACCAAGTGGGCGGAGTTCTTACAGACTTTTGAGAAAAACGGTGATTTCTTTGAGCATATGGCAAAAAATATTATCGTTGATGACAGTAACTACATAACGCCAGAGAATATGCGGGCTAAGTGCCACGGTATACGCATAGGGGGGAAAGAGATTGGTTTGATTGTGATTGATTATTTGCAGCTTATGAGTGCTGGAAAAGGGGACAACAGAACCCAAGAGTTATCCCATATCAGCAGAAGTTTAAAGCTTTTGGCCAAAGATTTTCATTGTCCTGTAGTTGCATTGTCTCAGCTCTCCCGGCAGGTGGAAACCAGAGCCGACAAGCGCCCTATGTTATCTGATCTGCGAGAAAGTGGAAGCATTGAGCAGGATGCTGACGCAGTAATGTTTGTATACCGGGATGAATACTATTACCCTGATTCAGAAAAAAAAGGCGTTGCAGAAATTATTATAGGCAAACAGAGAAAAGGCCCTGTTGGAACGGTGGATCTGGCTTGGCTGCCGCAGGCAACAACTTTTCGCAACTTGGCCCGCAATACAGACAAGTGGAAAAAAGTAAATCAGAAAAGCCCATGGGAGGAGGGAGGTAATTGACGTTAGCAGAATTTGCAAAACAAATGCAACAGGAGACGATTTCTCCTGAAATACAAGAACTGCGGCGGATGCGAAAATTTATTGCAACTCACAACTATGATGAAATGAACGGGCGATGGGCTGAGGTTGCAAGGATGGAAGCTGACGGGGAAAAAGCTACCCTCGAAGGGCGGTACCAGATGCTGAAATGCATCAAAGAATTGAACCGTGATGAAGGATTAATTAAATTATATCGTGCTACTTTGCGGGTAGCTGAGAAGTTGGAACGGGCAAAAAGCGGTGCTGGTGCTGCTTTTTTTCGAGAGAATCAAGAGCAAATTTACAGAGTGGAAACGGCTATTTGCAAAGAAGCCAAGGAATGGCAAAACATGCAGGTTTCTATTGAGGAATTAATGCGAATGGAGGAAGGGGGAACTGCTTTTGGAAAGACGGCAAATGGAGGATTTACTGCGGATGTGCGGGGGGATGGATCATATTGTCCATGAACAAAATTTGGAAATGAAACGGCTGAATGCTTTACTAAACAGCATTCCTCCGGTTGATTGCGGTTCAAAGGCTGAGGTCAAAAAGAGGGTATCCCTCACTCATGAAATTTCAAAATATGAGGATAGCATTGAAGAGTTAAAGGTATCCATTGCCAAGGCGCAGCGTTTAATGCTCAGTAATTTAAGTGACGAGGAGCGCAATGTAATAAGGCTGCGGTGTTTTAAACAGTATCGTTGGAATATGGTTGCAAAGAGGGCTGCTATGAGCCGCAGCAGTTGCTTTCGGGTATATATGGGGGCGTTAGATCATTTGTGTTTGGCATGGGACAAATAAAGTCTGAATACATAATAGTAAGACCGAAGGAACGGGGGAAGTTTATGGAGAAAAAATATATTGATAAAGAGGCCGAAAGGAAAAACGATATTTTATTTATTTTTAATACCCTTCGGCGGCGGGGGAAAATTACAGACAGAGAATATTCACTGGCGGTGAAGAAGTTGATGGAAGGAACTCAATAGGGTTCCTTTTTCTTTGTTGACGGATTATTGCTAGAATGTTATATTAACAAGAAAAGTAAGAATATTCCAAAAAGATGATGTTTTCTGAGAGGTTGGTTTTATGAAAAAAAATATAGGAACGGTTATAGGCTATTATTTAATTTGTTTTACTTTAGCTGTAATAATTTATTCCTTTCTCTTTCCTTATGGAGGAGCGGCGGTAACATTGCATCGAATATATTTTGGGCTTATTGTACTTAGCGCAATTATTGTTATTTGTACATGCATTATACTTGAAGAAATTCAAAATTTAAAAGAAGAATTGCTGAAGTTAAAAGATGATAGCAAAGAAGAAAAATTAAATGATTTAAGTGAATAATGAAATGAAGGAACTCAATAGGGTTCCTTTTTCTTTTGTTCTGTTGTAGAATGGAAAGAAAAAAGAGTGTCGTATACTATAGGGGGATTCTATGGAGAGGGCTGTAATCTATTGCAGAGTAAGTACAGAGGAAATAACGCAAATGGATGCGTTACAGGGGCAGATTGTGGAAGCGAAGCGAGCGGTTTCTGGAAAGCGGTGGGCTTTGGTAGATTCTTATATTGATGAAGGAAAGTCCGGCACAACCACAAAGCGTAGGGATGAATATAACCGTTTGGTTTCCGATCTTTCAAGTGAAAAATTCGATATTATTGTTGTAAAATCTCAAGACCGTTTAATGCGTAATACAAAGGAATGGTATATTTTTGTGGATCAGTTGGTTCAAAGTGGGAAGCAGCTTTATTTTTATTTGGAAAATAAGTTTTATACCCCCGATGATGCCCTCATTACAGGGATAAAGGCCATTCTTGCAGAGGAGTTTTCCAGAGATTTATCCAAGAAAATAAATAATGCCCA
>NZ_DAOUQB010000041.1 GCF_030625865.1 Anaerotignum sp. | reverse complement strand
ATGGTTGGAGTATAATCATGCCTCTAAAAGAGGTGGATAAACTTGAAAAAGCACAAAACGAATGGCAAAATTCTAAGAGAGGCTCTTCTAGCGGAAGCAGCCAAAGACAGTCCAAGGAATATGAGGAAGTTTTGGTTAAGGTGAATGACATTAAAAATGTTCAAACCGTACAACAACAGATTAAAGATATGGGCTATCGCGCTTCAAGCTTATCAGATGAATTGGAAGCTATGAAAGAAACAACAAAAATGCTGCGTATGGTTTTAGGGGCAATTGGTGCAATATCCTTAGTTGTTGCGGCAATTGGTATTACCAACACCATGGTTATGGCTATCTATGAAAGAACCAAAGAGATTGGTATTATGAAGGTAATTGGTGCTTCCCTTAGAGATATTAAACTTCTTTTCTTGACTGAAGCTGCTTTTATCGGGTTTGCCGGAGGGATAGCCGGTATTTTGGTAAGCTTTGGAGTTTCCAAACTGGTGAATTTTATAGCCATGCAACAGGGCAGTGATATGGCATCGTCCATACCAATATGGTTATATCTAGGTTCTATTGCCTTTGCAACGGTAATTGGTATCCTATCAGGATATTTACCTGCAAAGCGGGCAATGAAACTAAGCGCTTTATCAGCCATTAAAACAGAATAATTTTAATTTTTAAAAACACATTATTTTGTAAAGTTAGAAATAATGTGTTTTTTATTGAAAAATTAAATTTATATCTAAGGGAATTTTGGAAAGACTAAAAAAGTAGAAATGTCAAAATGAAGAAGGATTGATTTTCATGCTGATCCAACTTGCTGCTGCACCGGTATTTTTGGGACTTTTCTATATTTATGTCAGGGACAAATATGAAAAAGAACCTTGGAAAATGCTTTTTTTGGGATTGCTATATGGAATTTATACAACAGCAGTAATTTATGCGGTTGGGTTGGGTCTAGAGAAATTATTTCCTCATCAAGAACTTCCGGTATATACCGCATTTATCAGTTCCGCAGGGGTTGAGGAGGTGATAAAGTATGTATTCCTTGTACTTCTGATATGGAAAAATGGTAATTTCAATGAACCCCTTGATGGAATTGTATATGGTGTTTTTGTTTCTCTGGGGTTTGCTTGGGTTGAAAATATTATATATGTAACACATCCTGTTATGGGAGGTTATACAACAGCCCTATCTAGAGCGGTTCTCTCTGTACCAGGCCATGGGTTATTTGGTGTGCAGATGGGATATTATTTGGGGCTGGCAAAATTCTTCGGTGATAAAAAAAACATGGGATTTGCGCTGCTTGTACCATATTTAGCACATGCTTTATATAATTATTTTCTATTAGAGAAGTTTTCGTTTTTCTGGATTCCCTTTTGGATCTTGGAGGTTTGGTTGTGGTGGTCTGCGTTAAGGCATATTAAACAATTGGTTCGCATTTCGCCTTTCAGAGAATAAAATAGACCTGATTTTATTGTTGCACTTGAAATAAACGGTAAAAAGCGGTATACTGATAAAAATAGGACACTTGGCAGATAATAGAATTAATACGGAGGTCAAGCAGTGATAGAAGCGGTGAGCTGTGGAGGCGTTGTGATCTATAAGTGGAAGATACTTCTCTTATATAAAAATCAAAACGGCAGATACATGGGTTGGGTATTACCCAAAGGCACTGTGGAAGAAGGCGAAACCTATCGGCAGACTGCTTTGCGTGAGGTAAAGGAAGAATCCGGTGCGACCGGCGAAATTATCAAATATGTGGGGAAAACGCAATACACATTTAAAGGTAGTGAAGATACTGTAAGTAAAACAGTTCATTGGTATTTGATGAGTGCCAATTCCTTTTTTTGTAAACCTCAGAGCGAAGAATACTTCGCCGATGCCGGTTTTTATAAATTTCATGAGGCCTATCATTTGTTGAAGTTTAATGATGAACGCCAGATTTTGAAAAAAGCATATTACGAATATAGTGAAATGCGCAAGAATAAGGAATTTCTTAAACGGAAATTTTCCGAAAAAAAACTGTAAAGGAGTAATGTGATATGAAAAAGTGTTTTGAAGTGAAACCTAGCTTTGAAGATTTAAAGGACAAAATTCTTGTTTTGCACAATGATAATGATGATAAAAAGACTCTATTTATTGTGTTGGCAGTAATTGCTGCAATTTTGGCAGTGGTTGCTTTGGGTGTTATTTATTTGTTGAAGACAAAAATGGATGACGAATATGATGAGGACTGGGATTACGACTGGGACGATTTAGAAGACGAATATTGTAATGAAGATGATTGCTGCTGCACAGACAAAGATGTGGATGATTCCGTAAAAGTTGAGCAGATTTAAGAAGATGGGGCGGCAGGTGGCCGGTGTGGTTTTCACTACTGACTGCGCGCCACCTCCCTTTTTTTCTTTTGGTTGGGACAAAAAAATGCAGATAGGACAAAAAAAGACCAGGGGAAGGTGGAGCATGGAGGATAAAATACAACTAATTCGTAAAATTGCGCCGGATTTGACAGAAGAAATGATTAAAAGATACCGTGTTTTAAAGACCGTTCGTCTTTTACAGCCTTGTGGCAGAAGAATGGTTGTACTTGCATTGGGCATGACGGAAAGAACTGTGCGCAGTGAAATTGAACGTTTCAGCGTGCAAAAATTAGTACAGGTTTCTAAAACAGGTATGACGGTTACGGAAGAAGGCATTGAAGTTTTAGATGGGTTGGATAAAATTTTCTCTGTCATGACGGGGTTGTCTGTTTTGGAGGAAAAACTGGCTAAGCTTCTAGGTGTAAAGAGAGTGTTAATTGCCCAAGGGGATGCCGATTGCAGCGAACGCAGCCGCAAGGAAATGGGACAGTTGGCAATGCGTCATCTTCTGGAAAAAACAAATGACAAAAGCTGTATTGCCATCACCGGTGGTACGGCAATGGAGGATCTGGTGCTTGCCACACCGGAAATGACGAAACCAATGGCTAAAATGATTGTACCTGCAAGAGGTAGCATTGGAAGAAAGATGGAATTGCAGGCGGATACCTTGGCAGTAAAACTGGCTGAAAAGCTGCAGTCAGAGTATCGATTATTGCATTTGCCGGATAACTTAAGTGAAACTGCCTTAGAGGAGATGAAAAAGCAACCGGAAATTTTTGAGACCATACAAGAGATGGATAAGGCGAATATTTTGCTTTTGGGTGTGGGCAATGCATTGGATATGGCCGAAAAACGGAGATTGGATGAGGAAGTAAAAGCTTATTTAGCCCAGAACGATGCAATTGCCGAGGCATGCGGATATTATTTTAATCGAAGTGGTGAAGTGCTTTATCGTACACGCTCTATAGCCATTGATTTCAATGAAATTAAAAAAATGGACGAGGTTATTGTTGTTGCCGGCGGGGAGAAAAAAGCCGAAAGCATACTGGCTGTATGTCAAAGTATTCCAAGCGGTGTATTTGTGACAGACGAGGGTGCAGCATTAAAAATGATAAATTTATTGGAAGCATAAATCCTAAAAGCTTTAGAGTTATTTATCATAGGGTATAATGGTTTTTCCATATTCAAAATAAAAAAGAAAAAATTGGGAAAAGTAGTATTATTCTAGAATTAGATGTCACCATTTAAACGTCAATCAGAAAGGAGAATTGATCATGCTGAACAAGAAATCAGTGGATGACTTACAGGTGAAAGGAAAAAAGGTTTTGGTTCGATGCGACTTTAATGTTCCTTTACAGGACGGGGAAATTACCGATGAAAGCAGAATTACAGCCGCCTTGCCTACCATTAAAAAGTTGCTGGAAGATGGAGGGAAGGTTATTCTGTGCTCCCACATGGGTAAACCCAAAGGGGAGGCAAAGCCAGAACTTTCATTGGCACCTGTTGCAAAAAGACTTTCGGAATTATTGGACAAGGATGTGGTTTTTGCAAAGGATGAGGTGGTTGTTGGTGAGAATGCCCGAAAAGCTGTTGCAGCCATGAAAGATGGGGAAGTCGTATTACTGGAAAACACACGTTATAGAAAAGAAGAAACAAAAAACGAAGAAAGCTTCAGCAAGGAACTGGCATCCTTGGCAGATATCTTTGTAAACGATGCTTTTGGCAGCAGTCATAGAGCCCATTGCTCCACGGTGGGTGTTGCAGAATTTGTAAAAGAATCTGCTGTTGGATATCTGATGGAAAAGGAAATCGAATTTTTAGGTAACGCTGTGAATAATCCAAAGCATCCCTTTGTGGCAATTTTAGGTGGCTCCAAGGTTTCTGACAAAATCAATGTAATTAACAATTTATTGGATAAGGTGGATACGCTGATTATTGGCGGCGGTATGGCTTATACCTTCGGGGTGGCAAAAGGCGGCAAGGTTGGGGAATCTTTATTGGAAGCAGATAAGGTTGATTATGCCAAAGAGATGATGGCAAAAGCCGAAGAAAAAGGCGTAACATTATTGCTCCCTGTAGACACAATTATAACGAAAGAATTTAAAAATGATACAGAATTTAAAACGGTTTCAGCACTGGACATTCCCGATGGATGGATGGGTCTGGATATTGGAGAAAAGTCCAGAGAATTGTTTGCAGCAGCAATCAAAGATGCAAAGACTGTGATCTGGAACGGCCCCATGGGGGTATTTGAATTTGAGAATTTTGCAGGAGGTACAAAAGCCGTGGCTCAGGCAATGGCAGATATTCATGCAACAACAATTATTGGTGGTGGAGACTCTGCTGCTGCAGTAAATCAGCTTGGTTTTGGAGATAAAATGACACACATTTCCACAGGTGGCGGTGCTTCTTTGGAATTTTTGGAAGGAAAGGACTTGCCCGGCGTGGTAGCAGTGCAAGATAAATAAGGTTAATCATGAAACACAGGGGGAAAACATTCTTGGCAATGGTATTACTAGGCAGCCTGATTTTTCAGCAAATTGTCTGGGGAAAAACAGTTGTTGTCAAGAATAATGTAGAAGAACAAGAACTAATAAAGCCGGCGGAAGAAATCATAATTTCGCCGACAGATTATATTCCGGTTTTGCTGTATCATCATTTTGCAATACGAGACATGGGTCAGGGAAACGATGTTGTTACCACCCAAGCCGAGCTGGAGGAGCAGATTCGCTATTTAAAAGATCAGGGATATCAATTTATTTCCCTAGAGAGTTTGAAGCAGCTTCTTTGGCGGGTGGAAAAAGAGAAGGTTCCATATAAAGAAATGGGAAAAGACGAAATGTGCCTTGGGTTAAATAACAAATATATTTGTATCACTATGGATGATGGATATGTGAGTAATTATGACTTGGCCTTTCCAATTTTCAAAGAGTATCGTGTCCCTGTCTCTATTTTTGCTGTGACGGACAGCATAACCGAACAAACTGGGTTAAAGAAGTTTACATGGGAGCAAGCAAAAAAAATGGTAGACAGCAAATGGGTTAAAATTTATAACCATACGGCGAACCATGTTCCCGTGGATATGGAAACAGAAGCGGAGTTTTTGGCCGAAGCGGAAAAAGGGGAACTTGCACTGCAAATGTATTTACATCAGGATAGTTGTAAAGCATTGGCATTTCCCAATGGAAGGTTTACATTAAGTTGCCAGGAGAAGCTAAAGGAGATGGGCTTTGACTTGTTGTTTACGACAGAACAAAGAGTGATTACCAAAGGTACATCTCCCTATGAAATACCAAGAATTAATGTGGAATCTGGCTGGAGCGGTCAGGACTTATTGAAAAAGATAGAGTTGGTTGCCAGAAAAAGTTTTGGACCATAAGAGAGGTGAGGATCATGAGAAAGAAAATTATTGCAGGAAACTGGAAAATGAATAAAACACCGAAAGAGGCAGCAGCGTTTTGCAAGGGAATGAAGGAGAAGGTTGCATCCTCTGCGGTTGACGTGGTTTTTTGTGTTCCTTTTGTGGATTTATTTCCCGTTTTAGAGGAGTTGGCGGGAAGCGGAATCGCCGTTGGTGCAGAAAATATGTATTTTGAGGACAGTGGTGCGTACACCGGAGAAATTTCTCCTCTGATGCTAAAGGAGATGGGAGTTTCTTATGTTGTATTAGGGCACTCGGAACGCCGTCAGCTTTTTCATGAAACAGACGACATGGTGAATAAAAAGGTGAAGAAGGCTCTGGAGATTGGGATTACTCCCATTATGTGCTGTGGGGAGACACTGGAGCAGCGAGAAGCTGGAATTACCATTGAGTGGATTCGTATACAAATCAAATGTGGTTTACAGGAACTTACGGCTGAAGAGGTTGAAAAAGTTGTAATTGCCTATGAGCCTATTTGGGCAATCGGTACAGGAAAAACTGCAACCGCTCAGCAAGCGCAGGAGGTTTGTAAAGCCATTCGTCAAGTAGTTGGGGAAGTTTACGGTGAGACTGTTGCGCAAAAGGTAAGAATTCAGTATGGCGGCAGTGTAAACGGAAAAAATGCAGCAGAATTATTTGCAATGGATGATATTGACGGTGGATTGGTTGGTGGAGCCAGCTTGAAAGAAGAATTCCAGGAAATTGTGCACTATCAAAAATAAGGCAAGTGTTGAAAGCAAGGTGATAATATATGGGAAAGAGAACAACAGTTTTAATGATACTGGATGGATTTGGAATCAGCGAAAAGGTGGAAGGTAATGCCATTAAACAGGCAAACACCCCCGTACTGGATGGCATTTTCAAAAAATACCCTTTTGTAAAGGGATATGCCAGTGGTCGTGATGTTGGTTTACCTGAAGGCCAGATGGGAAATTCCGAAGTGGGACATTTGAATATTGGCGCAGGGCGTATTGTATATCAGGAATTAACCCGTATTACAAAAGCCATTGAAGACGGGGATTTTTACGAAAATTCTGCGTTGCTTCAAGCAATTGAGCACTGTAAAGAAAATTCTTCTGCTCTGCATTTATACGGTTTGGTCTCTGATGGCGGCGTGCACAGCCATAATACCCACCTTTATGCATTGTTGCGTTTGGCAAAAAGATATAATTTGGAGAAGGTATATGTCCATGCTTTTTTGGACGGCAGAGATACACCGCCTTCTTCCGGTGTAAATTATGTTGCAGAACTGGCTGAAAAAATGCGTGAAATGGAAGTCGGTGAGTTTGCAACGGTGATTGGGCGATATTACGTCATGGATCGTGATAAACGCTGGGAAAGAGTACAGGAAGCTTATGATGCCATGGTTTTAGGCAAAGGTGCAACGGCTACAGATGCCATAGATGGGATTAAACAGTTTTATGAAAAAGGCAAAACAGACGAATTTATGCCACCAACTGTTGTTGTAGACGAAAAGGGTATGGCAAAAGGGAAAATTTCTGATCGTGATGCAGTTATTTTCTTTAATTTCCGCCCTGACCGTGCCAGAGAAATTACCAGGGCGATGTGCGATCCTGAATTTGATGGGTTCAAAAGAGAAAAAATAGTGCATGATTTGAAATATATATGTTTTACGGAATATGATATTACCATTCCCAATAAAGAGGTTGCTTTTAAGCCTCAAAGGCTCACAAATACATTAGGAAGCTATATTTCTTCTCTGGGATTGAAGCAGCTAAGAACGGCAGAAACGGAAAAATATGCCCATGTTACATTCTTTTTCAACGGCGGTGTAGAGGAGCCAAATCCTAACGAGGATCGTTGGCTGGTACCATCGCCTAAGGTTGCAACTTATGATTTGCAGCCGGAAATGAGTGCGTATGAGGTTACAGAGGGATTGGTTAAGGCAATCCGTTCTCGTGAGTATGATTTGATTATTGTAAATTATGCAAATTCTGATATGGTAGGGCATACAGGCATTATAGAGGCTGCAATCAAGGCCGTAGAGGCTGTGGATACATGTGTCGGCAAGGTGATGGAAGCAATATTGGAAACTGGTGCAAATATATTTTTATGTGCTGATCATGGAAACAGCGATCAGATGATTGACTATGAAACCCATGGACCCTTTACCGCCCATACAACGAACCCCGTTCCCTTTGTACTGATTAATTATACCGATGGTGTGGGATTAAGAGAAGGTGGGAGACTGGCAGATATTGCACCTACCCTTTTAGAAATGATGGGTATCCCTATTCCACAAGAAATGACAGGAAAAAGTTTGCTGATCAGCAAGTAAATATAAGGAGGATGTTACAAATGAAAGGTTTTTTTGAAATTACAGATGTTTATGCAAGAGAAGTATTGGATTCCAGAGGAAACCCTACGGTTGAAGTGGAAGTCATTGTAGATGACAGTATTATCGCCCGTGCAGCGGTTCCAAGCGGCGCTTCTACAGGTGCTTTTGAGGCGGTAGAAATGCGTGACGGTGATAAAAGATATAACGGCACCGGGGTTCAAAATGCTGTGGATAATGTGAATAACATTATTGCAGAAGAAGTCATCGGAATGAATGCCTTAGACCAAGTGTCTGTTGACAAAGCCATGATTGCTTTGGACGGAACACCCAACAAAGGTAAATTAGGCGCAAACGCCATTCTCGGTGTTTCTATGGCAGTGGCAAAGGCTGCGGCAGAAGCTGTTGATATGCCTTTATATCAGTACTTAGGCGGATTTAATGCAAAAACCATGCCTGTTCCTATGATGAACATTATGAATGGCGGTAAGCATGCTGACAACACAGTGGATGTGCAGGAATTTATGATTATGCCCGTTGGAGCACCTTCTTTCAAGGAAGCACTTCGCATGTGTGCAGAGATTTACCATATATTAAAGAAGGTTTTGAAAAATAAGGGTCTTTCCACAGCAGTGGGTGACGAAGGTGGATTTGCGCCTGACCTGCCTACAGCAGACGCTGTAATTGATTTGATTAAAGAAGCAGTTGACGCTAGTGGCTACAAGTGGGACGAAGATATTAAAATTGCTTTAGACCCTGCTATGACAGAATTATATGATGAAAAAGACGGCAAATATCATTTCCCTGGCGAAAGCAAAATGGCCGGCAAAGAAATCGTTAGAACATCCGAAGAGATGGTGGAATTCTGGAAGGCTTTGGTTGCGAAATATCCTATTATTTCTATTGAAGACGGTTTGGCAGAAGAAGATTGGGCAGGCTGGCAGTTGCTGACCAAAGAATTGGGTGACAAGATTCAGTTGGTAGGGGATGACCTTTTTGTTACCAATACGGAACGTTTACAAAAGGGTATTGAGCTGAAGGCGGGCAATGCAATTTTGATTAAGGTAAACCAGATTGGTACCTTGACAGAGACTTTTAATGCCATTCAATTGGCAAACAGAAACAAAATGACCGCTGTAGTTTCCCATAGAAGTGGCGAAACGGAAGACACCACCATTGCGGATATCGTAGTGGCAGTGAATGCAGGGCAGATTAAGACAGGTGCTCCTGCCAGAACAGACCGTGTTGCAAAATACAATCAGCTTCTTAGAATTGAAGAAGAGCTGGATGATGCGGCTGAATATTTGGGCATGAATGCTTTCTTTAATATAAAGTAATAAAAAATACGAACTAAAATTTTTAAGGCTTTTTATGGTATTAATAACATAAAAAGCCTTATTTTTATACACTTTTTAGATGGGATTTTAAGATGGTATAGATTATAACAGTCTAGAATGAACTTAAACAGAGAGTGGTTTTTTATTATATATCCAATGAGATATATCTTTTCAGAGGGGGATTGAGATCATTTACGCGGGTGAGGGGTTAAATCTAAGACAAAATAAAAAATTCTTTCCGGATAATTGATTGAAATATTAATTTTACAACGTAAAAAAGCGGCAATAAACAGAAGTATATTTGCCGCAAGTGAATTCTGAGAATATGTAATGGATTATTTTTGCTCTTCAGTGCTTGGTTCAGGAAAATTTTCTGATCTTGCTTTAAATTCTATAGGGAGTGGATCATCACTCACGACCAATGAGGTTAAAAAGGAACCATAGAGATGATTTACATTTTTACGCCAATTTCTGCAAATTTGTTGTGCCTGCTGCTTTGAAACAACAGAAACACTGATTTCCATAAGAAGGGCACCATCATCATCACAAAGCCCACATTTCACAAGAAAATCACCATTAAATTCGGGGAAATAGTTTGCAGTTACTGCATACTCGGCTCGGATACGTTTACTATTTTCTTTCACATAAATACTGATATCTTCTTTTACGCTTTCTTTTACATGGTTTTGAAAATAGTTAATTACTTCTTCCCCTTCATCCGTTAGGGTATAGCGCGTATTATTATGCTCTTTTGCCTTTTCCAACCAACCTGCATCTACCAATTCTGCAAGATATTGTTGTACGGAAAAATAGTCCATATATTCTTTGTTCAACAAAAACTGACAAATTTCACTATTAGAAAGGGAGATTCCCATTTTTTGCACTAAGTGCAGTATAATCAGTTTATGCTCCGCTAATTGTCGAATGGGATCAGCCACAGTACAGGTCTCCTTTCAAAATATTTTATATTCTAACACAGAATTGGAAAAAAGGATAGGGTTAATTTTAAGGGCAATAGGAATTCCCTTGTTGTATCTTTTTTTCTTTCAGTAAGTGATGTAACTGGTTTAGGACATCTCGTTTTTGTAAGCTCCATAGTGGTGCTAAAAGAGTGTTTTTATCTCCATCTCCTGTAAGCCTATAAATGACAATATCAGGGCGAAGGCGAGAGATACACTGGCAAAGCATTTCTAAATAAACCTCTTTCTCCAGAGGGGTATAATTGCCGGTTTCATATAAATTTGCCAAATCTGTATTAGCAAGGACATGCATGAGCTGCAACTTTATACCATGTATGGGCAGATTATTTATAAAATCTATGGTGTTTAACATATCCTCCGAGGTTTCACCGGGAAGCCCTAAAATAACATGGGCAATGACAGGAATGTGAATGCCATGAAGTTTTTCTACGCTTTCTACAAAGACACTGTTAGGATAACCTCGACGGATAAAATTTGCCGTATCTTCGTTTGCTGTCTGCAATCCCAATTCTACCCAAACTTTAGTTTTAAAAGAAAGCTCTTTTAATAACTCTAAAACATCATCATCTAGGCAATCTGAGCGAGTTGCAATAGAGATACCTGAAATTTCCGGTTGTGCCAAGGCTTCTTCGTATTTTGCCCGTAAAACATCAACGGAGGCATAGGTGTTGGTAAAGGCCTGAAAATAAGCAATATAGCAAGCATTGGGCCATTTTTTAAGAGTTTGGGCCTTCCCTTTTTTAATTTGCTGTGTGATGGAAAGGGAAGCGTCTTCCGCAAAATCTCCTGAGCCGCCGGCACTGCAAAAAATACAGCCGCCAGTGGATAGAGTTCCATCTCGGTTTGGGCAGGTAAAGCCGCCATCCAGAGAAATTTTTGCTGTCTTTTTCCCAAATAGATTCCGATAATATTCATTTAGACTTCGATATGGATATTGAGCCACAGGAAATGCTCCCTTCATCTATTTAGGAAAGGTTTTTTTGCCGCAACCCTTCACACAGTGTCATGACAGCATGCCATTTTCCATCATCTTTGGCTGCATGGCGAATCAAGAGAAGGAAATCCGCCTTACTGCTTTCAAGAAAGGAATGGGCAAGATAAGGAGAATCTTCTTTTTTGCAGGCTGACAGAAAAAGTTGTAAACTCTCATCGGTAATTGCCAAGGGAATGCAGTTTTCCATTTGGATAAGAACTTCTTCCACTGTTTCCTTTCCACAAGGACATTTTGAAAAATAGTAATAAAAGCTGCGGCTGTCAAAAAAAAGCACATGGGATGGCGGAAAATTTCGTCCGTCTGTCATAGTGTCTCTTAATGAATCTAAATATCCGCAGAGATCATTCCAACTAATTGTTTCTTTCATATAATCACCTCAAAACCTTTGGGCTTTGAAAGTAATATGCGCCTGAATAAGAAAAATAATGATGTCAGTTTTTTACTCTACCCAGAGTTTTAGTTCTTTTAGCAAGGCGAAATTGTCTTCGGGAGAAAGAATGCAAAAACGTAAATATTTTTCATCCAAAAAAGTAAATGAGGATGCATCGCGGATCAGCATTTTCTTTTGAATTAATTTTTCAAAAAGCTCTCCGGCGGTAATCTTGTCCGTCAAAAGTTTCATTAATATAAAATTTGCCGAGGAGGGAAATGCCTTTACATTTTTCCAGGAGACAAGCTCAGTGAGTGCTTTTTTACGTTCTTGGGAAATCAGTTTTTGCGTTGCCATATGGAATTCTGTATCTGAAAAAATGATTTCTCCTGCAAATGCAGCCAGGCTATTCACACTCCAAGGGTCTTGATTTGTTTTCAATCGATCTAAAAAGCTTTGATTGGAGGAGACACCATAACCCAAGCGAATCCCGGGAGCTGCAAAAAATTTTGAGGTGCCACGAACAACAAATAAATTATCAAATTTTTCTACCAGAGGAATGGCACAAATTTCATTCAAGTTATCGGAAAATTCAATATAGGTTTCGTCAATCATAACAGAGGCACCTATTTTTTTTGTGTGCTCCATTACTGTTTCTAATTGTGTGGTGGTAAAGGCTGAGCCTGTGGGGTTATTGGGGTTACAAATAACCAGCATACCAATATCCGCTGTTAATGCATCCAGAAGCGCAGGTAAATCAATACAGAAATTATTTTCTTCTTTTAGAGGAAAATAAGAGAAGGAACCGCCACGAAGGGTGATTTCTCTTTCGTATTCAGAGTAGGATGGGCCGATAATGATGCTTTTTTTCGCATGAATCGTTTGAATAAAAGTGGAAATCAACTCCGTAGAACCATTTCCCACTACAATATGTGGGGAATTTGCCCCTGTATATTTGGAGATGGCCTGCCTCAAGGCAGTATATTTTTTGTCAGGGTAGGTGGAAATAATATCTAAATTTTCGGCTAAAGCTTTCTGGGCTGTTTTAGGAAAGCCTAGAGGGTTAATATTTCCACTAAAATCCTTTATTTCATTTTTCGATATACCATATTTTCGTTCAATAGCGTCTAAATCGCCGCCATGTTGATGAATCAGTTGCATCATCCTACGCTCCTTTTAACTAAAAAATTTCGTCTATTTTTTCCAACTCAGTTACCTTTGGGCTCTGCGCCTGAATACGAGGGTAGAGGATATAGGGGTCTCCCGGAAAAATATCGATAACTTCCAATATCATTTGATTTGTTTTTCCAAAGGTAAGAGAAAACAAATCTTCTTTGGCCAGCAATAAATCTTCAAGGTTTTTTCCCGCTGTTTTGTTGATACTCCTTTTTGAACCCAAGGGAGAATAGTCCACAGGGAAATTATTTTCATCAAGAACAGAAAGAAGATAGTCACGATCATCCTCCATGGAAAAGGCGGCACTTAAATCACTGCAAAATTCATCTAACGGCGTTGTGATTTCGATTTCAATCATTTTCCAAAAATCAGGATCGGTTTTTAGAAAGGCCTTTATCGTTAGGATATCTTTTTCTGCACCCATATAAAAAACATGTTCAAAACGGTTAATTTCGATTTCTCGTTCTAATGCCTCTAAAATTTGCTCATAAGAAAGTTTATTGGACAATTTATATTTCTCGTCCTCGTCATTTTTTTTATCAAAGAGCCTTTCACCCAAAGGTGTAAGGGAATAATAACTGGGAGGTGTGAATAGTTCTGTACCAATATTATGCTCCATTATCAGCAAAGCAGATAAATTATTTACCTGATTAAAGAAATTAATCGGTGTAAAAGAAATGGGGCGAATGATACCAAAGAAGCTGCTCATTGGGAAAATAAACCACTTATCAATCATAATTCCGGTAAAAAGAAAAGAGGATATAATTGCTTTATCATCTTCTGTTAACTCGTTTGGAGAGGTTTTCCAGATTTTTTCTATCTCAATATCAACCTGCTTATAAAAATCAATAAAAATACGATCGGTTTCTGTGGGAGAGGAAAGACATTCTTGAAAGAAATTCGGCGTAGCCATTCCTTGATCTAATTCCATAGAAATGGAAAAGCGCTCTGCTGCCAATTCACAGGCTGCTTCCACAGCAGCTTTTAATACTATTTCGGTATCTTGGGCAAAGAATGTGTTGCAATAGGGGGCACGCTGTGCCTTTTTTGTATGAATTGCAGGCATATAAATAAAAAGTCCCATTCTCCAAGCGAGACGTGTTAGATATTCTAAATAAAATTCGCTTTCATGGGAAAGTTTTTTTAATAGCGTGGCTCTATCTTCTTCGACAAAAAACAGATTTTCATTCATTTTACAATCCGGTGCACAAAAATCTGTAATTTTACGCAGATCCTCAATTAAAGGATGCTGCTCCAAAGAGTAGGAAAGAAGCCGAAAAGTACATTCTTTTACATCCTGCCCATCCGAGGGTAAATGGAGTGTGTATTGAAATTCCACTCCCTCCCTTGCTTTTTCTAAATCTTGACTGACAATATTTGCGGGAGATAACAGGGTATCAGCCGCAATTGCAGTGTAATACCATTTTGTGAAAGCCAAGGGGGCTGTTTCTTTTAGCCCTTTTTGACAGGATAGATCCATATGGGCACACATAGAGGTGTAGCCGTTTGAAAACAAGCTCAGCAAGTGACTGTGCTGAGGTTGGGTAATTTGTTCGTGTTTCATTAAAAAACTCCTTTGGGGATTTTAATTTAGTAATTAACAAAGAATATAATTTTTAAAGTAACAGTTTTTAAGATAGCCTGTTTTGATCAAGCTATATTCGTACGAAAGCTTTCTGTGTCTAATTCGGAGAAGTCTGTTTAAATACTTTTAAAAATCTTTGTTAAAGGTCTTGTCTTTCGATTCATCTAAAAATATAATGAAGAAAGACACTTAAAATTTATTTTAACAGAAAAAAGAGTAAAATAAAACATGAAAAGACGAAAATACTATGTCAATTTGTACTGTATGGATACAGAGAGGTATTTGTTTTTGTGCAAAAGACAGATTTCCAAAAAAGTTGCAAGAAATTTAAAATGTTAATGTTGAAAAGAACTGCAAAATATGTTATATTCCTTGTATTGAAAACAAATGTTTTCGTCAAAAAAACAGGAGGAGAAAAAGTGAAGGAAGACAAGAATTTTTTTATTGTGGATAAAAGTGTATTGCCAGAAATATTTTTAAAGGTAATGGAAGTTAAAAATCTTTTAGAAAGCAAGAAAGAAAAAACGGTACAAGATGCTGTGAGCAAAGTGGGAATCAGCCGCAGTGCATTTTATAAGTATCGGGATGCTGTTCATCCTCTCTATGAAAATACAAGAGGGAAAACTGTTACCCTTTCTACGAACTTAGATAATACCCCCGGCCTTTTGTCAGCGGTTTTAAATAGCATTGCAACGGAAGGTGCAAATATTTTGACGATAAACCAAACAATTCCCATCAATGGTATTGCGAATGTTACCATAACGATTGAAACCAACGCTATGCAAGGGGACTTTAGCCGCTTGATTAACCGTATTGAAGGTCTGCAAGGGGTACAGTCATTGAGGATTATAGGCAGAGAATAATTTCTATTGATTTATATATCAAAAGATTTGGTTTTTCAAAGCTCCTCTGGAAGGAGCTTTGTTTTGTCCGTACACATTCCAATATATTAGTGTTTTTTTATGCGCAGTACCATATATTAATTGTTGTAAGAAGTGGAGGATCGTATTATGATACATATTAAGATTCCTGCTACATCGGCAAATATGGGTCCGGGTTTTGACTCAATCGGTGTTGCATTGGAATTGTATAACTATCTTTGGGTAGAGGAAATACCCCGAGGGTTAAATATTGAAGTGAAGCGTAAGCAAGAAATCGAAATTCCTACGGATGAAAGTAATTTGATTTATAAAACCATGAAATATTTTTATGATCAAAAGGGGTTAGCCATGCCAGGAGTGCATATCATTCAAGAGGATTATATTCCTATGGTGAGGGGCTTGGGCAGTAGTGCAGCTTGTATTGTTGGGGGCTTGATTGCTGCCAATGAATTAGCAGGCAGACCTTGCGATAAAGAGGAATTGGCCCAAATGGCTGCAAAGCTTGAGGGACATCCTGATAATTCCAACCCAGCCATTTTCGGCAGTATGGTTGTTGGTGCACTGGACGATAAAAAAATGCAGCATGTGCGCCTTGATTTGCCAGAGGAGTTGGTATTTGCCACTATGGTTCCCAATTTCCCGGTTTCTACAGCAAAATCAAGAGGGGTATTGCCCGATGGATATTCTCGCGGGGAAGTAGTTTTTAATGTATCAAGAGGAGCGCTATTAGTGGCGTCCATTATGAGCGGCAAGCTTGAAAATTTATCTATGGCCATGGAGGATAAAATTCATCAGCCCTACAGAAGTCAGTTGATACCCAATATGGATAGAATTTTTGAACAAGCGAAGGAATATGGTGCAGTCGCTTCTTATCTGAGTGGAGCAGGCTCCACGCTGATGGCTATGGTAATGAAGGAACACGCGGAACAGTTCCAAATTGAGATGTCCAAGTATTTGCAAACCCTTCCCGACCATTGGCAGTTAACGCTTTTAAAGGCGGATTTAGAGGGTGCAAAGGTTGAGACAGAATAACAGGAGGTAAGAACGATGTTGATTGTGCAAAAATATGGCGGCAGTTCTGTTGCCAATGCAGAAAGAGTCTTTAATGTTGCCAAGAGAATTCTGAAAGCAAAAAAAGAAGGCAATGACTTAGTTGTGGTTTTGTCTGCCCAAGGGAAAACGACAGATGGTTTAATTGCAAAAGCAAAAGAAATTAACCCGAAAGCAAACAGAAGAGAAATGGATATGCTTTTGGTTACCGGAGAGCAGCAGTCTGTTGCTTTGATGTCAATGGCAATCAATGCTTTGGGGGGGAGAGCTATTTCTTTGAATGGTTCTCAGGTTGGTATTGAAACAACAAATACGTACAGCAATGCAAGAATTCGTAAAATACAGACAGAGCGTATTGAAAACGAATTGGAAAGAGGCAATGTTGTTCTTGTGACAGGATTTCAGGGTGTGAATACCCTTGGAGATATGACAACTTTAGGTAGAGGTGGTTCCGATACTTCTGCCGTTGCCTTAGCGGCTGCTTTGAATGCGGATGTTTGCGAAATTTATACAGATGTAGATGGCGTTTATACTGCTGATCCAAGAGTGGTAAAAGATGCGCAAAAGCTTGATGAAATCAGTTATGATGAAATGTTGGAATTGGCATCCTTGGGGGCAAAAGTTCTGCATTGCCGTTCTGTTGAATTGGCGAAGAAATATAATGTAAAGTTATCCGTGCTTTCCAGTATGACAGATGCAGAAGGTACAGAGGTGAAGGAGGAATGTAAGATGGAAAGAATGCTGGTTAGCGGTGTGGCAGCAGATAAAAATGTATCCCGTATTTCTATCATGGGCATAAAAGATGAGCCTGGTAAGGCATTTGAAGTATTTACTCTAATGGCAAAGGAAAAGGTAAGCGTAGATATTATTCTTCAGTCAACAGGTCATGATGGAAAACAGGATATTTCCTTTACAATTGGTAAAGATGATTTGGATATTGCCTTAAAGGCTTTAGAAGAAAACAAAGAAAGGTTAACTGCTGAAACGGTTTTACATGATGACAGCGTTGCAAAATTATCTATTGTTGGTGCAGGTATGGCTTCTAATCCCGGTGTAGCGGCAATGTTCTTTGAGTCAATGTATGATGCGGGAGTAAATATTCAGATGATTTCCACATCTGAAATTAAGATAACTGTATTGATTGCGGAAAAAGACATTGATACAGCGATGGTAGCGGTGCATGATAAATTTAAAAATGCCTCTGTAAACATGAGAAAGAATTAATTTATAAAAAAAGGTATCCTTAAATTATTGGGGATACCTTTTTTATGGTTTCTATATTTGGGGGAATGACGTGAGAACATTTTAAACTTACATAACACTTTTTTGGAAAGACAAGCTGACGATAGGCATGTTAAAGCGTTTTAATCGTCACAACGTTGGTTGTTCATAAAAAAATAATGCGTCTGATTTAAATAGTCACGAGCGATATCTAATGCCTCGCCAAAACGCTGGAAGTGAACGACCTCGCGTTCACGAAGAAAGCGTAGGGGTGCAAGGACGTCGGGGTCTTCCGTTAAATCAATGAGATATTCGTAAGTTGCTCTGGCTTTTTGTTCTGCTGCAATCATATAAGAACAACTTAGTGTTAAAAGTTCCAATGAATTTCAATGGGTACATTCCTTGTGCCGGGAATACGTTTGCCGATTGTTACATAGTCAATCAGTGTTTCTACGATTTCCCGCGAAAGGTGTTCTAAGTTGGTGTATTGTTCAATTAATTCTCGGCGGTTATCGCCCGCTTTAATTTTATCCTCAATTTCGGATAACTGCTTCTGCCCGTCACGCACAACACACTCCAATCGTTCTTTTTCTGTGGTGAAGTCTTTGGACAACTCCCCAAAGTCACTCTCGGTAATTAAGCCCTTGACCTTATCCATGTAAAGCTCTTTGACAGCCTTTGCGTATTCTGCAATCTTTTTTTCATAGACTGCAATATCAGAATGTATACGGTCTTTTTGCTCCTGTAAATTTCCGCAAAACTCAATGTTTTGTTCCAGTTCGTTCTTGTCGAGATATTCAGCGGACAAACGATTAAGTTCTGCAATGACGGTTTGCTCCAATTTTTCAACGGAGATAAAAGAGCCGATACAAGCATCCTTTGCTACATGGCGGTTAGAGCATTGTAAGTAATGCGTATTGTGGTTTTTAGAGGAACGCATAATGTAACCGCAGTTGGCGCAGCGGGCTTTTCGTGCGAACAGTCCAATCGTACCAGTATTAAAAGGCTTTGCCCTTTGCTTCCGCAGGGTTTCCACCTTATCCCATAGCTCGCGATCAATAATCGGTTCGTGAGTTCCTTCGACAATATACCATTCGCTTTTAGGACGCGGTTTATTCTGCTTCGTCTTGTAGGATATACTTCCGTATTTTCCTTGTACCATATTGCCGATATAGATTTGATTTTCCAACATATCAGAAATCGCAAAGTATTTCCAAAGAGTGCTGTTTTTCATTTTAGGCTGTTGATACCGTAAGCCATGTAATCGTTTGTATTCAGTTGGATTTGGTATCCCCCGGTCATTGAGCATACGAGCAATCGCAGTTTTTCCGTACCCTTGCGAAAAAAGTGTAAAGACTTCTCGGACGACTGCGGCAGCTTCTTCATCAATAATTAAGTGTCCTTTTTGCTCTGGGTTTTTCTTATACCCATAGAGCGCAAACGCACCGATATGAAAACCGTTTTCCCGTCTGTTCGTTAAAACGCTTTTGATATTATCGGACATATCCTCTAAATACCATTCGTTGACAAGTCCGTTGATTTGCCGGGACTTTTTATTTCCCTTGTTGGCGGTATCTGCGTTGTCAACGATACTCACAAAACGAATACCCCATATAGGAAATAAGCCGTGAATATACTTTTCTACCAATTCCAATTCACGGGTAAACCGTGATTGTGTTTTGCAAAGGATAATATTAAACTTGTGATGTTCCGCGTCCTCTAGCAGTCGGTTAAACTCTGGACGTTTTCGGTCTGCTCCAGCGTAGTCGTCGTCACTATAAATGTTATAGAGTTCCCACCTCTGTTCCATAGCGTATTGTAGCAACATGGATTTCTGATTTTGTATGCTGTTGCTGTCATCAGTTACGGTCTGCTTGTTTCTATCTTCTTCGGATAAGCGGCAATAAATAGCAACTTTCATATTCGTATCTCCTTGAGATAGGAACAAGCCATTTCCCTAAGGTAATTATACCATGTGGAAAACAGCTTGTCATTACCGCTTTACAGCGTATGTCCTTTTGTTTTTTTCTAATCTATTGATAAGCTCAATCCATTTTTGTGTGAATTGCTTTTGTGAAGTGGTGCTTTCGCCGCTTTTGAAAACACTTCTACAAATAGCCTGTTGGCTCTTATTTTGTGCCATAAATTAGCCCCCTTTCAATGGCTAATATCAGTTTATGAATAGCTGCAAGTCCACTATTCTTACAAGATAAAAGGAGTTTTAATTGGCCGGTTTTAACAAAACCTCACGGGAGTTTAACCCCTGCATGGTTCTCATGTAGACCTACCCATTGTCTGCGACGCTTTAAACGCTCGGACTGTGGCTGTAAGGGAGTATCATTATACCTTTTTGCACGTCGTCGCCCGCAAGCCACAACACTTGCTTCGTAAACCCTCAACACTGGGCATTCTGAAAATGCCGGAAATATGAAAACTTTTTTAAAAAAAGTTTTTTAGGAGCTATCCATGCGTTGCACCTCCTGTCAGAAATTCACCAAGTGGGAATTGAGAGAACGGAGGTGCACGACAGCCGACAAGATAGCCCCAAAAACAGCAAAAAACGCCCGATCTCATAAATTGGTCGAGCGAATAGGAATTATAAAATCTATTTAATTGATTTGAGAATTCACACCAAGAGCCATAATATCCCGGTGAGGAAACAAATTTTTTTTTAATTAGATAGGTTGTAAAATGAAGTGGGCCATCTCAATAAGGGCAAAAGAATAGCCCATAATGAAACCTTTCGTGTAGAATGGAGTTGACGAGACAACATTCAAAACGGAGGCAACATTATGAGCTACCACCATCTTACCACATTTGAGCGAGGACGCATACAAGAATTATTATCAGAGGGATATTCTCATCGAACCATCGCTAAAAAACTTAATCGTCATCACTCCTGCATTGATAGAGAAGTGCATAGAAATACCCTTCACGAACGATATGAGTGTGAAGCTGCACAACATTCCTATGAGGTGCGACGAAGGAAAACAAAGCCCAAAGGGAAACGCACAGTCGAATTGCTTGAAAAAATCACAGAGTGCCTATTGGCTACTTGGTCACCAGAACAAATTGCAAACACCGCAACTGCTGGAATGGTTAGCTTCAAAACCATATACCGCTGGTTGTATTCAGGCTTTCTTTCTACTGTTACTATGCGTAATTTGCGGCACAAAGGAAAACGAAGAAAGTCCGAAAAACGTGGTAAATTTTCAATGGGCGTACCAATTTCAGAGCGTCCTTCTGAAGTAAAAAAGAGAGAAACCTTT
>NZ_DAOUQB010000050.1 GCF_030625865.1 Anaerotignum sp. | reverse complement strand
AAAAAACCGCTTTTCAAAAGATGAAAAGCGGCACTATCCTTATTTATTTTCGTTCCAGCTACCAAGTCTACGAAATCTTTCGTATCTTTTTTCACTAATTCTAGGGGCATCCTTATAAATTTCTTTAAAATCCCCTCTAAGTGTTTCTTTCAGCTGGTTGCACATTTCCTCAAAATACCAAAAATCTTCCGGGATAATACGTTCTGCAACGCCAAAGCGCTTCATATCCTCAGCGGTAATACACAAGCACTTTGCCGCCTCTGCTGCAGCCTCTTTGGATGATTCTCCCAACAAAATACTGGCACAACCTTCCGGAGAGATAACGGAAAATACAGAATTTTCCAGCATATATACGCAGTTAGCAACGGAAAGTCCTAAAGCACCACCGCTACCCCCTTCGCCGATTACAATGGTAATAATAGGCGTTGTTATGGCCATCATTTTCATCAAATTATCGGCAATGGCCTGCCCTTGTCCACGCTCCTCGGCCTCTTCTCCACAAAAAGCACCCGCTGTATCTACCAAACAAATAATGGGCCTTTGAAACTTTTCCGCCTGCTTCATCAAGCGTAATGCCTTACGATAACCTTCGGGCATAGGACTACCAAAATTGCACTGAATCCGTTCTTCAAGATTTCTGCCTCGTTCAATTCCAATAAAGGTAACGGGCATTTCTCCAAGCATTCCCATGCCACCGATAACCGCCTGATCATCGGCAAACTTTCTGTCCCCATGAAACTCTGTTCGATCGGTAAACATATTTTCAATATATGCCCTTGCGGTAGGACGCTCCTGAGATCTAGCCGTCAGAACTCTTTCATAAGGAGACAATTCATTGATTTTAAGTTGTTTTGCTTCTTGCCGAAAAACAGCATCCTCCAATGCAATACCATGCTCTTTCATTTTATGCTGACGAAGAAGTTTAGAAATGGTTTTTCTAAGTTCTGTTCTAGGCACAATTGCATCTACAAACCCATGCTCCAATAAAAATTCCGCCTTTTGAAAATCGTCGGGCAGTTTTTTCTTCGTAGTCTGCTCAATGACTCTGCGTCCCGCAAAACCAATGGTGGCATTGGGCTCCGACAGGATAATATCGCCAAGCATGGCGAAGCTGGCTGAAACGCCACCCGTGGTAGGATCGGTCAAAACAGTGATATATAAACCGCCACGCTTGCTGTGGTAATCCACCGCACCGCTCACCTTTGCCATTTGCATCAAAGAAAGTATCCCTTCCTGCATTCTTGCTCCTCCGGAGCAGGTAAAACCAACAACAGGTAATTTTTCCTTTGCTGCATATTCGAACAACCTTGCTAGTCTTTCACCAACAACGGAACCCATACTACCCATCATAAACTGAGGCTCCATTACAAATATTGCACATTCCTGCCCTTTAAAGGATGCACGGCCGCATAATACCGCTTCTTCCTCTCCCGAGCCCATTTTTCCGCTTTCAAGCTTCACATCATACCCAGGAAAGTCAAGAGGATCATTGGTGGAAAGCTCTGTCAAAAACTCTTGAAAACTTCCCTTATCGCAAAGGGCTTTCACTCTGGTTCTTGCGCCAATACGAAAATGATGCCCACAAGAAGGACAAACCATTTTATTTTTTGCAATATTCCGTTTTGTCTCAAAGGACTTGCAAACGGGACACCGCATTTTTTCATCAACAATAGGGGTAATGCCCCCTTCTTCCAAGTCGTTTTTCGATTTGCGGAATAAACCCACAATATTATGCAAGCGAATCACTTCCCTCCGCTAAAATTCCCGGCAATATCAGCGTATCATACGCCCCTTGCCAAAAGTTCTTGCTGCGAATCAGCCTCAACTGATCTTCAATATTTGTATCTACGCCTTGAATTATCATTTCACATAATGCCGCCTCCATTTTACGGATGGCATCCTCCCTGGTGTTGGCAAAAACGATGAGCTTTCCCAACATAGAGTCATAAAAAGGTACAATTTCGCATTCCTGAATCAATGCGGTATCAAAATGAACCCTAGCCCCACCGGGAATATGAAGAAAATCAATTTTCCCTGTAGACCTTGCATTGATACGGCATTCCATAGAATGCCCTTTCAATTGAATATCCTCCTGATTAAAGTCAAGAGGGATTTGGCAAGCAATACGAATTTGCCATTTTACAATGTCAACCCCACTGATTTCCTCAGTAATAGGATGCTCCACCTGTAAACGAGTATTCATTTCAATAAAATAAAATGCCCCGTTGGGTGCCAACAAAAATTCCACCGTCCCTGCATTGGTGTAATTTGCGGCCTTTGCAGCTTTGATTGCTGCCTCCATCATTTTTCCACGAATTTCTGCTGTCATTATAGGGCAAGGTGTTTCTTCCAAGACTTTTTGCTTATTCAGCTGTAAGGAGCAATCTCTCTCTCCCAAACACACCATATTCCCAAAGTGGTCTGCCAAAATCTGCATTTCCACATGGCGAACATGGGTCAAATACTTTTCCAAAAAAACTTCTCCGTTGCCAAAGGCACTTTTTGCCTCTGCAGATGCGGTGAGAAATGCATTTTCCAGTTCTTCCTTGGCATTTACAACTCTAATCCCCTTGCCGCCGCCACCGGCTGTGGCTTTTACCAATAAAGGAAACCCGATTTCCTCAGCCAAAGCTTTCGCTTCCTTCACATCCTTTAAAATTTCCGTTCCGGGAACCACAGGCACACCGATTTCCTTCATCAGTCTACGGGCATGGTCTTTGTCTCCCATGCTTTCCATTACTTGGCTTTTCGGCCCGATAAAGACAATGCCGTTTTCTTCGCAAAGAGCCGCAAACTCGGGGTTTTCTGAAAGAAATCCATACCCGGGATGAATAGCACCGGCGTTGCAGGCCAAGGCAGCACTAATGATATTGCGTTGGTTTAAGTAACTTTCAGACGCACTTTTTCCACCGATACAAATTCTCTCATCCGCCAAAGCCACAGGCAATGAATTACGGTCTGCTTCGGAATAAACAGCTACTGTTTCAATTCCCATTTCTTTACAAGCACGAATAATCCGTACTGCAATTTCCCCACGATTTGCTACGAGAATTTTTGTAAACATTTCCTCAAGTCTCCTTTATTAATGCAAAGGAAAACTCTGCACTCACACATAGCTTTCCGTTTACGAAGCCTTTACCTTCGGCCCAGTAAAACACACCTTTATTTTTAATCAACTTGCATTGTGTTTCCAAAACATCACCGGGGCGTACGCTGTTTTTAAAGCGCACCTTATCAAGCCCTGTGAAAAATGGCGTTACTCCCGCCTTTTCCTCCGAAAGCAATACACAAGCAGATTGACCTAGAATTTCACAAAGTATGACACCGGGTACCACTGGATTATCCGGAAAATGACCCTGCAAAAACCATTCACTGCCCGTTATGGCTTTTTTACCATAAGCAACCCCATCTTTCAATTCTGCCTCGTCAATCAAAAGCATGGCATCTCTATGGGGCAAAATCTTCTTGATTTCTTCCTGATTCATGTCATGCCTCCTCACGAATACAAACCAATACCTGCCCAAACTCTACAATCTGACCATTATCCACAGGAACTTCAATAATTTCGCCGTTCTTCTCTGCCTCAATGGTATTAAACATCTTCATGGACTCCACGATACAAACAGGATCACCCTTTTTCACCGTGTCGCCCACCTTAACATAAGGCGCTGC
The DNA here is from genome assembly GCF_030625865.1 of Anaerotignum sp. Taxonomy (GTDB): domain Bacteria; phylum Bacillota; class Clostridia; order Lachnospirales; family Anaerotignaceae; genus Chakrabartyella. Next base: position 12,323 of record NZ_DAOUQB010000050.1, on the reverse strand, counting down.
CCCAGCTTGGGGTGCCAAATAAACCGTACCCACCAAAGGTGACTTTTGCTCAAAAGCCCCTTCTTTGACTGTTTGCTTTTCCTCCATAGTAATTGTGGTTTCTTTCAAAAAAACCTCGGTTTCTTTCGGTGTTTCCTGTAAAACAACCTTACCACCGCCAGCCTCTAACACCAGGCGAACATCACCTTCTGTTAAATCCAGCTTTGTCAGCTGATTTTGTTTCAATATTTTAGCTAGATCTGCAATTTTTTTGATTTCCATATCCATCAATCCTTTATTTTTCTAAATGCCACACAGGCGTTATGCCCACCAAAACCCAAAGAAGTAGAAAGAGCACCTTCTATAGGTGTTTTCAAGGCTACATTTGGTGTATAGTTTAAATCACACTTAGGGTCTTGCTCTTTTAAGTTAATGGTAGGTGGAACAATACCGTTTTTCATTGTCAAAATAGAAGCAATCGCTTCCACCGCACCTGCTGCACCTAACATATGACCTGTCATAGACTTTGTAGAGCTGATATGAATTTTTTCTGCATCCTCGCCTAAAGCGTTATGAATTGCAAGGGTTTCTACGGTATCGTTCATGGGCGTTCCTGTGCCATGGGCATTATAATAAATCTGTTCTGGCACAATGCCCTCCAAGCCCTTAGCCGCATCACGAATTGCCTTTGCGCTTGCCTTGGCTTCGGGAGAAGGTGCTGTTACATGATGTGCATCGCAAGTAGAACCATAGCCTACCACCTCAGCATAAATTTTTGCACCTCTTGCTTTCGCATGTTCATATTCTTCTAAAATTAAGGTACCTGCACCCTCCCCCATAACAAATCCGCCTCTTCTGCTATCAAAGGGCAATGAAGCAGCATTGGGATCGTCGGATGGGCTTAAAGCCATGCAACTGCCGAAACCTGCAACCGCTAAAGGCACAATTGCCGCCTCAGCGCCACCGCAAATTGCTGCTGTTGCATAACCATGCATAATGGCACGATACCCTTCCCCGATTGCCGTCGTACCGGTAGCACAAGCAGTGGTAACCGAAACACAAGCACCCTCCGCACCATAGCGAATGGCAACATTTCCTGCGGCAATATTGCTAATCATTTTAGGAATAAACAAAGGAGAAATCTTTCTTGGTCCTTTTTCCGCCAAGGTTGTAGAACTTTCACAAAAGGTTTCAAAGCCACCAATCCCTGAACCATAGTATACAGCAAGCTCTTCCTGATCTACCTTACCTTCCAAACCACTGTCCTCCATGGCCTGTGCAGTTGCCGCCAGAGCATAAACACAAAAACGGTCTAATTTCTTCACTGTCAATTTTTCCATATACAGGGTTGGATCAAAATCTTTTAATTCTCCCGCCATGCTGTATTTGCTGTCAGAAACATCAAAACGAGTAATACGGGAAATACCATTTTCCCCTTCGATTAATCCGTTCCAAAAGCTTTCTACTGTATTTCCAATAGGGGTAACCGCCCCTAAACCAGTCACAACAACTCTTCTCATACAAACCTCCTATATTGCCATACCGCCATCTATGCGGATTACTTCGCCGGTAATATAATCTGATGCATCCGATGCAAGGAACAACGCCAATTTTGCTACATCCTCTGCCTGCCCGAAACGTTTCATAGGAATTGCGTTTTTGATCTCATCATTTGCCGTAAAAGTTTCCGTCATATCAGTGGCAATAAAGCCAGGTGCAATGGCATTACAGCAAACACCACGAGAGGCCAATTCCTTTGCCACAGATTTGGTCAACCCAACCAAGCCTGCTTTGGAAGCAGAATAATTTGCTTGCCCCGCATTGCCAATTAAACCGGAAACAGAACTCATATTAATAATTTTTCCGCTTTTTTGCTTTAAGAACAGAGGGTATACCTGTTTAATCATATAAAAAGCACCCTTTAAATTGGTATCCACCACTCCGTCAAAATCAGCCACTTTCATCATGGGAATCAAATTGTCTTTTGTAATCCCTGCATTGTTTACTAAAATTTGGATTCCTCCAAAATCAGCCACAATTTCTTTTACTGTTGCCACAACCTGTGTTGCATCAGTGATATTACACTGATAACCTTTGGCTTTTACACCCAACGCTTCCAATTCCTTTTGGGTTTCTTCTGCCTTTTGCGTGTTTCCTGCATATAAAAAAGCAATATCTGCTCCATTTTTCGCGAATAATTTACAGATAGCTGCGCCAATCCCTCTGGAACCGCCGGTCACTACTGCTACCTTTCCTTTGAGCATATAAAATCCTCCTCTTTGAGCTTTTGTACCTCCTCCATTGAAGAAACGGAATAAACTCTACTTTCAGGTAAGATACGAGAAATTAATTTTTTTAATGTATCACCCACTCCAACTTCAATAAAGGTATCAAAACCATCTGCCGCCATCTGCTCCACACTTTCCTGCCAACGCAGAGCATGGTCAATCTGAGGTGCCATCCAAGCGGGCACATCACTCCCGTAGGGTTTCGCCATATAATTGGAATATACGGGAATTTCCGGCTTTTGAATCTGATATTCTTTCAAAGCTTCGGCAAAGTCCTTTGCCGCTTCTTTCATAAACGGAGAGTGAAAACCGCCGCCTACTTTGATGGGCAGACCTCTGCCGCCGGCCTCTCTTACTGCTTTGGAAAAGGCCTCCATTTCTTCCTTTTTCCCTGCAACCACCAACTGCCCGGGGCCATTGTAGTTTACAGGATACACATGTTCAAAATTTTTACAAATCTCTTCAACTTTACTGTTTTCCAGCTTCATTACCGCAAGCATAGAGCCTGGGTTTTTCTCGGCTTCCCTTGCCATAACCCGGCCTCTAAAGCAAGCCAAGCGAAAACCATCTAAAATATCATATGCTCCTGCAAAGGCAAGAGCCGGAATCTCACCCAAAGAAAAACCTGCCACACCTTGGGGGATAATACCTTCTTCTTTTAATGCCAGCGCCGCAGCCAGATCCGTCAAATACAAACAAGGCTGCGTATTTTCTGTATTTTTTAATTCTTCATCTGTACCGAAAAAACACTGGTTTAAAGTGTTGGGGCGAATTTCTTCCGCCCCATTGAATAATTCTTGAATACTTTCTTTTGCTTCATAAAAACTTTTGCCCATGCCCGCTTTTTGCGCACCCTGACCAGAGAAAACAAATGCTATTTTACCCATTTTGCCCCTCCTTTTAACAAAAGCTCTGCCTCTGCTGCGATTTCTTTTAAAATTTCAGCTGCAGACTGTTCTTTTTTCACCATACCGGAAACCTGCCCCGCTAAGAAGCAACCCTGTTTGGTATCGCCTTCCACAGCCGCCTTTCTTAAAGCACCCACACCTAATTCCGCAACCATTTCTGCGGTGGTTTCAGGTGCATATTCTTTTTTCAAAAATTCACGGGTGAAATTATTTTTCAAACTGCGGCAGGTATTACCGCCAAATCTTCTACCTGTAGTTGTGGTAGAAATATCACTTGCCTTTAAAACCATTTCTTTATAATTGGAATGAACGGAACACTCCTTAGCCAAAAGAAACCTGGTACCCATTTGCACCCCAACGGCACCCAACATAAATGCCGCTGCAATTCCTCTGCCATCACCAATACCACCTGCCGCCAATACAGGAATTTTCACTGCGTCGCAAACCTGAGGGACTAAAGGCATGGTACTCATATCACCGATATGACCGCCGGATTCACCGCCTTCAGCAACCACTGCAGCTGCCCCTGCTTTTTCCATCATTTTTGCCGCTGCTACAGATGCCGCAACAGGGATCACTTTAATTCCCGCTTCATTCCACATGGGCATAAACTTTGTGGGGATACCGGCTCCTGTTGTTACCACAGGTACTTTTTCCTCCACTACGATCTTTGCGACCTCCTCCACATGGGGGCTCATCAGCATAATATTTACGCCAAAGGGCTTATCTGTCAAACTTCGTGCAATTTTAATCTGATCACGAAGATAGTCACCTCCGGCATTCATGGCAGAAATAATGCCTAAACCACCGCCGTTGGAAACCGCTGCCGCCAGTTTACCGTCGGCAATCCAAGCCATACCACCCTGAAAAATGGGATATTCAATTCCTAACATAGAACAGATAGGTGAAAGGATCATTCTGTCCTCCTCCTCTCTTACTGCAATTTACTTTCGATCAATTGAACCAAGTCGCCTACTGCATTTACCTTGTTATCGCCCAATTCGATTTCTGTACCAAATTCTTCTTCCACGTTCATAAGCAATTCCATTACATCCAAAGAGTCAATGCCTAAAGTTTCAAATTTTGTGTCCATTTTAATTTCGCTTGCTTCACATTCCAATTTTTCTGCTAACATAGCTGCAACTTTTCAAATACCATAATCTTTGTCTCCTTTTTATTCGTAATAATATTATTTTATATATGAAGCCCTTTGGCATTCATTACCATCTTAAAATACAAGATGCACTTGCCAATCCGCCGCCAAAGGCAGGCAGTAAAAGCAAGTCCCCTTTATTTAACATCCCTTTTCGGTTCATTTCATCCAAAGCAATGGGAATGCTTGCAGAGGAAGTATTGCCAAAACGATCAATATTTACATAGAACTTTTCTTTTGGCACTTTCAGCTTCACACTGGCAAAATCAATAATTCGCTTATTCGCCTGATGAGGTACAATATATTTAATGTCATCCCAAGTTAGTCCCTGTCTTTCCAAAAGGGTGGTAGAATCGTTACAAATCGCATTCACCGCAAACTTGAAAGTTTCCTGCCCTGCCATATGGATATAAGGCTTTTTCTGTGTGCCTTCATAAAAAGGTGATTTCCCCATGGGCTGAGGAATATCGATTACATCAGAACCGCCTTTTACATCAAAAATAGAATCAATATAGGAATTGCCTTCTTCCAAAACCAAGGCTCCCGCACCATCACCAAAAATGACACAAGTTCCTCTGTCCTCCCAATCAACAATACGACTTAAACGCTCTGTACCGATAACCAAAACTTTTTTAGCCCTTCCTCTTGCAAAAAAGCCTGCGGCAGTCTCCAACATAAAAACAAACGCTGAGCAAGCCGCATTAATGTCCATCGTCATACATGTAACACCTAAAAGGTTCTGAATCATACAGGAAACAGAAGGGGAAATAGACTCGCCACTTACACTGGCAGCCAAAATCAAATCTATCTCTTCTTTCTTTACGCCGCTATTTTCCAAAGCAGCCAAAGCAGCCTTACACCCCATATCGGCCGCTGTTTCGTTTGTGCTGATATGTCTTTGCTTTACTCCGACTCTCTGCATGACCCACTCATCATTGGTTTCGACTAATTTTGAAATATCTTCATTCGTCACAATTTTCGGGGGTACATACATCCCCGTTCCAAGCACATGAAAATTCATATTTAATCCTCCGAACTGCATTCTTTTGTGTTATGCAAACTTAGTGTAAAAAAAATTGAAAAAGGTTACAAAAAAAAATGAATTTTTTTCTTTCTTTTTTTCCAAAATAAGAAAAGATAAGCTCTAAAGCCTATCTTTCCAAGTTTTTTTCTTTTTATTAAAATTTTCTAATTTTGTAATTTATTACTGAAATAAACCTCTATTTTCGTCTTATTCGCATAAGAAGCATAACGAATGCGCATAAAGATGCGCTTACATATGCCAGCGCCGCAACCAACATCCATACACGTCGAACTCTCATATGTTTCGCCAGTTCCCCATAGTTTCCGGAAGAATATAAATTGAAATTTACCGGTACCGGTTTGGTAAGTCTATACTGTTTATAATAACCACGACATCTTTCGCATTCTTTTAAATGGGCTTTTACTGCCGCTTCACTGGACTCGCTGGCCAAACCATCATGATACAGCGACACAAGATCCCTTACAATATCACAATTCAAATTCAAACTTTAACACCTCCATCAGCATTTTTTTTGCCCTAAAATAAATAACCTTCGCAGAATTTTCGCTGATTTTTAAAACCAAGGCAATTTGGGAAAAAGGCAACTCCGCATAGATTCGCAACATCACCACATCACGATATTTTTTGGGAATCCCCTCAATGATAGTTCTCACCGCTTTTTCAATATCTTTTCTCCTCATATGCTCTTCCGGATCAACGCATCCCTCGCAGTATGTATTAACAACCAATTCCAGATTGGCCGAATCCAAATCTAATTTATTTTTCTTTAAATATCTAAAATACACATGCTTTCCGATGGAAGCAAGCCAAGTAAACATCTCACACTCCCCTCGGAATCTGTGAAAAGCTGTATAGGCCTGCAAAAAGGTTTCCTGTGTCAGATCCTCAGCCAAGTCCCCATTGCCACAAAGCCGATATAAAAAATAATATACCTTGTCATAATATTCTGCATATAGGGCTTCGAAGGATTTCAATCCATCACCTTCTTTCAATTGAATCATAGTGCCATAATAACACAGCACTTATAAAAAATCCATACTTTATGATACAACAAATAATGAATGCCCTTTCCCAAGGGAACAAGTTTATTCCACAATACTTACTTGAAAATTCTCTCCATCCGCAAACTCTTTCAGCAGGTTCTCAGCTTCCTTCAAATACTCCCTAAGCTCTTTCCCTCCATCAAAAGCATAGAAAACCATAATAATTTCCTTGGTATTTTCCGTAATCATTGCTCTAGTATTATCGCTGGTGGGGTTGCCGAAAGGCCCTAATTCATCAAACAAGGCTGGCAAAAACTCAATATTTAAAACAGCCTTTCCAATGCCCTGATATGCAGTGCCTTCAGGAGCGCGAGCCCATAAAATATCCCCTTGCACTTGTTCCAAATCATAGGCGCCCATGGAATACCCCGTTTTTATAGAAAGATAATTATTAATATCCACTACGTTATTAATATAGTACAAACCTCGTTCTTTGGAAATTCTTCTGCACATTGCCTCTGCCGAACAACGATAGCGATTGGCATCCTTCCCTAAGGCCTTATAAGCCTTTCTTGTGGATTGAATTTTTTCCCGCTTATTTGCTTGGGAAAGCTCAACCTCAGCCAGCTCTCCTATTTTTGCATTTAACAGTTCCAAAAAAGCAGTCTCGTCCTCTTTTACAACAACGTTACACCGAAGTACGCCCAGCGTCGCCTCAGAACAACACTCTTTTATACTGGAGTCTATTGTAATTTTTATCATCCCAGGATTCTCCTTTCGAAATTCTCTTCTACTATCAGCTTACGACAAAAAAACATCTTGTCAAGGGAAAAACCCCATGTTTTCTGTAAATTTGTGTTTTCGTCCATTTTCTTTTCACCTAAAATTATGCTATGATAAAAAGAAAAAGGAGTGGTCTTTCTTATGACCCTGATGCAGTTGGAATATATCATGGAAATTTATCATTGCGGTTCTATGAATAAAGCGGCTCAAAATTTGTTTGTTTCCCAATCTGCCATTTCCACAGCCATAAAAGAACTGGAAGAAGACTTAGGTATTACCATATTTATTCGCAGTAATCGTGGAATTTCCTTAACTGAAGAAGGGCAAGAATTCATCTCGAAAATCCATCCTTTATTACAACAAGCCAAAGACGTGGAACTGTTTTATTCCGGTAAAAACAGCAACGATAATTCCCGTCTATATATTTCCACACAACGCTATCCTTTTTGCGCCAAAGCATTCGTCGAATTTCTGAAAAAACAAAATGATCCCGTCTTTCGCTACGGGTTTAAAGAATGCCCGATGGGAAAAGTCATTGAAGAAGTGCATACAGGAAAAAGTGACTTAGGAATTATCTTTCTCTCAGATATAACAGAGGTGTTTTTAAGTAAATTATTTCAATCAAAAAACCTCAGCTTTCACGAAATGAAACGATTACGACCCCATGTCTTTATGAACAAAAATCATCCTTTAGCCCAAAAAAAAGAAATTCCGGTAGAAGATTTAAAAATATATCCCTTTGTCATTTTTTCTAAAAAAGAGGAAAATTCTTTGAATTTTTCCGAGGAAGCAGTATTAAATCATGGCATTGATTATAATCAAATCATTTATGTAAACGATAGGGCAACCGCCTATAACATTATGGCACACACCTCGGCGATTTCCACCGGTAGTGGCGTTTTACCTGATGGTTATTACGACCCCCGCATTTCCGCCATACCCATTGCCGCCCCCGTCTGTGATATGTGTATCGGCTGGATTTCAAAAAAAGAAGAAAACCTCTCCCTAAAAGCCCTTGAGTTTGTAGAGATTTTAGAGGAACAAATCAAAAAATACTGAACAAACGCTAGTCCAATTTGATTATAAATAAAGAAGGCCGCCGTAAAATGGCGACCTAAAGGTTGTCCGCAAAGTAGACACCTTTTCCATGAAACCTCGTATTCCATGCGGGGTTTCATAAAGTTTTTTATTTTGCTTTTTACAAAAAAAGGGGCTTCGGCAGCCCCCAAGGTTTGTAATTATATTTTCTCTAGTCCCATCTTTAAATCATCAATAATATCTTCCACATTTTCCAAGCCAATTGACATACGAATTAAACCTGCTGAAATACCTGCCGCTTTCAAATCTTCCTCACCATAAGTGGAGTGTGTCATAGAAGCGGGATGCTCAATGAGCGTTTCGGCATCGCCCAAAGAAACAGCAATGGTTGCCAAAGACAAGCTATTCACAAGTTTCATACCTGCTTCTTTACCACCCTTAACCTCGAATGAAATCATAGCGCCAAAATCATGCATTTGTTTTTTCGCAATTTCATGTCCCGGATGGCTTTCTAAACCAGGATAATAAACCTTCTCCACTTTTTCATGTCCTGCCAAGAATTTTACAACAGCTTTGGCATTTTGACAATGTCTTTGCATACGAATTTCCAACGTTTTTAAACCACGCAGAATCAAGAAGGACTCAAAAGGTCCAAGAACTGCACCAGTCATATCTTTAAGCCCAAACATTCTTACTTCCTGCATAAAATCGGCTTTGCCTACCACGAACCCAGCAATTACATCGCCATGACCATTCAGATATTTTGTTGCAGAATGAACAACTACATCAGCCCCCAGTTCCAATGGTCTTTGAAGGTATGGAGAAGCAAAAGTATTATCACAAACAACTTTAATCCCCGAATTATAGCTATGTACAATCTTTGAAATTTCAGTAATATCAGAAATCTTTAAGTTTGGATTGGCAGGTGTTTCTAAATAAACACAAACGGTGTTCTCTTTTAAATTCTTTTTCACTGCTTCCAAATCGGATGTGTCAATAAAAGTAACTTCAACGCCGTAACGTGTCATTCCATGCTGCAATAATGCAAAGGTACATCCATATAATGTTTCATCGGCCAAGATGTGTTTTCCTGCCGCTGCAATACTCCATAAACAAGAAGAGATTGCGCCTATGCCACTGGATGTGGCAACACATGCCTCGCCATTTTCCAAAGCTGCTACTTTAGTTTCTAAAACTGATGTAGTAGGGTTACCTAAACGAGTATAAATGTATCCTTCCTCTTCCCCCGCAAAGCGATGTCCTCCCTGTTCGCAATTCTCAAAAAAGAATGTGGATGTTTGATAGATTGGCATTGTTAGTGCACCATATTGCTTATCTCGAATATTTCCTGCATGAATTGCCTTTGTACCAAAACCGCCGTTTGCAAATGACATGTAAAACACTCCTTTTTCTTAAAGATAACGTACCTTTTATTTATTGTAATTATTATACCACAGAAAAAAACACCTCCGTTATTAACGCTTTTTTATATTCGGTTATCAGAAAAAATGATAACTACCCCTTATCATTTAATCCACTTGAAATTCCGTAGGAAAAAAGGTATCATAATTTGTGATGAAAAGTAAAGGAGAGAAGTAATATGGAGCAAAAAACATTGATTGTATCTTGCGTTGAATATTATAGTTATTTAAAAAATATTCCCGCGGATAAGGTGTTTCTCTCATTCCGACAGACATCCATTCTAACCATGATTTTGGAGAGTAATCGTAACTTTCCCGAAATGGATTTAGAATTTTATGCCGGTATGATTGATGGAATCATCGCTATGGAAAGTGATGCTGAGGAGAATGATTACGCCCACTATAAAGAACGGATTATCTTAGTTTCTCATGTTGTGGACATGCTTGCTCAAAAACATCATTTAGACGCCATTGAAGCTTGTACTATGTACTATGAATCCCATACTGCCCAAGTAGTCACTGATGATAAAACAGGCTATTATCAAAAAATGGCGGCAGAAATTTATGCTATGGTTGAAGAAGAATAAAATAGACAAAAACACCTCTTTGTTTTACAGTATTTCCCTGTAACAAAGAGGTGTTTTATTCTGTTTTATATTTCATAACCAGTTGTACCAAAATTTACAATATTGCAATGGCCCTCACAGGTGCACCATCTGAATCTTCAAATTTCAAAGGAAGGGCAACAAACAAAAAATCCCTTTCTCCAATGAACTCAAGATTACAAAGATTTTCTATAATCACCATGTTTTCGTTTTTCAACAGGAGATGGTGTAATGTAAGCTCAGAATCCGAAATTGGATCCAACCCAATATTGTCCAATCCCATACCTTTTTTATTGTTTCCCACAAGATATACGGCAACTTCTTTAGAAATCACCGGATATTCTCCAAAATATGCATCCTGCCCCCAATACCTTTCCCAACCTGTTCGAAATATAATAAATTCAGCCCGCTCTACACGCTCTTTGTTTTTCTCAATATAGGAAATATCAATCAATCCACCTGGGGGAACATCTCTTACATCAATGATACAAGCCTTCCCTACAAATCCCGACACTTCTTTTTTATCCAAGGAAATTCCATTGGAATAGATGTGATTTGGTGCATCCATATGCGTCCCTGTATGAGAATAAAAATGCAAAAGAGTTTCTTTAAACCCGCTACCTTCATATGTACTGGCAACAGATAAGCTTGGTGCTTCCGTTCCCGGATAAACAGGGCATATATTTGAAATTGTATGTGTCAAATCAATGATTTTCATATTATCAATCCTCCCGATTTATTGTCTAGCTATAAAAGAGCTTTAACCCATCAGCATCAAATTTATTCATTTATAGTACGTCTCAAAACCATTGTTAATAGGAGCTGTACCAATTAACAGCATAGCAACCACTGCGCCTAACACTACATCTTTTGCTCTTTGCGTTTTCATTTTTATTCCCCTCTTTTTATTATCGTTAGAAAAATATATCATAATTAGTAATTATTTATAATAAAAATATCTTTTACGCACTCCAGACTCATTTCAAATTAATCACCGGTGCCTTACCCTTGCTACCAACCTTCAACCCCAACAGCTGCGCTACATCCCTTATTTTGATGTATAAATAGAAAATAACTTTTGAAGCATTTTTAACGCATTTGTGTCATATGGGTGTTATTTGCAACTGGCATGAGTAGTTCTTATTATATTCTTTTTGACAGCAAACAAAATAGCCCCCTTCACATTCAGGGGGCTTTCTCATTTCTTATCTGATAATTGCACAACAAAAATCCCCTCTGGTGGAAGGGCATACTTTATTATTTATTCGTTGCTTCATCCGTTGCTGCTTTTGTATCATCTGTCGCTGCTTTTGTATCATCCGTTGCTGCTTTTGTATCATCTGTTGCTGCTTTTGTATCATCTGTTGCTGCTTTTGTATCATCTGTTGCTGCTTTTGTATCATCTGTTGCTGCTTTTGCATCATCTGTTGCTGCTTTTGTTGCTTCTTTACTCGTTAACGTCACAGTTTTAGTTGCACTATCCCAACCTACTTCTTTGTCAACAGCTTCTGCTACCGCCCTAACAGGTAAATAGGTTGTCCCTTCGTAAATAAAAGGCTCTTTATCGGTCTTTAATTCTTCTCCATCAACTGTAACCTTAATATCGTTATAGTTTACGGGAATCATAGCATCTGCAACTTTAGCAAACGCCATAGGAGCTGCACCAATTAACAACGCACCAACCACTGCGCCCAACACTACATCTTTTCCTCTTTGCATTTTCATTCTTATTCCTCCTTAATATAATAAATAAACACTATTATAAAATACCATAAATTGTAATTCTTTGCAATAAAAAAGAGAATGTCTTTTACACCACCCTTACCTAACGGACTTAAACCTAAAATACGGCGATTTCAGTAATCAACTTACCGGCAAGCCAAAAAGCACATTTCAGCCCCAAGGCGTTCCGTTCGTCATTCCCCGGTTCACTGCTCCTTGGTTAAGACATACATATGCTACCATGCTTTATCTTGCGAGAGTTGATGTTCTGACTTCCAAAGAGCAATTAGGTCATTCAGACGTACAAACAACTTTAAACATCTTCACGCATTTAGATGGCAAGCATAAAAGAAAATCCATGGATAAATTAAATATTTATATTGTGGGTGACACGAATT
>NZ_DAOUQB010000080.1 GCF_030625865.1 Anaerotignum sp. | reverse complement strand
AGAAAAAAATTAATTTAGTCAATAAAGATTCTCTTGTAATCCGACGGTCGTTATCCCTTAGCAATTTAACGAAGATATTAACAAAGTTAAATGCATTAGAAAAACAGAACGACAACTTTGCATTAAACTACTTAGTTCTTGCAAAGAAAAAAGGAATTAAAAAAGTCGAATTGGTTAATCAACTCGTAGCAAATTTTAAAAACCAAATTTATGATAGTTTTGTTTTGGTTGGTGACGATTTTGAAAATTATATTTTAAATGTTGATAGATACCGCATTATTAAAGATGATGGAGATATTTTTATCGATAAGGAAACTCCTATCACAATAAGTGATATTTTTCACGAATTGGCTTGTCAAAACGTACGAATATCTCATAGCTTGATGAATCGCCTGTTGAAAACTTGGCAGATCGAAACTCAAGACCGCCATGGAAATAAAGAATTGTATCCACAAAGCATAATAAATACTTTGCAAGGATTCATTGAGTACGGAGCAACAAAACAACCTTGCTACCTAATTAACGGTGATTGGTATGTCTTTGATGAGATTTATAGCGATCTTCTTGACCAAGAATATACTGAATTATATAATTCAAAACATAGAAACTCATTAGACTTGAAGAATAAATACAAACTCGAAAAGAGGGCAGCTAATGAGGAAAAATATAATAAAGCTCTAGAATCAGAGAAAAATATTATTGTATCGCACACTGCATTGCACGAAAATGTTGAGATTGCAGACGCAATTTTTTGGGATGACACAACTCTTTATTTAATGCATAATAAAGGAAAGTTTGATGGAATAGGTGCAAGAGATTTGCTCAATCAAATATTGACTGCTGCTGAATATTTACAAAAAAATCGTTCAATAAACGGTTCAGATTTTCTTGAAAAGTATTATGCTAAAATATGTAAACTTCACAATACTAAAAAACTTCCCCAAGCCAGTGAACAGGACTTTGTCCAATTATTCAATAGTAAAAAAATATGTTTTATAGCTGGATTTTTAAATGGATATAAACATGATTCAAAATCAGTATATGCAAAGTATCTAACCATTGAAGCAAACAAAAAACTTTTAGATAAAGGGTATGCTTATGTTCCGATGGGCATTCACTGAAAGCAGTTTGAGACTTCCTTCCATGGTGGTTGCGTATTGTTTCTAAAGCACTAATTTGTAGTGCCCGTGGTGCCCAAATGGTGCCCGGACGTGAAAAATAGTGTTGTAAGAAGTTGTGGACACAAATGGCATGAAATGAAAAAAACCCATATTTACAGGCTTTTCAGATAGCATGTTGCAAGAAATTGTGCGGAGATATAAGGGGCTTTTGCTGTTTCACGCCCCTCGAAATCAAGTTGTCCGCAAGGGCACGTGGGTTCGAATCCCACCGCTTCCGCCATAAACCCGCACAGGTATACGTCTGTGCGGGTTTTCCTTTGCCGTTTTCTGATGCCTAGTTTTCCTACTAAATGTGTGAATGGTGCCCTAATGGTGCCCCGCAAATTTTTCTTATATATTCCATTCATCAAAATGTTACCAAGGTCAACATGATACTTTCGTGCCAAGATTGTAAATCTGAGGTTTCCTTTTAAGTAACGTCGAACGATTTTTAGTTTTAACGTTGTTCTATATTTTCTTCAAAGAAAGGGACAATTTTTATGGGTGCCGGAAATTATAATGGGAAAATATGTATAATTGTGCTATACTATAAACTACAGTTGGGAGAGTTGAAAATGAAAAGTTTTTTTCAGACATTTGTGATGAGTCTTATTGTATGCTATGTAATTTTTTTCTTTGTAGGAGGATTGATTTTTGAAAACCTTTGGGCTTTACTTATGCTTATTGCTTTGGTTATTTCTATTTTAATTAATCAATTTATATATTTGGAAACGAAAATAGAAGAATTGGAAACACGCATCAAAACACTTGAAAAACCGAGTGAACATGAGGATTAAATTGCTTAATTAAAGAGAGCCATGGGTATAAAAAACACCTTTTAAAGGTGTTTTTTATACTTTCTCAAATGGTTAGGATTTAAAGAAACACCAATTCAATTACTAGGGGGCATCTGTTTTACTTTTTTACTTTGTTTTTATTTTGGAAATGAATTGTTTGTGATTTTTATGTTTTGTAAGTATATTTAAAATATTTTTTCAAAAGATAGATATATATAAGAAAAATAAAAATAATCCAATGGAGTGAGACTAAATGATTTTAACCCAAAAAGAACAAGAAGAAATTAAAAAGTTACAGATGCAAGAAGAAATTTGTATCCAGAAATATGAAAAATTTGCTGATGATGCAAAAGATGCTGTTCTAAAGCAGTTATTCCTCACCATCAAAAAAGATGAAGAGAAGCATTATCAGACACTAGGCAAGATTTTATCTGGTACAGTTCCAAATAGCAATTTAAATGAAAGTAAGGCTAAAAATTATAAACCAGTGGCAACATATGGCTCTTTAGATTCTAGTGAGGATAAAAAGTACGATAATTTCTTAGCTGCTGATAGTATTGGAACAGAGAAATTAGTTTCATTGGGATATAATTCAGGAGTATTTGCTTTTGAAAATTCTGATATTCGCAAAGCGTTAGCAGATATTCAGGTTGAGGAACAAGATCATGCCGATATGATATATAAATATAGAGTTGCCAATGGTATGGCATCCTAAATCAAGATATAATATAAATGAAACCACCTGCATTATTATGAAGTTGTAAAATGAAAGTAGACAAGGAATATGACCACCTTCAATATAGAACTGAACAAGGCTTTCCTTAAGGTGGTTTTTAGATGTCTATATTGACTTGACAACTTCACATTATTACAGGTGGTTTTCTAAATCCAATTCTAGTGGATTTTTTGGGTGAAATAATATCAAAAAGCAATGGGTAAAGGGTAAGATATCTTGAAAAAATGTGAGGGGGGCGGACGACTTCTTGGACAGCTTAAGCAGCTAATCCAAGAAATCGTCCGCACTCCCACCATAAAAAAGTTTTTCCTTGCAGTGATTAAACTATTTTATGGGGAAAAAATCAAATTCAAAATTTTTTAATTCTTTTACATTTAAAACTTCAATTTTATTTCCGCTCTTTTTAATCAGTCCTTGTCCTTCTAATTCATTAATTGATCTGGTTAAATGCCTGTAACTTACTCCAAGCATTTCTGCAAGTTCTTTGTATGAAAAGGGAAACTCAGTAATTTCTGTAGTTTTACACATATATTCCCCAATATATCCTATTAAGCGGTTTTTCAGTGGATATAATAGATTTCTTCATAATACCTCCAAATATTATTAAGATGTAGACATATGTCCTATTTTGTAATCTTTTCTGTGTGATAAAATCTATCAAACACAGCCTGCAAATAAAAAGTCAATAGGAAATTGATGATTTTCTGGATTAAATTTATATTGATTTTTAGATATGAAAAACAGACCACCGTTATCCGCTGGTCTGAAAGGGTGTGGTTATGATTATTCTGGAAGGGATAAAAGATATTCCTTCACTTTTCCGTAATAGATGCGCAGGAACTTATTAGCACCAGCGGTCATGTAAACATAGTAAGGTTTACCCTGAGAGCGTTTCTTATCTATAAATGCATATACAGGGTCATCCATAGGCTTGGTTTTGACAAGACAGTCCATGACTTGAAACAAGGTTTTTCTTAAGACAGCAGAACCTCGTTTGGTGGTGGGAACACTTTTTTGCTCATAGGTTCCAGATTCATTTACACCGGGATCAACACCAGCAAAAGCGGTGATGGCTCTTTTATGGGTAAATCGTGTAACATCTCCGATTTCAGCCATGAGCTGTGGACCGAGAGATGAACCAACACCTTTCATTTCCATAACAACAGGATATTCGGGTAGTTTGGCTGCGGTTTCATTCATTAGGGTACGAAGTTCCTCTACGGTCTTAGAAGCAGTATTTAATTGTTCTACAGCCTGCCCCAGTATTAGCTTTGTTAAATCATCTTTTGGAAGTACAGGAACAAGCTCCTTTGCTGCTCCGTAGATTTCTTCAGCTTTAGCTTTGCTGAAGTTGTACTTCTTACGTTTACACCATTTCTGATAATGGTTGGAGCTGTCAATAAAAAGTAGACACAAAGTTACGCTGATTTTATGAATTTAATTCTTCA
>NZ_DAOUQB010000019.1 GCF_030625865.1 Anaerotignum sp. | reverse complement strand
AAGCTAACAAGTATTTCCCCAAAAGCTCAAAAATTACAGGTATACCACGAAGAACAATCAGTTATCAAAAGCGTCGAATACTAGAGAAATTAAAAAACCTATTAATTTGATAAATTAAATTGCCCACCCCCCTTACTTTTTCGGCTAAGTAGTGAGGGGGTTTTTCAATTCCTAATTTTGTTCTTTGGCAACTGAATATGCGTATCTCAAATACCTTCCTCTTATGGCCTCGAAAGGGAAAGCAACTTAACAGATGCCGCTGTGATCTCTGAAAATTTTTGTGTGAGCGATTTGCATTGTGTTTAAACAAACCAATTGCACGGTTTGATTGCCATTACCCATAAACGATATAATGATACTTTTGCCTTGAACGCATCACCGCATTGGACAGCCGCCTCAGAACGGGGCGGAGATGCTGAGGCACTTGTGAAAAACGGTGGGAATAAATTAGCAGAAAAAACAACTGAAAGGAAAAAATGTAAAAACAATTTGAACTTTGTTCTATTCCTGTAATTTTATCATAAAGTATATTGTATGGATACAGTTTGAAATCAAAGGAGGAAATTACGGTGGAGAAATTCGATATTTATAAGGATATTGCGGAAAGAACAGGTGGAGATATTTACATTGGCGTTGTTGGGCCTGTACGTACAGGAAAATCAACTTTTATCAAAAGGTTTATGGATTTATTGGTATTGCCCAATATTTCGGATCCTCATACCAGAGAGCGGGCAAAGGATGAATTGCCACAATCAGCATCGGGGAAAACAATTATGACAACGGAACCAAAGTTTGTTCCCAATGAAGCGGTTCAAATTTCCCTTGGAAATAATACGGATATGAGAGTTCGTATGATTGATTGCGTGGGTTATCTAGTTCCAGAGGCAGAAGGACATATGGATGGGGAAATCCCTCGAATGGTACATACACCTTGGTCTGAAAATGCAATGCCATTTTTAGAAGCGGCGGAAATGGGGACGAAAAAAGTTATTACAGACCACTCTACCATTGGTATTGTTGTGACAACCGATGGTACGGTGACTGAATTATCCAGAGAAAATTATATTGAAGCAGAGGAAAGAGTAATTCAAGAGCTGAAAGAAATGGGGAAGCCTTATGTAATTCTTTTAAATACAGCAACGCCTTACGCTGAAACAACAGCTTTACTGGTTCAGGAGATGGAGGAAAAATATGGTGTTCCCGTTATTCCTGTAAATGTTGCTCAATTAAAGGCGGAAGATATTAAAACCATTTTGGAACAAGTGCTGTATCAATTCCCTATGCGAGAAATCAGATTCTATTTCCCCGGATGGGTGGAAACACTGGAGGATGACCACTGGCTAAAGAAGTCCCTTGTGGAGGGCTTGAAGGAAATTATGGGGAAGGCTGAACGTCTCAACGATGTTTCCAATGCCATCATGGGTTTAGAGGAGAAGGATTTCTTAAAGAAGGTATTTGCTGATCGAGTGCTGCCTGGAGAGGGTGCTGTGGATGTAGCGTTGACTTTTGATGATGGTTTATTCTATCGCATTTTAAGCGAAACAGTGGAACTTCCCATTGAAAACGACTATTCGTTAATTTCTACCATTCGGATGCTTTCTGAAACGAAGAAAGAGTATGATAAGATTGCCACAGCACTTAGTGATGTGAAACGCAAGGGCTATGGTGTAGTTACGCCAGTGTTTGAAGAAATTGCTTTAGAAAAGCCGGAAGTATTTAAGCAAGGAAGCCGTTATGGAATTAAGTTGCGGGCAAAAGGTGAGTCCATCCACTTGATTAAAGCGGATGTGGAAACAGAAGTTTCACCGATTATCGGCAATGAGGAACAGTCCAGGGAGTTTATTGACAACTTAATTGCAGATTATGAATCAGAACCTGAAAAAATTTGGGATTTAAATATATTTGGACGTACCCTAAGTTCCATGGTTAGTGATGGCATGCAAAACAAGATTTATCGTATGCCTGAGGATGCACAAATGAAATTGGCAGAAACCCTGCAAAAGATCGTAAACGAAGGAAGCGGCGGTTTGATTTGCATTATTCTTTAATGCGCAAAAAGGTTGTTGTCGAGAGACAGCAACCTTTTTGTTGTAGAAAGAAAACCACGTGCTAGATGAAGTTGTCAAGTGAATAGACAATTTAAAAAGCACCTTAAGGAAAGCCTCGTTCAGTTCTATATTGAACAGGGCTTAAATATTTTAAGGCGTAGGCGGGGCATTGATTATTAAGTTGGCGACTGTTTTATCCGCTCCATTCTGTGCGGAGCGTTCCATTTTTCCAGTATAAAAAGCCATACAGAAAAATCTTTGAATACGCCGGCACGGGTGGAGGAACGGGCGGCAGAGAAAAAGCCCTCTATCCGGGAAAGGATTTTATAATGCAAGAATTTATTAAATAAAAATATTTCAAAATAATATGCGCTAATTTTTAATTTATAAGTTATAATTATTACATGAAAAAATTATAAGTATTTAAAAATTTTTATAATTTAGCTCCGAAGTTGATTTGAATAATACTGGTAAGTTTAATGATTAAATAGAGGTTGTTTATGATAAAGATATTTAAAAGAAATAAAATTGAACCTGATTTAGCAGAAAAACTGAATACAGATGCGAATGACATTGTTTCACGCAATACATTGATTATGGGGGTTTTCTGTTGTTTTGTCTTTATTGCAGAAGAGTTGACAAGAATTCAGCAAAATAGAAGTTGGATTATGCATGTAGTGATAGATAGCGCTGTAATTCTGATTGCTGCATCGTTGCCCTTTATACTGAAGAAGTTCAGGGTGCGAGAAAATTTGATTATGCATGCACTGGCAATCGGTTATATTGTAACAATTTCCACGATCATTATAACTTTTGAGGGTGCTAAATTTGGCGGTATTACTGTTTGGGGTAATGTACTTATCATGGTTTTTTTAAGCATGTGCTATTACTCAACCAGCATTTTTTGGTTTTATTCATTTGTTTTCGGGCTTTTTTGGATTACTTTATTTACAGTAAAGACGCCATTTATGTGGACCTATATTGATTTATCCGACCATGTAGGCAGATATGCAATTTTTATAATTATGTCTGGCATAGCGTTTTGGGGCAATCATATGATACGGCGACAAGTATTAGACAACCAAAAACAAATCAATATCATCGAACAATACTCAAAAGAATTAGAGGAAAAAAACAAAGAGCTTCAAAGATTGGATAAGCTGAAAAATGAATTTCTTGCAAATACAACCCATGAGTTAAAAACACCTTTACATAGTATTATCGGTTTGCTGGAACCACTGATAGAATCGGAAAACAAGATGTTAAAGGGTGATGAATTATATGATATTTCGCTGGCGGTTTCCAGTGCAAAAAGACTATCTGGATTAGTAGGGGATATTCTTGATTTTTCAAGCCTCAGAAATCAGGAGATTATTCTCAAGAAGCAGTATGTAGATATTCATGTTTTAACGAATATGGTTTGCTCGTCCTTTGAACATCAGATGAAGAAAAAAAATTTACAACTTGTGAATGCAATTTCTTCTGATATTGATTTAATCTATGTGGACGAAAACCGCCTTCAGCAGATTATGTTCAACTTGATTGGAAATGCAGTGAAATTCACGGAAACAGGGGAAATAAGAATTTCAGCAGTGAAAAGTGCTGATCAAATGCAGATAACAGTTTCTGATACGGGGATTGGAATTGCTTCCGAAAGGCAAGACCATATTTTTAACAGTTTTGAGCAGGCAGATACTTCTATTGCTAGAGAGTTTGGCGGAACAGGCTTGGGATTGACAATTTCAAAAAGCCTTGTGGAGCTTCATGGAGGAAAACTATGGGTCAAATCAAATTTGGGGGAGGGTTCTGAGTTTACGTTTTCACTTCCCTTACCACAAGTTGATGAACCGAAAATTTTACGGTCGCCAGTGACTTCTTTGGAAAAGTGGGAAAACCAATCAGAACCTGACTATGAGATTCAACCCATAAAATATCGGAAAACAATCAAAGAAGATGCACCCCAAATTTTGGTTGTGGATGATGAACCTATAAACATTCGAATTATTTATAATATCTTATCCAAGGAAGGTTATTCTCTTACAGCGGTATACTGCGGTAAAGAAGCGCTCGACTTAATTCAAAAAGGTCAGAAGTTTGATCTTGTCCTTTTGGATGTAATGATGCCGCAGATATCCGGCTTTGATGTTTGCATGAAAATAAGGGAAACCTATTCACTGGTACAGCTACCAATTCTTCTTCTTACGGCAAAGAATTTAACAGAGGATATGGTGGCAGGCTTTAACGTCGGTGCGAACGATTATCTTTATAAACCTTTTAGTATGAAAGAGCTGACAGCCCGTGTGAAAACACTTTTGGAGCTTAAAAAATCAACAGAAAAAGCGCTTGCCGCAGAATTGTTTTTTTTGCAGTCTCAGATTAAACCCCATTTTCTCTATAACGCATTGAATGCCATCATAGCCTACGTTAGAACCAATCCGGATTTGGCACGGGAAATGATTGTGGAGTTGAGCGGATATTTACAGGAAAACTTCAATTTTAACACAATGGAAAAAATAATGCCCATTTCCAAGGAAATCAGCATTATAAAATCATATCTTTTTATTGAAAAGGCTCGTTTTGGGGATAAGCTTAAGTCGGAATTTAATATTGATGAAAGTATCCGATGCAGTATACCCCATTTAATGCTTCAACCCCTTGTGGAAAATGCCGTTCGTCACGGTATTTTGGAAAAACAAGGCGGTGGGACGGTTAAAATTTCAGTAGAAAGAGATGGTAAAGATGTGCTATTAATCGTAGAAGATGATGGCGTTGGCATAAACCCTGAACGAATTTCAAAGCTTTTGCAACATGAAGTGGCGGGCGTTGGAATTGGGCTTTATAATGTGCATCAGAGGATGTTAGCCATTTATGGACATGGCATTGAGATGGAAAGTCAGCCTGGGGTTGGAACAAAAGTCTGGATGAGAATTCCCGAAATGGAGGTTTAACGGAGTATGTTAAGAGTTATTTTAGTTGATGATGAATTGCCTGCTCTGGATGAGCTTTCTTATCAGCTTAGTAAATTTGAACAAATTGAAATGATCGCCCAATTTACAGATCCGATTATGGCCTTGAAACAAATTGAGCAGATAGAGCCTGATGTGGTTTTTCTTGATATTGAAATGCCCATCCTAAACGGTCTGAATTTGGCAACGGAGCTTTTGGAGCAGGATAAGTCTTTTTCTATTGTATTTATTACTGCATACAATCATTATGCACTGCAAGCCTTCGAGGTGAATGCCGTTGATTATATTGTGAAACCTGTGCGTGTGAGCCGTCTGAAACAAACGGTGGAGAAGCTGCAAAAAAATATGGAGAATAATGTACGTCATACGCCACAGCTTATGAAACAGATGAAAGATACAGTGAATGAGGCTGCCGATAAGCTAGTTGTCTTTGACGGGGAAAACTATCATTTTATAGAGTATGAGGAAATTATATATATTGAAGCTCGAATGAAAATTTCGGAGGTTGTAACCAGAAAAGGGGCCTATTCTACCAAGAAAACCATGAATGTAATGGAGGAACGATTGAGAAGCCATGGATTTTTTCGGTGCCATAGAAGCTACATCATCAATCCCAAGCATATAATAAAAATTATGCCCTCAAGCAGTGGTACTTTTCAGATAAAATTAAATCATTCTCCTTTGATTCCCGTGAGCAAACCCCATACGATGGAAGTGAAAAAAATAATTGAGCGTATGGAGTGATTGTTGCAATAAGAAGAAAATCCAATATTTAAAAGGCTATGAAAGTGTTCCCTTAACAGTTTATAGCCTTTTTTTCTTTGAATAATTCATACCAAAAAACAGTTTATTCATACCGTAATTCAGTTCATTGGTAAAAAATCACGTGATATTAATTTTATTTATGATAAAATGAAGCGAATTTTTAAGGGGTTTTTACCAGTAAACTTACCGCTGCAAGTAAAGTATAGAAAAAAAGGGGGCATTTGAAAGCAGAAATGAATTTTACATAAAATTACTTATAAATAAATGGGAGGAGAATTATGGGCAAAAAAATGAAAAAACAATTGTTGAGTGCACTATTAAGCTCCTGTATGGTGTTGGGCTTAATACCTGGCGCATTAACAACAGCGTTCGCAGCTGAACCAGAGTATATCACCATGGCGTATCCAAGCTTTAGCTACGATACGAATCAGGATTCACTAATAACTTCCGGTCGAGTAGCGAATGATTATAGGGGAATTCTGACCTACGCTGGCGAACAAAATCAGGTGGGCGGTTTGTTTGCGAAAAACATTATGCCTATGGGAACTGATGGATTCTCCTTAGCTGCAAAAACAGAGTTTGGAATTTCCAATGGAACAGCTGTTCCGGGAACTGGTATTGCATTTGTTTTTGCGAAGGATGCCACTGAATGCACGGAGGAATACGGTGATGGTCTTGGATATAAGGGTTTAACAGGAGAAAGTATTGCCGTGGAATACTTTGCAACGAATAGTAGACATGGGCTTGCATTGGGACAGGATGGCGTTCAGTATGCTGATACTTTAGATTCTGATGGGCTTTCAGCATCTCCGTATGATAAATATGTTTATTTTTGGATAGACTATAATGCAAGTAATACGGAATTAGCGGTTTATTTGAGTTTTACCTCTACAAGACCTACTGAGCCTACAAAAACATATTCCGTGGATTTGAGCGGCTATAAGAATTTCCATTTAGGGGTTACTGGTGCTACAGGGACGTATCACCAAATGCACAAGTTAAATAGTTGGTATTACGATGCAGCTTATCATAGCGACAGTTTGTCGTTGGATGGCACAACGACTTATGATGATGATTTTTCCGTTAAAAACGTAACTTCTACCGGTGCTACCGTTAGTGATATTAAGAGTACTGAGGGGTTTGAATATCGGGAAAGTGGAGCAGTTGGCACGGAAACTCAAGTAGAAGCAACAGATGGTTCGGCAACGATTACAGGGCTTGCCCCTGGTACATCTTATGAGTATCGCTCTTATTGGACTACCAGTGATGATACCATTTATGGCAATTGGAAGTCCTTTACTACGTTAGAGGAATACCAGATAACGGTACCCGAGGGCTGCTATATCGGGGAGGATACAACTATGACCTCCCAAACTGTCATGGAGGGGGATTCTGTAACGGTAACTGCACCCGAGGTGGCAGGGAAAAATTTCACCTCATGGACAGATGGCGATGGTAATTATATTAGTGACGAAGCAACTTATACCTTCACGGCATCAAAGAATCTTTCTTTGACTGCAAATTATGCAACCATGACAGTATTATCGGGGGCAGGTACGAGAACGAATCCGTATAAGATTAGTAATGTAGATGATTTGAATACCCTTGCTGCTATGGTAAATAATGGTGATACAGAATATGTAGGTGCATATTACAGCTTAACGCAGGATATTACTTTGTCCGATACTCCATTTATACCCATTGGGTTTAAAGGAGTTAATGAAGGCGGTGAAAGTGAGCCTGTAGACTATCCTTTTGAAGGTATTTTTGATGGGAATGAGCATACCATTTCTAATTTACATGTAGAGGGTGTCAACTATGGCGGTTTGTTTGGCTATGCGGAAGGTGCAACCTTTACAAATCTGACGGTTGTGGATGCTTCCGTTTCCGCAGACGAAAATGCAGGCGGTGTTGTTGGCTATGCAAGTGATACGGTAATTTTAGGCTGTAATGCTGTAAATTGTAGTGTAACTGGCGGCGATTCCGACGAAAATTGTTCCGCAGGTGGCATTGTTGGTACTTTTTCTTCAGTTGCCTCCTTATGTAATGCTACGAATTGTACTGTTACAGGTGTTTGCAGTGGTGGGATTATCGGACGCTCCTATAGTGCGGACATTAGTCTTTGTGAGGTGCAAGATAGCACCGTTACCAGTTCCTTGAACAAGTATTCTTCATGTGCAGGTGGTATTATAGGTAAATGTGACACGTATAATCCCCAAGGCAAAATTTCAGATTGTACCGTATCAGGTGGCAGTAAAACAACAATTAGCGGTAAATTCTATACAGGCGGAATAGTAGGTTATTGCACTGAGGATATTGAAAAATGCACGGCGATTTGTGATGTTTCTAGCAAAGAATATACAGGTGGAATTGCTGGTTATCTTCATTGTAAAAAAGTTTCACAGTGCGAGTATAACGGTAATATTACAGGCATTGCAGGAAGTAGCTTTTACGGCGGCGGTATCGTGGGACTAATCTATACTTCCGATGGCAATTTAATTCAAAATTGTGTTGCCTACGGCACTGTAAATAGCGGTGATCCCTCTCATTACGTTGCCTCTGGTATTTTGGGTCAATGTGGCGGTGTTGGGAGCTATAGCTTTACAATTGATCACAATGTAGCAATGCAAAGTGATATTTCAGCAGGTAAGGTAAATAGTCTCTGTGCGGCAAATCAGTCAAGCACTTCTCCATTAACCGATTCATATTGTAATGAGAATTATGCAGGGGATTTTTTAACACTTATGGGAACACTACAAGGGGTTGCATGTGATACGAAGGCTGCGGCAGAGATGGATGAAAGTTTCTGGAGCAATCTTGGTTTCACCCCTGCAAACGGCTGGGTATATGAAACAGAAAATAAAACAACCACAGCTGGGGTGGAGGTGCATCGTGGGGAAGTAACACCATTCACACTTACGGTAAGCGGAAATGCGGTTCCTTGTTATTCCAATACGCCTCTTACAAAAAATGGCGATAACACTTATACTGTTTATGCCGGCATGAAAATTTCTATGAGGGCAGCAGATGAGTATAAAATTACCCAGATGGATGTAAACGGAACAACCCTAAGTGAAAAACCTTGGGAATTTACGGTTTCCGATAATACCGATGTGTCGGTTTCTACGGCAGAGGCAACGAATGCTATTTGGGCTTACAAAGACAAGTATGTTGTAGGAGCATATGATGCAAACAGCACCGTGGATGACATTGATTGGGCAGGCGCAAAAACTTCTAGTATTACGCCTCTTTCTGGCACATATACGGATATGGATCTTTATCTTTTCGGAAGTAGTAGCTTCGGAGGCGACAATGTACTTAAGATTGGGCAACTGAATCTTGGTAATGGCAAAGTTATTGTGCCTGAACAAGAAAACAATCCTAACATTTTTATTTCGGGTAAAGATGAAAACAGCTTTCTTCATGCAGACGCCATATCAGCTGCCGAAGAATTTGAAATTTTAGATTTAACAGTGAATGTTAATACATTATTTTCGGTTGATGGGATTGTCATTTTTTCAGATGGAATAGATACCTCATTAACAGTAAAAAATGATGCTCAGCTTTCAGATTTATTTATGGGTGCACAAGTTACCTTTTTAGGTAATTTAACTGCATCAGATGATGTGGGAGTGTTCTCTGGCAATCTGAAGGTAAGCGGCAATTTGACAGCAGGAGAGTTTGAAATGGGTTCTTCTTATGGGGATGGGAGTTGTGATGGAACTGCCGAAATCAATGGTGACTTAAAAACAACAAGTACTTCAAATGGTGTTTTTGTACGAAATTATTCCGATTTACAGGTATCCGGCAAGGTGGAAGCATATAGTTTTTCTATGGCGGACCACGCAACAGCGAAAATCCTTGGAGGTGCAGTAGTTTCAAATTCTGTATCCTTGGTAGGTTCTTCTGTTCTGGATGTAACAGGTACCCTTTCAGCCGCAAGTGGTATTGATATCAAATCTAAGAATGCGGTGTTGATTAACGCGGCAAGCGACAGCAGCATACCTATTTTTAACAGTGATACAGGCGATACTTATTTTCGTACCATGTTGACGGGAATGCCCAAGAACACATTAATGAACATCGTTTCTGCTTTGAATGCTTCTCAGGATATGTCATTTATTCAACGTACGGATGGAAATGGTCAGCTGGTGGTTTGGCTGCGTAAATCGGGAGATACCGTAACAGCCACAACTTTGGATGGTACGGAATATAGCGGAAGTGACACCGTTGGGAATTCAAAAATTACATTGGGGCTTCCAACTGGCGTTTTCGGCATTGCCCTTTCCGCAGATGTGCCATCGCAATTTAGTGCAGGGGAAACAGTGAATTACTGCAATACAAATGCTGTGAGCGGTGACGGTGGGTATACCTGTGATAACAGTCATATAGAAGTATCCCTGGTTGATGACAGTGGAAATTCTGTTGCAGTAGACACTCCACTTTCAGTAGGTAAATATGATTTGGTTCTTACTTATATTGAAAAAGATGGAAATGGTAATTTGGTTGCCTATGGCACTGTCTCTTATCCCATTACTGTAGTAAATCAGTATACGATAAGTTTTGATGCAGCAGGCGGTTCTGCCATAGAGAGTATAAAGGGTGCAAGTGGGACGCACATTACATTGCCAACGCCTACCCGTACCGGCTATACCTTTGGCGGTTGGTCTGACGGTTCAAAAATATTGGCAGGCGGAACCGGTTATATTGTAACAAAAAATGTAACCCTCACTGCTGTATGGCAAGAAAGGGGCAAATCCCATGGCGGCGGTGGTGAAGGAGGAGGAATGATAATAAATCCTTTTCCAAAATTGATTGATAAGGGTTTTTATAGCCTCAGTGTAGAAAAAGACCAAACACTTGCTGAAATAGATAGTGCTAAAATTCTGAAGGAAGCAGTACAAGGAGGCACCTTGGATGTTGATGCCGGAACGACTCCTACAGGCAAATGTATTATAGATGGAGAAACCTTCAAAAAATTGGGAGAAAAACATGTATTATTGCAAATTCAATCTGACGGTATCGGTTATGGATTTCCAACTGATGCAATAGGAATGGACTCTGTACTGGATGTGCTTGGGGCAGATGAAGAGGACTTGGATCAAATAAAGATAAACATTACAATCCAAGAACTGACTGGTGATTCAGCGAAGTTTATAAAAAACGCAATTGCAAATGCATCGCATACTTTGATGGTACCGCCAGTGGAATTTAGTTTCAAGGCAGAATATAACGGAAAGAGCGTGGAAATTTCTAAATTTCAACATGAAATAGAACGTAAAATTCCGATACCTAAGAGTGTTGATCCGGGCCAAATTTCCACGGCTGTTGTGGTTTCGTCTGATGGCAGTCAACGTCATGTGCCGACATCTATCGTGCAGATAGACGGAACATATTACGCTAAGATTAATTCTATAACAAATTCAGTGTATGCGTTGATTGGCAACTCTGTTAATTTTTCTGATACAATGGGAAAATGGTATAAGGATATTGCTTCAGAAATGGCATCTCGTTTGATTATTAGTGGACGTGACGGTTATAACTTTGATGGAGATAGTAACATTACAAGAGCAGAATTTGTATCTATACTGGTGCGTGCCCTTGGTTTGCCCAAGGATGGGAAAGCCAATTTTGGTGATATTTCCGAGAATGATTGGTACTATGGCGCGGTTGGTACGGCTGTTGAATACGGATTGGTTAAGGGATGTGAAGATGGCAGCTTTCATCCGAATGATAACCTGACTCGTCAGGAGGCAATGTTGATGCTTCAGCATGCTGCAGTTGTGGCAGAATATACGGGAGTTGAAAGCGCATTGGATTTGTCAAGCTTTGCTGATGATAGTCAGATTGGAAGTTGGGCGCAGGATGCAGTTGTTTTCAATGTATCCAATGGACTGGTAGTTGGTTCGGATAATCAGCTTCGTCCCACAGATACCATTACCCGTGCAGAATGTGCCGCGGTTGTGTTAAGACTGCTTCAAAAAGCAGGATTGATAGATATTAGAACACATTAATAAATGGGGAAAATAATTAGATAACAAAAACGAGAAGCGGATTATAGATACGTTTCTCGTTTTTTGCAATTGTCTTTTTGACAAGGATATATAATCAGTGCTGGTTCTTAATTTTTTATTTTGATATTTTACAATTTTTTTGTCCTGTTTTGACAGATGCAGGCTTTGTTAATTTCTACCATTCGGATGCTCACTGAAACGAAGAAAGAGTATGATAAGATTGTCACAGCACTTAGTGATGTGAAACGCAAGGGCTATGGCATAGTTACTTCGCTGTTCGAAGAAATTGCTTTAGAAAAGCCGGAAGTATTTAAGCGAGGAAGCCGTTGTGGAATTAAGTTGCGGGCAAAAGGTGAGACCATACACTTGATTAAAACGGATGTGGAAACAGAAGTGTCACCTATTATCGGCAATGAGGAACAGTCCAGAGCGTTTATTGATATCTTAATTGCGGATTATGAATCAGAGCCTGAAAAAATTGGGGATTTAAATATATTTGGACGCACCCTAAGTACCATGGTTAGTGATGCCATGCAAAACAAGATTTACCGTATGCCTGAGGATGCACAAATGAAATTGGCGAAATCCTGCAAAAGATCCGAAACGAAGGAAGGGGCGGTTTGATTTGCATTATTCTTTAATGCACAAAAAGGTTGTTGTCGAGAGGCAGCAACCTTTTTGTTTGGCGCTAAAGAACAAGGTGGTACCACATAAAGTTGACGGAAAGGGTTAAGAATTTCTTAATTGAAAAATATGGGGATATTACAGTATGATGTAAAAGATATGATGGAGTTTTTATTATTAGAATAGAAGGAAACGAAATGGGAAAAAGAAAACGAAGGAAAAAGAGGAGAGCAAGAGGGTGCATGTCTGTATTTCTCACCATTAGTATTTGTGTGCTTTTTTTACACTATGTACAATATAAGTGGGAGGCCATGTGTGTGTCATATGAAGAGAAAATAAAAGAAAATGAATATGATTGGAGCAGGTTAACTACCGATGAAATGGGACGAAAACGGTATACCAACCAAGAAAATGAATCAGCTTGCTTGGGTATTGACGTATCCAAATACCAAGGAGATATTGACTGGAGAAAAGTGAAAAATGACGGTATAGAATTTGCAATACTTCGAGGTGGCTATCGTGGTTCGGGAAATGGTGAAATTGTGTTAGATGAGAAATTTTTAGAAAACATTCAGCAGGCAACTGATGCAGGAATTAATATAGGTGTATATTTTTTTTCACAAGCCATAACAGAAGCAGAAGCCATTGAAGAAGCCAATTTTTTATTGGAACATACCAAAGAGTATACCATTACATATCCCTTTGTTTTTGATATGGAGGAGTTTGGGGTGGAAGAAAATAGGATAGATACATTAACAATTGATGAACGTACGGTCATTAGTCGTGCATTTTGTGACACCATTCAAACATCTGGGAAAAAAGCTATGATTTATGGCGGAAATAGTTGGCTTTTGAATCGTTTACAACCCTGGGAGATCCAACATTATGATTTGTGGCTGGCCGAATATTCAGGTGAGCCTTCCTACCCCTATCAATTTCAAATATGGCAATATAGCGATTCCGGTGTGGTGGATGGTATTGCGACAAAAGTGGATATGAATCTTTCTTTTTATGATTATAGCAAAAATGAGGAAAATGAAACAGAAAAGACAGAAGATTGATCGGGATGTCAAAATAAAATGACCGATGTTGTTGGTTTCACATGAAAGATGAAAAAATATATTTTGTAGGTAGTATTGGGTTAAAAAAATTTTTTTCAAACCAAATAAATATGGTATTATACTAATTAGTATATAGTTTTTTTCTATAACCATTTGAAGATTTAAAAGGATAGTGGTAATAAGGGGGCGCTGTGAATGACATTATTCATCGTAGAGGATGATTTCGAATTAAGAAAGGAATTAATATCATTTCTCGAAAACTGTAGTTATGATTGCAAAACCAGCAATGATTTTACGAATATTGTAAAGGACGCTTTAGAAGCAGAACCTGATCTGATTTTATTGGATATCAACCTTCCCTACTTTGACGGATATCATATTTGTCGTGAAATACGAAAAGTGTCTGATGTGCCAATTATTATAGTAACAAGCAGGAACACAGATATGGACGAGTTGATGAGTATGAATTTGGGAGCAGATGACTTTGTCACAAAGCCTTATAACACACAGATTTTATTGGCACGTATCAATGCGATATTAAAACGGGCAGAAAAAGTGGGGGATGTTTCTGACTTAAAGTATAACGGTCTTACTGTGTATACAACAAAAAGTATGGCCGCATTCGGTGATAAGAGTGTTGATCTGACAAAAAACGAGTTGCGTATTCTCTCAGTCTTTATAAAAAATCAAGGAATGATTGTAAGCAGAAATGATTTGATGGATGAGCTTTGGCAATCAGATGAATTTGTGGATGACAATACACTTACGGTGAATGTAAATCGCCTGCGAAAAAAGTTGGAACAAATTGGAGCGGTTAATTTTATACAAACCCGGCGTGGACAGGGGTATATTCTATGAAGCTAGTAAAATATTTGAAAGACAAAATCCTTTTTATTGTTTTACAGACTGTTATTTGCAATTTTCTTTTCTTTGTTTTGAAAGTATACCATGTAAACAATTATGCAATCACACTTACTGTTTTGGCTGTTATTCTTGCAAATATTTTTTGGCTAATATTTGATTACACGTTTCGTTTTTTATATTATAAAAAATTGCTAAACAACCTTGCGGGGATGGAAGAAAAGTATTTGATTGCAGGGCTTCTGGAAGAAGCCCATTTTACAGATGCAGAAATTTTAAATGAGGTTATTAAAGAGACAACAAAAGCAATGAATGATGAGATAGCATCCTATAAAATAACGCAAGACGAATATCGTGAATATATTGAAACATGGATTCATGAAATTAAGACACCCCTTTCCTGCATTGATATTATCTGCAAAAATAACCGAAATGATGTTACCCGTAAAATTGCGGAAGAAACACAGAAGGTAGATAACTATATTGAACAGGCTTTATTTTACGCTCGAAGCACAAATGTGGTGGCGGACTATTCCATTAAGAAATTGATTCTTGCTGATGTAGTAAAGAATACAGTGAAAAAAAACTCCAAACAGTTAATTGCCTGCCATACACAGGTGTATTTTGATCTAAATGATTTTACGGTTTATGCTGACGAAAAATGGTTGGATTTTATCATTGGTCAAATTGTCGCAAACAGTATAAAATATAAAAAAGAAAATCCGGAGCTTAGTTTTTTTGGAGCCGAAGATGAAGACAGTGTTATTCTTTCCATAAAGGATAATGGCATTGGAATTCCAGAAAGTGACCAAGCCAAAGTATTCGAAAAAGGATTTACAGGTAAAAATGGTAGGTCATTTGCAAAATCAACAGGAATTGGGCTATACCTTTGCCGTATACTATGCGAAAAAATGTATTTGGGTCTGAAAATACAATCCACCGTGGGGGAGGGAACCACATTACAAATTATCTTCCCGAAGGACAGACAATTATTTATGCAATAACTATAGAAGAAAAGAGATCAGTTCATTCTGGTCTCTTCTTTTGTTTGGTGACAATATTGTTCGTTTTCTGTAAGCATAATCAATGTTACTCATGACCATTGATTGTTATAATATGATCAAATAAGAAAGGGGTTCTTGATATGAAAAATATAACTTATATTATTTTAAAAAATATCATGATTATAAGTATATTTGCTGTGTGTACATACGGATTTACAGAAGTACGCTCTATTGTTGCAGAAGGGTATGATATGTATCAGAATGCAGTGGGTCTTGAGAGTATCTCAAACAGGATTGAGAAATTAAAACAGGACGACAGCTATATAACCACAGATGAAATATCGGTAGAATTCAAAAAAAAGATCATTCAATCAGAGGATCAACGATTCTATTATCATTTTGGTGTTGATCCTATTGCTTTGGGCAGGGCAACCATGCACAACATTCAGGCATTTCGTTTTGTGGAGGGGGGCAGCACCATCACCCAGCAACTTGCAAAAAATCTTTACTTTACTTTTGATAAGAAATTGGAACGAAAAGTTGCTGAGCTGTTTGTTGCATTTCAATTAGAACATATGCTTACAAAAGACGAAATATTGGAGCTATACTGCAATGTTGTTTATTTTGGGGAAGGATGTTATGGATTAGAGGAAGCCTCAGAGCATTATTATAGCATTTCATCCGATGAATTATCGGAGGAGCAGGCATCGGCTTTAGCATTCACAATTAAAAGCCCCAACTATTACAATCCCAATGTATACGAAAACGCAGCAGCATAAGCTGCATGACAAAAATGTTCGTTTTCTGTAAGGGAAACCCATGGAAAGTTATAAATATACATATTACAATTTAAATATGAATGAAGATAAAGAGAAAGGAAGTTTACTTAATGAACACGATTTTAAAGGTACAAAATCTACAGAAATATTATGGCGGAAAAGGAAATGTTACCAAAGCAATCGATAACATCAGTTTTAGCGTTGATGAGGGGGAATACATCGGAATTATGGGTGCTTCCGGTAGCGGCAAAACAACATTGTTGAATTGCATTTCAACCATTGACAGTGCAACAGCTGGACACATCTTTATTGATGGAATGGATGTAACGATGATGAAATCTTCCCCTTTGTCAAAGTTCCGCAGAGAAAAGCTGGGTTTTATTTTTCAGGATTTTAATTTGCTGGACACACTGACTGCATATGAAAATATTGCATTGGCGTTGACAATTATTAAAGTTTCTCCCAAAGAAATTGATAACAGAGTAATAAAAGTGGCAGAACTTTTGAATATCTCAGAGGTGCTAAATAAGTACCCATATCAGATGTCGGGCGGTCAGAAACAACGAGTAGCCTCGGCCAGAGCAATTGTTACTAATCCCAGTCTGATTTTGGCGGATGAGCCCACAGGCTCTTTGGACTCAAAATCTGCAAAAATGCTGTTGGAAAGTTTTAAAAACCTCAATGAGCAAATCGACGCCACAATTTTAATGGTAACCCATGATGCATTTACTGCAAGTTACTGCAAACGGATTTTGTTTATCAAGGATGGAAAATTGTTCAATGAACTTATACGGGGGAATGAAACACGCAAAGCGTTTTTTGACCGCATTATGGAGGTCATTGCACTTCTTGGAGGTGATCTTAATGCTGACTAAATTAGCCTTTAAAAATGCGGGAAAAAGTGTGCGTGATTATGCCGTTTACTTTTTTACCCTTGTTTTAGGTGTTTCTGTTTTCTATATGTTTAATTCAATTTATGCCCAAAAGGATATCATGGTGGTAACGGAAACCCAGAACGATTCTATGGTAGCCCTTTGTCAGCTTTTGTCAATAATTTCTGTATTTGTTGCGGTGGTTCTGGGGTTTTTGATTGTTTATGCCAACAATTTTTTTATCAAACGCAGAAAAAAGG
The DNA here is from genome assembly GCF_030625865.1 of Anaerotignum sp. Taxonomy (GTDB): domain Bacteria; phylum Bacillota; class Clostridia; order Lachnospirales; family Anaerotignaceae; genus Chakrabartyella. The sequence goes on along the minus strand of NZ_DAOUQB010000019.1, from coordinate 40,100 downwards.
AACTGGGCATCTATATGACCCTAGGCATGGAAAAAAGTAAGATTTCCGTTATTCTTGTACTTGAAACTCTGGTGATGGCTATTGCCGCATTATTACTGGGTCTTGTCGTAGGTATTTTCGGCTCACAGTTTATGTCTGTGTTTACGGCAAGCATATTTGAAGCAGATATGTCAGGATTTCGATTTGTTTTTTCCGTGGATGCGCTCGTGAAAAGTGTGCTCTACTTTGCGATAATTTTTGTTGTTGTAATCCTGTTTAATATTGGTGCAATAAACAGATACAAACTCATTGATTTGATTTACGGGGGAAGAAAAAATGAAGAACTAAAGGTTCGAAACATTTGGGTATCCATTGCAATTTTTTGTGTATCCCTTATTTTCTTGGCAGCGGCATATTATTTGATATTAAAAAATGGTATGGTCAATATTAATGCCTTGTTTTTTTCATCCATTGGATTAGGTACGATGGGAACGCTGCTGTTTTTCTTTTCTGTTTCTGGGATACTTATAAAGCTGATTCAGTCAAGAAAAAATGTATACTACAAAAACCTTAATATGTTTGTTACAAAGCAGCTTTCTTCCAAAATCAATACAAATTTTGTTTCCATATCCGTTGTTTGCATTGTTTTGTTGTTGGTAATCGGCATATTCTCCTGTGGGTACAGCGTGCAAAATTCATTTTCCGCTCAGCTTAGGGAAAATATTATATATGATTTTTCTTTATATGGAGATTCTTCTTTTGAAACAACGATTTATGAAAGTCTACCTGAAGATGTGAAGCAACAGGATATTACATGGCAAGAATATTCCATTTACAATTCCGGAGAAAAACTACACTATTCAGATTTTCCGCTGGACTTTTCTTCGAGCTTTATTGATATGAGCGAAGAAAGCTTGAGTATTATGCTGCTGTCAGACTATAACAAAATGCTTGAAATGCAGCAGAAGCAGGGAATAGCTCTTGGAGAGGAGGAATACCTGATTCTTGCTCCCAATGAATTATTTCAAGATACTGCCCGCCAGTTCTGTGAAAAAAACATTTCACTTCCTCTGTTTGATGGAGTTACTCTGAAACCGACTGATAATACTGTTTCAAGAATTACGACGGCTAATCAGGGTTTTGGGGGTATTTACTTTGTAGTAAGTGATTGTTATAAACAGCAGATTAAAGAGCTTTCTGATACCAGCAATCAAATATTAAATATAAATTGCAAAAGTGATGAGCAGGCGAGCCAAGTGAAGGTGAGTTTGGAAAAGCAAAATGATAACAATAAAGGTTATTATTATTTTGACAGTAAGCAGGGAATTTATGAGAACTCAGTTGGCACGAAAGCAATTGTATCTTTTTTAGCTATCTACCTTGGAATTGTATTTATGATTTCTTGTGCAGCAATTCTTGCCATTCAGCAGCTTTCTGAGGCCGCGGACAATAAATCAAGATACGAACTGCTCCATAAACTGGGGACGGATAAAAATATGATATACAAAGCACTTTTTAAACAAATTTTGTGCTATTTTCTTATGCCTCTTTTATTGGCAGTGGTTCACTCTGTAGTGGGTATTACCGCAGCGAATGAAGTAATTAAGATTTTTGGACGCATTGATGTTACAAAGAATATTATAGTGACTGCTTGTGTTATTATTGGTGTTTATGGTGCTTATTTTGGGCTCACCTATATGGGAAGTAAAAGTATCATTAGTAAGTAAGAGAAGTATTGAAAACATGAAAGCAGTTGTTAAATAAATTGGGATGCAACAAGGGAGAAGGGTGATAATTTTTCTGGAAATCTAGCCAGGCTGACCAGAACTAATTCAATATTTTCGATCAACAGCAGAGAAGAAAAAGATTTTAATATTTTTCTTTCTCTGCTGTTTTTATTTTAAATTATCGTAGTTTCAACATAAAACGTTACTTTATTGTTATTGATGACCAAACGAAAACCACTTGTTTTTAACCAAATTTATGATGCAGATATAGTTAATTCCGGATATCTGTATTTATAACGGCAAGTCAATATAAATATTTTGTGTGCTCAATTTAACATGTTTTACAAAACAATAAAAAGTTAAATTGTTCGCAAAACGAAGTTTCTACTGTAGTCGAAAAATGAAAGTTATGGTAAAATATGATATAAACAATTTAATCTAACATATTTTAGGTGGGATAAGCAAAATGTTTAAGGTTGCAATTTGTGATGACAATAAAACGATTTGTATTGAAATAAAGAAGGTAGTAGAAGAATTTTTTGCAGCTCAAAATTTAAAATATGAAATAGATATTTTTTTTACCGGAGAAGACTTGATAAAGGTTTTGAAAGAGCAAGAAAAATATGATTTGATTTTTCTCGATATCGAGTTGGATGTTATAAATGGGATTATGGTTGGTCATTATATCAGAGAAGAACTTTTGGATGATTATACGCAAATTGCATTTATATCAGCCAAAACGTCATATGCTTTGGAACTTTTTCAAATCCGACCCATTCACTTTTTGGTAAAGCCCATAGCAAAAGTACAAGTATTTCGAATAATAGAGAAAACACTAGAGCTACAGGGAAGGCAAACCAATTTTTTATGTTATAAAAGTGAAAGAGCAGAGAAAAGAGTACCATATAAAGATATTTTATATTTTAGCAGTGAAGGAAAAAAAATAATTATTCATATGAAGTATGGGGAGGATTATTTTTATGGGAAATTGTGTGAAATAACTGTACCTGCTGTGGATTTTATATGTATTCATAAGTCTTTTATTATAAATAGACATTATGTGGTTCAATTTAAATTTGATAAAGTGTTATTAACTAATTCACAAGAATTACCAATTAGCCGTACATATCGAAAAGAGGTAAGAAAACAATTAAGCTTATGGCAAAGAGAGGATTTGTAAAAAATGCTTGTGTTGGATTACAGTGAAGTTATTTATTTGATTTCAAATGTTTTTCGAATATTTGCAATTAATTTATTTTTAGAAGTGTTTTTTTCAAAAAAAAAATTGAGATGGTCTAGTACTGCTCAAAAAGGTGTATTGATTGCATATTTTATTATTAACAGTGTAGTTTATTTATCTTTACGAAACCCTATTTTGACTGTTATTACAAATGCAATATTGTTTTCAGTTTTAACACTGCCATATAGGAGTTCAATATGGAGAAGAATATTTGCAATCTGCTCTATTTTTATGATTGGAGTGATTTGTGAGGGGATTGTGGCGAGAACAGCAATATTATTATATGGTCCGTCCCCTGCAATTGAGATAATTACATATGTATTAAGCAATTTTTTATTATATTTTATTATTTTAATAATGAAACGATTTTTTGGGGAGCATGAAGAGTTATTGCTTCCTAGGATGCATTGGTTATGTATTACCATCATTCCTTGTATATCTTCCGTCGCCGATATCGTACTTATTTTGGGTGGTTATGAGCAGTGGGTAAATGTTACAATTATTTTAAGTCTATTTTTGATTAATATTGCATTTTTTTATTTATATGTACAAGTAGTTGAAAAATACGAGGTTGAACTCCAAAATCAATCTTTAGCCCAACAGAATAAAGCTTACCATCAACAGGCACTTGTAATTCATGCTGCAGAAAACAATATTAGAAGTTTACAACATGACTTTAAAAATCATTTGATTGTTTTAAAGGAAGTTTCCAATTCCAAAAATGAAAAATTTAAAGATTATGTACAAGTTTTAGAAGAAAAATTAACGTTGAATTCAGAATACGTAATGACAGGGAACAAAATGCTGGACGGATTAATTAATTATAAATTGCAGATTATGTATGATCTGGGAGTTAAGGTTGATTTAAATATTAAAATCCCGGATGATATAAATATACATGATTTTGATGTGGTTGTTATTTTGGGTAACTTACTGGATAATGCAATTAAGGCATTACAGGAGCAGGATAACGGGATTTTTCAAATGAAATTTTTATATAACAGAGGTACATTTTTTTTGCAACTGCGAAATTCCTATATTGGTGTATTAAAAAAGAAAGGGAACACCTTCTTTAGTACAAAAAAAGAATCTGATGAACCACATGGAATTGGTTTGAACAATGTGAAAAAAATTGTTGAAAAATATAATGGAAATTTATTAATAAACGCAGAGAAAAATTTCTTTGATGTGGAAATTTTAATGTATATTTGATTTAGCAAAAGCGTATCAGTAACATACAGATACGTTTTTTGTTGTCATTTTTGGAAGAAATATTGCTGATTTTGGCTTTTTCGGTTTTTTCTTTAAAATGATGTTATACTTACATCGTACGGCTTATTACTTATTACTAATCTATATAAAAGAAATGGGGTATTCATTTATGAAAAAAACAATGGGAAATTGGAGATTAGGAATGTGGAAAGCTATTACATCTCTAGCTATGGTAATTACTGTGGTATCGGTTAATTCTGCCTGCATGTTTGAGTATTACCAACCTAAAATGCCTAAAGGCAGCGAAAAACTGAGAAGAGACTAAGGAGTGGGGTTATTCTGTAGTTCGTGTTCGGGGTGATTACGATGACTGAAAGATTGATGGATGGAATATGGAAACAAATGAAACTGTCAAAGGGGCTAGAGGACAGTGACAAGGATATTTACATATTCGGATTATACCAAGGTGCGATATTACTTTTGAATATTTGTACCTCTCTGCTTATTGGAGTCATCCTGAACATGGTTTTTGAAATTATTTTATATTTAATTTTCTTTATTCCGCTCCGTATTTTTGCTGGTGGATATCATGCAAAGACACAGTTGAGGTGTTATATTATGTCAAGTGCTACAACGGTGCTTATTTTGCTGGGAATTCGATTTTTACAACGATATAGCAGCATATGGGAGTTAATTTGTTTTGTGGTTGCGTTCTGTGTGATTTGGATATTTGTACCAGTTGCAGATGCAAATAAACCGCTACTTGACAAGGAAAAAATTAGTTATAAAAAGAAGGTTCGAAAAATACTGGTTATTCTTACAGCTATTGCAGGGATAGCTTATATTCTGAAGGAATTTGTGGTAATGACTGTCATAGAAATGTCGGTTTGTTTTTTATCTATCATTTTGATTATGGGATTATACAAAAATAAGAAACTTATGAAAAATTCAGAACAGGGATAATTTGTGATATATTTTTTTTAAAGAATAGGAAGGTTCAGGACTGTACAGCAGGATATTTGGTGAGGATCTGTTTACTTTGCATTTTAAAAAAGAGAAACATAATTGCAAAATTACGGTGCTTGATGGGAAATAACTTAAGGGTACTATTTTTAAGAATTAAGGGCTTTAATCAAGTGGCAAGATTTGATATAAAAGTGATGAAAAGCATGTTTCATCTATAGCCTATCACAGATATTATCACTTAAGAAGATTTAAACAATTTTGCTGTAATTTTTAAAAGTGAGAAAATAAAAGTTTTTGGAAACTCAGCAGAAGCTTTAATAAAAAGTTGTTATCATAATTAAATAGTTCCGATGAAGAACAATACAGCGACATATAATGTTAAAACTATGTATTTTTTATCTTTACGTACCTCATAATAAACAATTCTTTTTTCATTTTTGCTTTGGTATTATTGGTATTTCTAGGTATTTAATTTTTTACAATAACGTAACGTTTTATAAACGAGAAAATTTACCCGCCTTAAAAAGTCGAGTATTTTTTTATTTTGAGAATCTTTACTGCGGAATATAACTCAATTTTAATCAGATGTAAATATAGAGTACAGTTTATAAGGTTCCATAGTAAGTGGCTCGAAATTGTAGTTAAATGATCATTTTATTATCATAGGTTCAGAATTTTAATATTAACTGTAAGAATAATCTGTTTTATTTTTACAGTTTTTTGTATTTATAGGGCAAAACTGAGGAAACAGATTTTTTAAGATACAATTACGGAAATACCATTGTTAGGCGGATGCAGCTCTTTGCATATATTTATCTAAAATTGAAAATTTTTATTGGTTTTTAGTTTCATTTAAGATTGATATTTTAAAATGAATTTAGAAAAAAATAACAATTACGTGGGAGGATAAATTATGCAATTAGCAAAGATAAGGAGAACGACAGCGTTTACTTTAGCAATAACACTTTCTATGGCAATTGCATCTGCAGGTGTAACTGCTAACGCAGAAACAATGGATGCGACACAACCAATACAGGCGGGAGATGGTTCGGTAGGAGCACCACCGGCAGGGGAGAAACCTTCGGGAGCACCTCCATCAGGAGAAGCACCCATGGGAGAGCTGGGTACACCTCCCTCAGGAGAAGCACCAACGGGAGAGCCGGGTGCACCTCCGTCAGGGGAAGCCCAAACGGGAGAAGTATCAACAGAAGAAGCACCATCCGGTAATACTGTGACACCTCCATCGGGAGAAAAACCGACAGGGGAAGCTCCCTCAGGCGAGGCGCCTTTAGGAGGCAACATGGGTGGAGCCGATACAATGAACTTCGACTATAAAGGAACATATTCAGCCATTCTAACAGCAGATGCCACATCAGAAACTTCAGAAAATGAAACAATTACGGCATTGGATAAAGACCAAAATGCTGCACTTGTTCAAAATGCAGGAACTCTCACAATTTCTAATGATACATTGAACAAATCGGGTGACGATACTGATGGCGATAATTGTAATTTTTACGGTGCAAACTCAATCCTTCTTGCTGTGAATGATAGCTCTAAGGCTTACATATCAGACAGTTCGCTTAATGCTGACAGTGAAGGCAGCAATGGTATTTTTGCTACGGATGGGGCAACTGTTCATGCCAATAATGATACAATTACAACAACAGCAGGAAATTCAAGAGGTCTCGATGCCACATATGGTGGAACCATTCTTGCAAACTTAATGACAATTTCAACTCAGGGAGATCACAGTGCGGCTTTGGCAACGGATCGTGGAGGCGGATATATTTCAGCCGTTAACAGCAAGCTTTCCACTGCAGGTTCGGGTTCCCCTTTGATTTATTCAACGGGAGATATAGAAGTTGATAATGTTAAAGGTACTGCTTCCGGCAGCCAGATAGCCGGCATGGAAGGATTAAATACGATTCTGATTTATCATTCTGAGCTTACAAGTACTTGTACAACAGCATCTGCAAGTGATCCTATTGCAAACGGAGTTATTATTTATCAGTCTACTTCCGGTGATGCAGAATCTACAACAGGAGAGACAGCAACTTTTGAAGCAAGTGATTCCACACTTTCAACTGCAATAAAAAGTGGCGCAATGTTTTATTCAACCAATACTTCAGCAAACATTGTTTTAAGTAATACAACGCTTAATTTTGACAGTAGCAATGTAAACTTACTGACGATCCAAGGGAATGATTCAAATAACTGGGGCACAGCAGGAAGTAATGGTTCAGATATTAAATTCACTGGGCTTGGCGAGACATTAAATGGTAATATTGATGTTGATACAATCAGTAGTCTAGATATGTATCTTCTGGCAAGCAGTGTATATACAGGAGAAACAAGCATTACAACGAATTCAGTCAACACAGATGTATCTTCGGCACCTATAACAATAAATTTGGACAACACATCAACGTGGATTGTAACAGGAAATTCAACGGTTACAAATCTAAATGCGGAAGAAGGTTCTCAGATTGTTGATGAAAACGGAAAAACTGTTACAGTAGTAGCAAACGGTTCAACTGTTGTGAATGGAACAAGTGATTATACAATAACAGTAACAGGAAATTATTTAACAAGCGTAGAAATTGGTAGCGGCAATCAGTTCAGCACGTCATATATTGACCGTACGGAATTTGATAATTATTATGATCTTAGCACTGCATTCGGTCAGAATATTTCTGATGATATGTCAGTGGATACTTTTGCGGAAACGGAGTCAGAGGACAGCGGCAATAGCAGTAACATAGCACTTGCTGCAGTTCTTGCAGCTGTTATTGGAGGAGCAGTAATAATCACGTTATATGTAAAAAGAAGGCGTGAATAATTCCCTTAATGTAAGCCTTTATAATAAAAAAGGCATATATATGGGCAGCTCTCAAATGGGTTTGCCTCCTTGGAAATTTCGGCATAGTCGTAAGTAGCGACTATGCCATTCTTTATGTCTGTTTTTTTGATTGCCATGAAATAATATTTTTTTAATTTCAAAGTAGTGGCTGCTATCAAGAATTAAAAGGAGTTTCTTTCCGCAGATTTTATTTTGGCATTTAATCAAGACGAGAACCAGCATAGAACCATTGATGATTTAGAGGTCAATTTCCATATAAGAATGCTTTCTGTTGTTATTCTGAATAATTAAAATTGCGAAGAGAAAAATGTGTGCCCTCAAAAAATATTTACTTGAGGGTACTTGCGTATATTTTGCATAATCATAGGTGTTTCGATTGGTTATAACAGCTCTTTTGGGGATGGAAACGCTTTTTACAATATGAAAATATGCTGCAATTGCTTCATGGCGCTCCCTTGGTTTGGCAAATGCGATTTTAAATAGGAGGTTCGAACAAAGTGAGCCGGCGAAATATAAGACTGCTGCTGCAAAGCTGTTTTTGTTGACACCATTAAAAAAGCCAAAAATACCATCAAATTTTTAGCCAAGTTCAATAAATCGGTAGGTATCTTTGATTTGATTATTGTTTCGGGGGTTAGTTCAAAGGTGGGAACTGGGGATAACATAAAGTTGTGGCATAATATCATGTGAATTGTTCCATAGCTTTTTTTAAAGGAAGTAATTGTATCAAGCAAGTATTCCTCTGTAACTTCTAAAGATTCTGTTATTTCAAATAGATTGCTGTATCCTTTTAAAACAGGTTGATTCAAATCTTCAATTCTTATCAGACGGTCATAAAATCGTTGCATTTGACTTGACAATTCAAGTTGCAAAGATAAAAGGGCTATGAATAAGACTTTTGAAAAGCATGTCGTAGGTGCTTACGGGAGATAATGTATCGGATGCGATAATATATTTCTGAAAAAAACTCTGATAAACTACTTTTATTAGGGTTGTTACTTTGCAAGCTATGAAAGATAAAATCAGTTGTGCACTAGGAGGTAAAAATGTGAAACCGTCAAAATATAATTTTATTATACAGCATCAAGGAAAGACGCTCATTTACAATACACTAAATTCGTCCCTTGTAGAAATAAATCCTTTATTGACCTCGCTTCTAGAACAGGAACGTATAGAAGTGGATCGTTTTGCACCTTTTGCACAAGGTTTTCTAAGAGAAATGGCAAAGAACGGATTTATCATAGATGATGAAATAGATGAAATAAAAATACTGAAAAATATTTTTAATAAGGCAAGGTATCGCAGCAATATTTTGGAACTGGTTATTGCCCCAACAATGGCATGTAACTTTAATTGTTCTTATTGTTTTGAACAGGGCATTGATGTGGAGCAGGGAAGCCCGATTTTCATGTCAGAAGAGGTGCAACAGGCGTTGCTTTGTTTTGTAAAAAAAAATATTAAGGGAAAAACAAAGCTGAGAATAACTTGGTATGGCGGAGAACCCATGCTGGCTTATGATATTATTTTTAATTTATCGGAAAAGTTGATTAAAATCGCAGAGGAAAACAATGTTGCATATCTGCCGGACATCATAACCAATGGTTATGTGATCGGTCAAAACCCTGCGCTCATTGAAAAATTGATTTTAGCAAAGATAAAATACTATCAAATTACCTTAGATGGAACACCTGAAATACATAATCAAAGGCGATGCTTAAAAAGCAACCCTGAAAAAGGTACTTTTGATACCATTATGAAGGGGATAGAGGCGCTAAATAAAGAGGGCCTTATGGTAAGCGTTAGAATTAATGTTGATTCCAGTAATACGGAGGACGCCCAAAATTTACTTGATATTTTTGAAGAAAAGGGATTAAAGGATGTTTGTGTTTACGTTTCACCTGTTCAGAAAACGAGTGTTACTGGGGATGAAATATCTGAATGTCCATGTCTAACGAACGAAGATGTTTTTCAAATGAAAGATGATTTTGATAAGCTTTTGAAGAAAAAAGGATTCAAGGTTTTTGAAAATATTCCCAGGATGCATCTTGTTTGTTGCGCAAATTTGCATGGTGCATTTGTGATTGATCCTGACGGAGATTTATATAAATGCTTTTGGGAAATCAGTCATAAAGAAAAGTCTTGTGGCTCACTCATAAACGAACACAGCAAGTTACAAAGATTTCAAGAAATAAAATATATCACATGGGAGCCCTTTGAATTCGCCCAATGCCTTGAATGTAAGGCTTTGCCTGTTTGCATGGGCGGTTGTCCGGATAGAATTCTCCGTAATCAGGGCAAGCCTGACTGCTCTGGGCAGGACAATATAATAAACCATATTACAAAAAGCATTAAAGATGGAAAGATAAAGGAGAACATCTATGTTTTTCATTGATCAGCTTGAAGAAAAGGATATAAAAGATTATATTTTATTCACATTTCCATGCTTTAGGGAAAAATTGGAAGAGTTTTGCGTCAATGAGGGTTATGTTGTTTTGGCGGCTTCTTATCATTTAAAACCTGCAGGCTTGCTTCTGGCAAGGTTAAATTCCTCGAAAAAAGCAGCAGTCATACGGTCAATCTATGTTGTAACCGCCTATCGAAGGCAAGGCTTGGGAACAAAACTGCTTCAAGAGGGGGAGAAGGTACTCCGTGAAAAAGGTTGTAAAGAACTTCAAATTTGTTTCCCTATGGACGAAAGCCATTTTTCGCCATTGTCGGAAACTTTGAAAAAAAACGAATGGTCTTCTTTTGTCAAGTTTAGTGAGATATGTAAATTTAAAGTCTCTGATTATTCTTGGATTTTTCATAGCCCATTCAAAAGGGGTGCAGAGGCAATTCCGTTTGATGACATTACGTCGGAGCAACGCACCTATGTAAACAATGGAATTGGGAAGTGGTATCCTGCCTATGCTTCACCGTTTCTTGCCCATCTAAGGGATTATCATAAGGACACAAGTTTTTGGCTTTGCCTAAATGGGGAAATCATCGGTTGGATGGTTACCGTTTTGGTTGCAAAGGATACCATTAGTTTTGAACGGATGTACCTACGGGAAGAATTTCAACGAACCTTTCTTTCCATTCCATTTGTGTCTTATATATGCAGGAAACAGCTTTCTTTGAACATTCCCTACAGTTCAATGCTGATTAACTATAGTGAACCCTATGTGAATCCACCACTAAAGAGTTTTTATGAGAGAAAAATCAAACCATATACAATACTCCACAAAGAGTATTACATATCCAACAAATTATTATAAAAAAGGAGATGTTAGCATGAGTAAAATGGATGAAGTACGCACAAGCTTACAAGAAAAGATAGTAGCAAAGGCCTTGGAGGATGAAGAATTTAAGCAATTGCTATTGACCAATCCCCATGAGGCAATCGCCCAGTTTGGTGTCACGATTCCTGAGGAAATGGAAGTCAAGATATTGGAGGAAACGGCACAAACCTCATATCTGGTTTTACCCTTTGTTGCCGATGAATTAACGGATGAAGCATTGGATTTGATTGCAGGCGGGGGATGTGGCTGCACTGGAAATTGTGGTCCAAGTGTAGTTTCAACTACATCTATTTCATAAATTGTAAATTACTTGTATTTTTGAAAAAGAAAGAGGTGTGAATATGAGTCAGTTGGATGAGGCACGAAGTGAGATAGAAGAAAAGCTTATCAAAAAGGCTTTGGAGGATGAAGAATTTAAGCAATTGCTATTGACCAACCCCCATGGAGCAATTGCCGAGTTTGATGTCAATATTCCTGAGGATATGGAAATAAAGATATTGGAGGAAACGGCGAAAACCTCATATCTGGTTTTACCTTTTGTTGCAGATGAATTATCCGATGAAGCCTTGGATTTGGTTGCAGGCGGAGGATGTGGCTGCAATGGATTTTTAGGACAAGTGAAGAATGACAATCAGCCTTCTTCTTTTCATGAAATGACATAAGTTGAATAGATAAAATGATTGAAATGGTTTTGGTGTTTTACAAGAAAATGCCTTGGAAAAATGAGTGCATTTGGAAAGGTCAGTCTTAAGCATATGGAAAGGAAAAAAATACAGTCTGAAACAGGAATTATGAATTGGAAACAGGATTTAATCACTTTATCTGAAGAATTACCAAGGCTTCATAAAAATTTATTCTTTCGGCGCAATGAGTGGGATATGAAGGAAGAAATATTGGAATTGGAAAAAGAAATTCCGTATCTTACGGATGACGAAATTTTGGCTGCATTCACCCGTTGGGTTGCATCTGTTGGAGATTCTCATACGAAGATTCACGGCAAAAGAGAACGCATTTTTCCATTGGCGTTCTATTGGTTTGAAGAAGGCATTTATGTGACACATACTTCACCCGAGTATTCTTATTTGCAGTACGGGCAACTGGAGGGCGTGGGTGGAGAAAGTATCACTAGTGTCATAGAAAGACTGCGACCGCTGATTTCTTATGAAAATGAGTATCTGTTTCAGGAGGAACTTCCACGGCTTTTGAATTCTCCTCAAATTTTACATGGGGTAAAATTAGCTTCCCAATGTGGGGAAATTACTTATCAAATGAAGACGGGTGAAGGAAAACGAATAGATGCGGTAGTAACACAATGTACGGATGGAATAGAAGCGTTTTATGAGGTTGGCCCCATTGGAATGGGTGGCTCCAAATATGCAAAAAACAACAGCATACCATACTGGTTTGAATATATGGAATCTCATAAAATCTTATATTTTCAATACAATCAATGCGTGGAGGATTCCGCATTTCCCCATGAATTGCTAATGCAAGAGCTATTGTTTATTCTCAATGAAAAACAGGTGGAAAAATTCGTCATCGATCTTAGGTATAACCAAGGGGGAAGTTCTTACTTGCTGAAACCTTTTTTGGACAAGATTCCAAACTTGAAAGCGTTAAAGCGATTTCAAAAGCTATATGCAATTATGGGGAGAGCCACTTTTTCTTCGGCCTTTCTACATTTAATTTGGCTGAAAATGGAAAAGGCAATCCTCCTTGGGCAACCAAGCGGAAGTAAGCCCAATTTTTATGGCGAATTAGGTTTTTTTGAGTTGGCAAATAGTAGATTAATGGTAAGCTATTCCACCCGTTTTTTCCACTTCTTCAAAAAGGATAAGGTAACCCTAATGCCAGATTATCTATTCCCGACTACTTTTGCTGATTACTTGGCAAACCACGATCCTGTGATGGATTTTATTCTTAGGCAATAAAAAACGCAATATATTTAATAAAATATTTGTTTACTATTCTTTTTTGTCATATAATAAAAATATATGACAAAAAGGACGTGATTATACGTTAAATCGACAATATATTTTGAGGCGAGAGAGTATTCACGAACAACTTAAGAATATTTTATATTATCCCCTTACCCTTGTAACAGCCGCTATGGGTTATGGAAAATCTACTGTGGCAAGGGATTTTTTAAATTCTTCGGGTATTTCATACGCTTATTTGTTGGTTGAGAGCGAAGAGGCGTCACCGGAATATATTTGGGATTCTTTAACAAGGCAATTGGGGAAAACCGTTCCTGAGATTGGAAATAAACTTCGTACTTTGGGATTCCCCAATGATTACTCACAAGTTGAGAAGATTTTGGAGCTTATTGAAGATTCTATTTATAGTAAAACCTTCGTTTTGGTTATTGATGATTATCATTTATGCCTATCAGATGAATTTAATAAACTATTGGAACGCATTATTCGGGCAGATATTGAGGGATTTCATGTTCTTATTCTGACAAGGACAATCCCCGAAATTGGGATAGAAGAATTGTGCTTAAAAGGATATGGATATCAGATTAAGAGTGATTTGTTTGAGCTTAATCTGGATGAAATCAAAGGCTTTTTTAAGTTATTTGGTTTTATTATTTCTAATGATATTGCAGAGCAGATTTATACAGTATCGGAAGGGTGGATTTCGGCAATATATTTGATTATGCAAAGGTATCGAGAAATTAATCGAGTTGAGGTTGGTAGAAACCTAGAACGATTGATTGAAACATCCGTTATGCGTCGTTATTCTGGCACAGAAGTTATATTATTAAAGTCTTTATGTGTACTGGATAGTATTTCACCCCAACAGGCTGTATATGTAACGGGGAATAAAGAGGCTGAGTGGATACTTCAAAAAATAAGCTATGAAAATTCTTTTATTCGTTATGATGAGCAAGGCTGTGTTTATCGAATACATAATATTTTTAATAATTACCTAAAAAAATTAATGTTAAAGCGTCCTTTGGAGGTAACGATTGAAACGCTTTATAAGCGTGCCGGGGAATGGTGTATTCAAAACGGAAATATTCTATCAGGTCTGAATTATTTATTAAAGGCAAAAGAATACGGTATGATTCTCAATGAATTCGAGAAGAAAAATTTAACGGGAATTATTGATAGTAATCCCCAATATATTTTGGAAATTTTTGAACGCATACCCATAGAAGATCGGTATTGTTATCCGATAGGATATCTTGCTTATATTGGATTTTATGTTACCAATGTGAATATCGAGGAAGGCACACGTTTGCTATCACATTTTGAGGAACATTATAATCATATGCCAGAGGCGGATGACGATTTCAAAAGGAGAATTTTGGGCGAAATAGAATTGATTCTTGCATATACTACATTTAACGATATTACGTTAATGCATGCCCATCTCATAAAGGCTTATGAACGATTGCAAGGGCAGTCTCTGATTGCCAACAAAGATAAAATTTTTACTTTTGGTTCTCCCCATGTATTGTTTTTGTATTATCGGGATAAAGGAAAGTTTCTCCGGACCATGGAACGGTTAGAACTATCGGTGCCTTATTATATTGAGATGGCCAGTGGCTGTGGTGCAGGGTTTGAATATCTGATTCAGGCAGAATACAATATTGAAACAAGAAATATTGAGGAAGCAAAAAGATGTGCGCAAAAATCCATCTATAAAGCCCAAACCATGGGACAAGTATCCATTGTCATATGTGCAAAATTTGTACTTGCAAGGGTCAGCGTGGCAAAAGGCTTGTTTGAGGAAGCATTTGAGATTATGGATGAGTTAAGTTCTGAGGTGGAATCCTGCAACAGTCCGATATTAACCAGTGCTTACGATTTATGTGCCGGCTATATTGCTGGCATAACGGGTGAGAAGACTTATTTTGCAAAATGGTTAAGTGTGGGAGATATGGAATTCAGCGATGTATTGTATCAAGGAGTGGGCTTTAACTATATCATTTATGGGAAATATTTGCTTGCCCAATGGAATTATTTAAGGTTAGAATCAATATGTGAAGAAATGAAGCGGGTTTTTAATAAGTTTGACAACCAACTTGGTTATCTTCATATGTATGTTATGGATGGGATTGCAAAATATAATTTGTATGGATTAGAAGCAGCGAAACAATCTATTTTGTGTGCCCTAGAAATTGGAAAAGCAGATGAAATCCTTTTACCCATTGCAGAATACGGTGAATACCTTTTCCCAATTTTAAGCAAGGTGATTGGGAAAGAAGCCGAAGATGTATATTTAAGGCAATTATTAAAGCAAACTTCAATCTACTGCACCTATGTAGGCAGTAAAACGAGTATCATAACATTGCCCAGCCTTACCCAGCGAGAGAAGGAGATATTACAGTTGATTATAGAAGGGAAAATCAACCGAATGATTGCATCGGAACTTTACATTGCGGAAGTAACGGTAAGAAAGAATATTACCTCCATATACCGTAAATTGCAAGTCAAAGGAAGGGCTTCCGCTGTGAAAAAAGCAATAGAACTTAATCTGTTGAAACAAACGGATGATTAAAATATGGGGATTATACAAAAAAGTATCTTATGAGATAATATAAAAACAACTAAAACTTTGCTATGATTTTGTAGCAGAGTTTTTTTATTTCGCAAAAACTTTTGTTTAAATATTTTTAAGCAATTGTTTTTGAAAGAAAAGGAGAGATGGTTAGTGGCGAAAATCATTAATATTACACCAAATGATGATTATACATTATCCATTGAGTTAAATAATCATCATAAAATTATATATGATATGAATCAAAGATTACAGGCCATTCGATTTGGGGAATTAAATGATATGGAATTATTTAAGCAAGTAAGAATTTGCAATGGAAACACGCTGGTTTGGAATGACCAATGCCAGATTACGATTGACGAGATTATGAGCTTAATTAAAAGATGAAAAGTACAATATGGAGGTTTGTAATATGCAAAATAGTTTATTCCGAAAAAGCTCCATTGAGAATATATCCTCACCGGAAAGATTGAATGAATATATTAAAATTACAAATCCAGGAGTATGGGGAATCTTGATGGGATGTCTTATTCTTATGATTGCCATTATATTATGGGCTTTTTATGGGAATATACCCAACACAGTAAGTGCCAAGGGCATTATTTTCCCACAAAAAGGGGTGGTTTCCGCAATCCCTTTTGAGGATGGGCGAATTAACGATATGCGGGTAAAAGTCGGTGATTACGTTGAGGCCGGTCAAATATTAGCAGTCATTTCTCAGGATAGTATTTTAGATCAAATTAAAGAATTTAAGAATTCTGGTTTGGAAGACGAAGAAAAACTGCAAGAACTGTATAGCCTTTATGAACGCAATTCCCTTGTTGTTTCACCGGTTTCAGGAATTGTTCTCTATGCAAGAAACACCAATGAAACCGTTTCCTCAACAGAAGCAATTGCAAGAATTGTGAAGCAGGATAAGTATTCAGATAATATGCAGGTGGTGTGTTATATTAACAGCGAAACGGCGAAAAAACTCATGGAGGGCATGGAGGTTCAAGTGTCACCTCAATTTGCCCAAAGAGAAGAATATGGTTTTATGTATGGACATATAACGAGCATAGGTACTTATCCGGTATCTTTACAAGATACAGAAAAATCTTTGGGCAATCAGCAATATGCTGAAGATTTATTAACGCAAAATAATTCGGTGGAGGTAAGAGTTACCCTTACGGTGGATGGAAATTCACAAAATGGAATTAAGTGGTCTAACATAAAAGGAGAGGCGATCCCTCTTAGTATTGGTACATACACGAATATGCGTATTATTGTGAAAAACTACAAGCCTTATGAATTGGTATTTTGATTACCAAGAGCCGGATAAGTGGGTGATAAAGTGTCGAAAATGATAAAGGTGCCCATTGTTATGCAAATGGAAAACCTGGAATGCGGAGCGGCTTCCTTATGTATGATCATGGCTTATTATGGGAAATGGATTCCTCTAGAGCAAGTAAGATTAGATTGTGGGGTTTCACGGGATGGTAGTAATGCCAAAAACATATTAAGGGCAGCAAGGTTATATGGTTTCAATGCCAAAGGATATAAAATGGAGCTTTCTAAGCTAAAAAAGACGGCATTACCTGTTATTATTCATTGGAATTTTAACCATTTTGTGGTATTGAATGGTTTTAAGAAAAATAAAGCCGTTTTAAATGACCCGGCGAGAGGGACAGTAGAAGTTGATATGGAAGAATTTGATAAATCATTTACAGGCATTGTTTTGTGTTTTGAAAAAACAGAAAAGTTTAAACCGGAAGGTAAACCGAGAAGTGTATGGTCTTTTGCAAAGACGAGGCTAAAAGGAACGAAATTAGCTTTTGCTTTTATTATTATCACAGGTATCGTTACTACTGGAATTGGGATGATTATTCCGTTATTTTCTCGCATCTTTCTAGATTATGTTTTGTCGAATAAGAATCCGGAATGGTTAAAATCCCTACTCGCTGCAATGTTATTTACACTGTTGTTTCAGTTTTTGGTTCGTGGGATACAAGGTGTTTATTGGTTGAAAATACAAGGAAAGCTATCCATTGAAGCAAGTGCCTCCTTTCTTTGGCATGTGTTGCATTTGCCGGTTGAGTTTTTTGCCCAGAGATATACGGGAGATATTGTTTCCCGTCAAAGTGCAAATGAAGACATCTCTTTTACTTTGATCAATCGGTTGGCACCAATTCTTATGAATATTGCTCTATTGGCTATTTATATGGGGATTATGGTAAATTACAATATTTTATTATCCATAATTGGTATTGTAACTGCTGTAATTAATCTTTTTATGGTGCGTACAATCGCAAAAAAGCGGATGAATATGAGCCGTGTACTGCAACGGGATGCCGGTAATTTAGCGGGGGTTACTATGTCGGGTTTTGAAATGATGGAAACCATTAAGGCAAGTGGCGCAGAAAATGGATTTTTCCAACGTTGGGCGGGGTATTTTGCCAAACAAAGCAATGGGCAGATCCTGTTTCATAAATCAAATCAGTTTTTTAATATTATTCCCACATTACTTCAACAGATTGCCAGTATTAGCATATTAATGATTGGTGTATATCTAATTTTGGATGGAAAATTTACCATAGGCATGCTCTTTGCTTTTCAGGGGTTTTTATCGGCATTCTTAGCGCCGGTGAATGAACTTGCCGGTGTGGGACAAGCTTTTATTGAAATGAGATCCTCCATGGAACGGGTTGAGGATGTGATGAATTATAAACCGGATGTAGCATACTTAGAAACAGAACAAGAACAGGAAGGAGATTTTGCCAAGCTCAGTGGTGAAGTGGAATTAAGGGGCCTTACCTTTGGTTATAGTAAACTGTCAAATCCACTGATTGAAGATTTTTCGTTATATATTAAAAAAGGGGGAAGTGTTGCATTTGTAGGTGGTTCGGGAAGCGGAAAATCAACACTTGCGAAATTGATATCGGGGTTATATCAACCCTGGGAGGGTGAAATTCTTTTTGGAAATCAAAATGTGTGTTTGATTCATCGCAACACCATTACCGGTTCCATTGCAGTTGTGGATCAGGACATTGTGCTGTTTGAAGATACCATAATGGATAATATAACCATGTGGGATAAATCCATAGAAAAATCTACGGTAGTTAAAGCTTGTAAGGATGCTCAAATTCATGAAGATATTATGAATAGAGTGGATGGTTATGAACATGTAATCAATGAGGGCGGAAAAAATTTTTCCGGGGGGCAAAGACAACGCCTTGAAATCGCAAGGGCATTAGCCGCAAACCCCTCCATTCTTATACTGGATGAGGCAACCAGTGCTCTGGACACTATGACAGAGAAACTCATTATGGAAGGGGTTAAAGCAAGAGGGATTACGCTGATTATTGTGGCACATAGACTTTCAACCATACGAGATTGTGATGAAATTATTGTTTTGGATAAGGGGAAGGTTGCCGAGAGAGGAACGCATGAAGAACTTATCGGTTTGAATTCGATATATACCAGGCTAATTGATAATTAGCGATGGGGAGTGGACAGCTTGAATGATTACGAAAATAAAAAAAATAGAATAGAGATGGATAATAACGCAATGAAGTCAGCCTTGTCCCATTTGATTTCGATTGTTGAAGAAGGAAAGGAAGAACTTTTTGATAGAGAGTCAAATGTCGTAAGTTTGGCACGGCGGGAAGTTCTTGCCTATCTCGGTGTAAAACAAATCCCAATTCCTGAGGAAATAGAAGATTCCAATGCCCAATTGGAATACTTGTTGCGACCCACAGGAATTATGAAAAGGCGGGTTGAATTAACAGATGGATGGTGGAAGGATACCACTGGGCCTTTACTTGGGTACACAAAGGATGGATCAGAAATTGCTTTATTGCCTACATTTCCGTGGGGATATTCTTTTTATGATATTGAAAATAAAAAAAGGATCAAAGTAAACAAAAAAAATAACTGGAAATTAGGTGCAGAGGCATTTTGTTTTTATCGAGCCTTACCGCCCAAAAAGTTAACAATGAATGACTTGATTCGGTTTGTTTTGGGTTCCATAACAGCCTCAGATATTCTCCTGGTTTTACTGGCTAGTTTTATGGTGAGCTTATTAGGTATGTTTTTACCATTTATGAATAAACAAATTTTCAATACGGTGATACCAAGCGGTACAAAAAGTGATGTATTTCCCCTCACGTGTCTCCTTGTGGGTGCCGCCATTGGGGGAGCCTTATTTGAAATATCAAGAGGTCTGTTATTGATGCGTCTGAGGGATAAAATCAACATATCTGTGCAGAGTGCGGCTATGGCTAGATTATTTGGATTGCCAGCCTCTTTTTTTAAAAATCATTCGGCGGGAGAACTAGGCAGTCGTATCATGAGTATTAACTCAATATGCAATATGCTTTCGGATACTGTTTTATCAACAGGATTAGCAGCTTTATTTTCTTTTTTATATATTTTTCAAATGATACATTTTGCACCAGCGCTGGTGATGCCTAGCATTTCTATTTTATTATTCATGTTTGTATTCATAATTATATCAGGTTATGTGCAGCAAAAGCTTTCTAAAAAACGGACAAACATATCAGCAAAAATAAACGGGCTTGTATTCGGGCTATTTGGTGGGATTCAAAAAGTAAAACTGGCCGGTGCAGAAAAGCGGGCTTTTGCAAAATGGGCAAAGGCGTATAAAGAAATGGGAAAATGTACTTATACTCCACCAATGTTTTTGCGTATCAATGATGCTGTATCAGGGGCATTGGTTTTGGGCGGGAGCATTATACTATATTATTTTTCAGGTGTTCATAAAATAGCAACTTCGGACTTTATCGCCTTTAGCGCATCTTATGGTGTAGTAAGCGGAGCAATGACCTCCCTTGCAGGTGTAATCATGACATTTGCAACTGTTAAACCTCTTTTAGAAATGATAAAACCAATTTTGGATGCAGTTCCTGAGGGGGATGAAAGCAAAACCCAGATAACCTCATTAAGGGGTAACATTGAATTATCAAACGTAAGTTTTCGGTACAGCGAAGATGGTCCGTTTATTTTGGATCATGTCAGTTTAAAAATTCATCAAGGAGAATATATTGCCGTTGTTGGTTCCTCCGGGTCAGGCAAATCAACCTTAATGCGTATACTTTTGGGTTTTGAAAAACCGGGATCGGGAGCAGTGTATTATGATGGCAATGATTTAAATAATCTGTATGTACCCTCTGTACGACAGCATATAGGAACCTGTTTACAGGATGGGAAGCTTTTTTCGGGGGACATTTTTTCCAATATTATTATAACAGCACCATGGAGTACAGTTGAGGACGCTTGGGAGGCTGCCCGTATGGCAGGGCTGGATCAAGAAATCAGCGCAATGCCCATGGGGATGCATACCATGATTTCTGAGGGTGGCGGTGGCATATCCGGTGGACAAAGGCAACGGATTCTGATTGCACGGGCATTGATTGGAAAACCCAAAATACTATTTTTTGACGAGGCTACTTCAGCATTAGATAATTTAACCCAAAAGTTTGTTGCAAATAATATTACATCCCTTGGATGTACCAGATTCGTTATCGCCCATAGGCTATCAACAGTCATAAATTGTGACAGAATTATTGTTCTTGACAAAGGAAAAATTGTGGAAGAAGGAAATTATAAGGAGCTTATGAAAAGAAAGGGATTATTTTATGATTTTGCAATAAGGCAGGAAATCAACTCCTCAACACATGTATACTAAAATGTTCCTATTTGCAGTACAAGAGGAAGAATTTTTTGGATAAACGGTAAGAAGGTGAGTAATGAAAAAAAAATACTTGATGTTGCTATGTGTTTGTTTCACAGCTTTTGTATCAGGCTGTAATCAAAAAGCGCAAGTCAGTTCAACGGATATTTATATACCTGTCCTCGGGGATGAAGCATGGCTTACAGCAGATGGCTCTTTTATGAATGGCGTGGATATGGCCATTGAGGAACTTAACCAGAAATATAAGGATACAGGTTACCATGTCAGAACTTCAATTGTAGATGACAAGGCGATATACGAAACGGGTGTAGAGATGGCTACAAAGTTGTCAATGGATGAAGCGGTTACAGCTGTATTCTGCCTGCAAAATTTTGATGTATCCAAAACAACAGCCGGCATTTTATCAGAATCAGATAAACTCACCTTATTTCCATATGGTGCCTATGACAGCATTTTTCAAAGGGATAATTCCTATCTATTTTGTGGTGTTCCTGCTTTTGCCAATTTGGGCGAAGCTATGGCGAAATATGCCGTGGAAAATAATTATAAAAGAATTGCTGTTTATCATAATGGCATACAGTCCCAAGAAGAACTGGTAGCAGCATTTGAGCTTGCACTTATAAACACGGATTCAAAGGTTGTTGATTATGTTCCCCAGATATCGTCAAGCAGTGAATTTGATGATATTTATAACAGATGGTCTGCACTGGGAGTGGATTGTGTTGTGATTTCTCAATATGGACTTGATGAAGCATATGATGTGTTGAACATGATACGAAAGAAAGACAAAAACATTGCCATCATTGGAGAGCCGATTTTTAATAGAGCAAATGCCTTGGAGGAGAATAAAGAAGCAGCAGAAGGGATGGCGGTACCATCTACATTGGTTATGGAAGAGAGTCAGAAATTGAATGACTTTAAAGCCAGGTATCAGGAGCGTTATCAAAAAGAGGCTGATATTTGGGCGGTGCAGGGTTATGACATGTTGTCCCTTGTTATGGATACCGCAGTTAGACTACATACAAATAATCCAACGGAAATTGCCAAGGCCATACAGGAAGACGGATATCAAGGAGTTGGCCGCCAAATAGCTTTCCGCAAGGGTGGAGCAATGGTTATTGATGTAAATAAATTGCCTATGCAACAATGCAAAGACGGAAGATTTCAATAATGTACTTGATTTACTCTGCATTCATTGGGTTGGGAAGTGGGCAATTTCATCAAAAGAGGAATGAAGGAAGGTAAAAAAATTGAAAAAAATAATCCTAATGATAGCTGTAGTAAGTACGATCCTATTTAGTTTTACAGGATGCACAGGAAAGAACATGGAAGAAGAACTTCAAGAAGAAGGGGTAAAATATACCATGTATATTGGATTAAATGATAAAAATTCTTATATACAGGAGATTTCAACAGAGGAAGCAGAGCAGATGGTAACGCAGATTGCATTGCAATATGTTGATGGGTTCACCCAAACCACTTCAAAAGGGGCATATAAGGATGAAGCGGGGGTCGTGACTTATGAAAATAGCTTGGTCTTTTCCTTTTATGATGCAACTGAAGAACAGATGAAAAATATTATGGATGACGTCTTAGAAGACCTTAACCAAAATTCTGTTTTAATTGAACGAGAAAATGTGAATTATGAATTTTATGAGGGGGGGATGGAATGACACATACAGAATCAAATATCGTGTTATTTTCAATCACTTTGTGCTGGGCATCTTCTTATATATTTATGAAAAATATTCCCAATTCCATGTCAACCTTTGCATATCTAACAATTACCACAGGAATCGCAAGCATTATACTGGGTATTGTGTTTTTTAAGAGACTTATGGAATTCAATCGTGAAATTTTGCTAAAAAGCTTTCTTATGGCCGTAATTTTATGCGGCAATCTAATTTTTGAACGATTGGGTGTTGCTTCTATCCCTGCTTCAACTGCTAGTTTTATATCTTCCCTGAATATCGTGATTGTACCGATTATACTTTTGTTTTTTCGAAAGAAACCTTCAAAGAATAATTTGTTAGGTATTGCTTTTATATTAGCGGGACTGGCATTTACCAGTGGAATTAAGTTGGGACGGTCCATAAATATTGGAGCAATCTATATGGTGATTTCTTGCTTTTTTATGGCTTCTTACATTATTGCTATTGATATATATACAAAGAATTGTAACCCGTTGCTTTTAGGGGTAGGGCAAATGTTTTTTACGACACTGATTGCGTTTTTACTTTGGGCATTTGATGACCCAAGAACCTTTGCATCGATTCACTATACCAAAGTTTTACTGGCGAATATTTTTTTACTGGCGTTTTTTGCCAAAGCTTATGCTTATATTATGTTGATGTATTCTCAAAAATATGCTAATCCCATTAGTGTTACTGTAATTGCATCAACAGAACCAATTGTTACGATGGTATTAGCCATACTGATTCCCAGCTCCTTTGGTTCTACAGAGAGTTTTACTTTGGTTAAATTCGTAGGTGCGTTGCTCATCGCGTTTGGTGCTTTTTGTGCAGGTACAAATTTTTTGGATAAAAAGGGGGTAAAGTCAATTGAAGGAGATACTGTATCCCTTTAGACAGAAAAAGACCGTTTTACAAATTGTTGTGTGTACCCTTGTTTTTATTGGCATGGCAGTCCCTTTTAAATCCATGAGTTTGGTAGAAGGATTCACTGAGGTACGTCCGGTGAATGCGGTTCCGGTTGTGGTTGGATTATTGTATGGGCCGGCAGGTGCATGGGGTTGTGCCATTGGAAATGTCATAGCAGACCTGTTTGGGAGTTTTTCAAAAACTTCTATCCTTGGGTTTGCAGGTAACTTTATTGCGGCATATTTGCCTTATAAATTATGGCATATTTTGAGATATGAACAGACACCCAATGTAAAAAACTATAAAAATATTGGCATTTACATATTTATTTCGGCGATAGGCGCACTTGCAACAGGAACGATTCTTACCTGCGGTTTAGATTTATTATTTGGAATTTGGTTAAAACAATTGTTTGTTATTATTTGTTTGAACGATTTCTTTTTTCCTATTTTTTTGGGATTGCCGGTTTTTATTGTACTTACCTGTGATGATTACAAGGTTTCTATCTATATGCCAAAGGATATAGGGAAGTATGAGGGGGTTCGCAAGGTGTTATTTTGGGCATTAGTTTTATCAATTATTTCAATATTGTTTATGATATGTTTGGGGTATACCATGTCTTCTAATTGTCTAATGCTTCTATTTGGGGGGATTTTTCTAGTTTCCCTCGTTGGAATAATTATCTAAAGAAAGGAGGAATTAATATGGAAGGAAAAAAGATAAAAAAAGAAGAAGTTAAAAAAGAAATGGACGAAAAGAATGCTGTAATAAATCAAGATGAATTGACAGAAGATGAATTAACAAAAATTTCAGGTGGACGTAGACGTGGAAAGGTGGAGGCTGGCAAGGGTTTTATTAGTTAGTAAATATTGTAATGCAAGATTAAGAAAATTTTGTTTTAATCATAGCTTCTAAGCTATATTGTGAAATGTTCTAACAGTCCAAATATATTTAAAATTCAATTCTAAAAACAATCAATATAAAAAAGATATTAAAAGGATGTTGTCAAAGGACAATATCCTTTTAGTTTTACAGAAAATATTTGTGACAAGCAAATTAAAATTTGTTTTAAATCATGGAAATGCGTCATTTTATCGCAGTTTTAAGGGAAGCAGAGGGAAGTGTGGAACTTCATGGATTTTTTTTTGTTTACCTTACATGAAAAGTATTATATAATATTGTGATAGAATTTGCTTGATAATGATGATAAGGAGGATTTCAATGAAAAAAGACTCCTCAAAAAATAGAAAGAAAAGGCCTCCTCAAGGCGCAAAACAAAAGGTGCAAAGGCAACAGGCACCTCAGGCCCGACGTACATATCCGATTAAGGGAAATTTATATCAGATAGACTCTGCTTACGCACAGGCCAGAGGAGAACGAGGGGACGGCAAAGCCTTGCCGCAAAGAGTAAAACCAAAAACAAGAAAAAGAACAAGGCGGGTTCGAGTAAATCGAGTTTTGCCTATGTTTGTGTTTATTGCCATTGCAATATATCTCTTTGGGCAGATGATTACCATGTCTGCCAGAAGATCAGATATAGATGTGGAAACCGTTGGTTATGGCGGTGTTGATACGCCACAACGGTATACGGGACTAATTGTACGAGATGAATATGTAGTTAGCAGTGACCGCACAGGGCAGCCCTTTTATCAGTTTGCTGAGGGGGAGTATGTTTCAAAAAATGCGGTGGTTTGTACGGTGAAGGATACAAGTTCCACAACGGATATTGAGGATAAGCTGGACAAGCTAGATAAGGATATTTTGAAAAACCAGAAGAGTCGTTCGGATTTATCTGCCTTTTCCGAAGATGTTGCCAGAATAGAAGATAAAATTCAGCAGGTTGTGGATTCTAATGCAGGCAAGACTCTAAAAACTGATCTAAGCTATCTTTATGATATGAAGGAACAAGTGCAATCTTTTATGACCCAAAGGAATGAAATTTGGTTTACGGAGAGCGTGGAAAGTCTTTCTCAATTAACAGAGGAAAAATCTCAATATGAACAGAAATTGGCGCAAAATTTGAGTTCTATACGTGCCAAGGAAAGCGGTGTTCTAACTTTCTGCTATGATGGCTTGGAGGAAACTTTATCCCATGATACCCTTGACGGGATTAAAAAAGCACAGGTTGGAGATAGCAAGACGACGTATATTTCAAAAGCAAGCACTGTTTCTGAGGGTGACCCATTATTTAAAATAGTTACCAGCAATCAGTGGTATATTGTTGCTTTTTTACCCAATTCTGAAGTTGTGAATTGGGAAAAAGGAGAAAACAAAACATTGAATTTACAGCTTGATGATGATGTAATTAAAATTAACACAAAGATTGAGTTGCTAGAAGCCGGTGAACAGGAAACAAAGATTGTTTTTTCCAGCTATGAGCAGATGGATTCTTTTATAAGCGAGAGAGTTTTGGAATTTTACTTGGAGGAAACAACGATTGAAGGATTAAAGGTTCCCAACGATGCTATTGTTGAAAAATCCCTGCTTCGTGTTCCAAAAGATTGTATTACGGAGAGCATGGGTAACAAAGGGGTTCTTTTGGTTAATGGTGGGAATGCAAAATTTTTACCTGTTTCCATTGTTTCCTATGATGATGAAAATGAATATATTGACCAAAGTGGGCAGTTAAAGTTGGGAGATGTGATATTGCAAGGCACGGGAGAAAGTGCAGTCCAATATAAGGTTTCCGATTTAACTCCGAAGGCAGGGGTTTATGTTGCAAACAGTTCTATGGCAAAATTTGTATCCATTGATATTTTAGATCAAAATCAGGAATATGCCATTATCCGCTCAGGAACAACTTATGGGTTACAGGCCTATGATTTGATCGTATCTGATGCGAAAAATATTACAGAGGGACAAGATCTTTATTGATATATGAATTCAGAAGAAAGGAAGGAAAAAGTATGAGTCATATTGCGGAAAATATTAAAGAAGTTGAGTCTAAAGTCGCAGCTGCCGCAGAAAGAAGTGGCAGAAAGAGAGAAGATATTCTTCTTTTGGCTGTGAGTAAAACACAGACGGTAGAGACAATCCGCCAGGCAGTGGAATGTGGATTAACTGCTCTTGGTGAGAATAAGGTACAGGAAATTATGGATAAGTATGAGCCTATGGGAGAGGGGGTACATTGGCATCTCATTGGTCATTTGCAAACCAATAAAGTAAAATATATAATTGATAAGGTAGATATGATTCATTCTGTGGAAAGTCTAAAGCTTGCGGAAGAAATTGAGAAACGGGCAGCTTCGAAAAACAGGGTTATGGATATTTTAGTAGAAGTGAATATGGCAGATGAGGAAAGCAAATTTGGTATTACACCACAAAAAGCAGAAGCGTTTATTCGTGAGCTTTCAAAAAAGGAGCATTTACGTGTCAGAGGGTTGATGACTGTGGCACCTTTTGTTGAAAATTCAGAAGAAAATAGGGAATATTTCCGCCAAATGAGACAATTACAGGTTGACATCAATGCAAAAAAAATTGATAATGTAGTAATGGACGTACTATCCATGGGGATGACTGGTGATTATGAAATTGCTATAGAAGAAGGTGCGACCATTGTTAGAGTAGGCACGGGTATTTTTGGTGAAAGAGATTACTCCAAGTGAGGAAAATAAAGAAAGAAACGATTAGGAGGAAGCAGACAAGTGGCTAAATTATTCAATAAAATGAAAGACTTAATGTTTGGCGAATATGATGATGATGAATACTACGAAGATGAGGAATATGATGTTCCCGCAAGGGAAATGGTACCCAGCAGCTATGGGCTTAGGGACGTTTCCAGAGAGATGGAGTATTCTGCCCCGGCACCTCGTAAAATGACTGCAAAAGGAAACACACAGGTATATAGCATTAATACAAGTGTGCAGATGCAGGTTGTGATTATCAAGCCCAGTTGCTATGAAGATGCACAGGAAATTTGTGACCAAGTTAAAACCAAAAGGCCTGTTGTTGTAAATCTTGAAAAGGTTGAGTATCCTGTGGCTCAGCGCATTATGGACTTTTTAAGCGGAACTTGCTATTCTTTAGAAGGCTCTATTCAAAGAGTTGCGAATAATATTTTTATTATTGCTCCGGAAAATGTTGATATTTCTGGGGACTTTAAGGAAGAACTGAAAACAAAGGGAGTTATCCTTCCTTGGGTGAATGGTAGTAGTAGATAAGGTGGGTTAAAAATATTGGAAAATATACAATTTTTACTAACGAAAGCGGTTGACCTATTTTTTTATGTCATGGAGCTTTTGATCTTTGGGCGAATTATTCTTTCATGGCTGCCATTAGGATTTAATAACCCCATTGGACAGTTTCTTTATAGCATGACAGAGCCGATTTTAGGTCCTTGCCGTAGAATGCTGGATAAGTCTCCTCTTGGCGGAGGAATGATGCTGGATTTTTCCCCTATCATTGCTTTAATCTTAATGATGCTTGCAAAGCAGCTGATTTTGGGGCTGATTACCATGCTGTAAGGGCAGGGTGATTTTGTGAATAAGCAGGAGATGCTAAAAGGCATTTCGGACCAGGAAGAAAGATTTCTTTTTGCAAAGGTGTTAGATCAGGTGATATTTGCATTGAAGCGCCATGAACCACAATTTACGGATTTTATGGATTTGGCAAAATGTGAGCGGTGTATGGAACGGTTGAAAGGTGTTGTTGACTTAGAAGTACATTCATTTGGCGGTGTAGAGGACACGGAGCGGATGTTGCTTGGATTGGCACCAAGAAATAGGATGATTTCTAAAGAGGAGTTTCCTATCATAGCCTTAAGAATTGTTCCGAAAAGCAAAAAGTTTGGGCAGACGGATTTGAGCCACAGAGATTATCTTGGTTCTATCCTTGGCTTAGGCATTGAAAGGGGAAAAGTAGGAGATATTTTGGTTTCTGAGGAGGGAACAGTTTGCTTTGTTTCTGAAGATATGGCTGAATATATCCAAACAAATTTAGACAAAGTTTCAAAAACAGCAGTTACTGTGAAAAAGCTTGATCAGGCACAGGTTTTCGCCCCGAAGCGTACTGAATTTCGACGTATTACTGTAGCATCATTGCGATTGGATGCTGTTTTGGGAGAGGCATTGCACCTCTCACGAGGGAAAGCACAGACGCTGATTTCAGGCGAAAAGGTAAACGTAAATTGGTCTGCTGTTACCAATACATCATACATATTAAAAACAGGAGATATGGTTTCTGCTCGAGGGTTTGGTCGTTTCCGTGTGGGTGAAGTTGGCGGAAGGACCAGAAAAGAGAGAATTGGGTTGGAACTGGAAGTGTACATTTGATAAGGGGGTTTTTGCGTGATTACACCGAATGATATTGCTACCAAGGATTTTAAAAAAGTTGCTGTTGGGTACTCTCCGGAAGAGGTAGATACTTTTTTGGATGATCTTTATGAAGATTATGAAAAGCTTTATACGGAAGGAAAGAAAGAGAAAGAGCAGATAAGTGAGTCTGTTTCCCAAGCAGAGCAGTTTACCGATTTACATAAAACCTTGGAACGCACGTTGACTTTGGCAGAGGCCGCAGCAGAACAAACAAAGGCAGCGGCGAAGGAAGAAGCCGAATTGATTGTGAAAAACGCAAAGATTCAAGCAGAGGAAATTTTACAAATGGCCAGAACGCAAAACTACGAATTGGAGCAGGAATCGGTTGCGTTGCAAAATCGCTACGAATTAATGCGTACAAGAGTGAAGCTTTTATTATATGCTGAAATTGAATTGTTGGATAAAAATGAAATCCTTGCAGAAAAGGATGAAGAAAGAAAAGCAAACGAATAATAAGCCAAAAAGCGGCAGACAGAGTTATAAGCCGCTTTTTCTGCGGTTTGAAAGATTTATATTATCCACAAACCAAGGAGGCATCTAAAATAAGCTGTGACATAGCATTTTTGCTGCCACGGCTATTTTGCATTTTAATGTAAAAGTGATTTTCAGCCGTATAACTCGTTCTATAACTAGAATAATTGATTTGAGGATACGGGAAAATATATTTTGGTAAGATAACAAAGGCGAAAGCGAATGTGTTTGTTATAAAAAATAAGATGTAACTGGCGTTTCGTGAAAAATAAAATAAAAGGATGAAAGAATTATGTGGTTAATACCTGCAATAACAGCAGTAATTTTAATTGGAGTGGATCAGGCAACAAAATACTTGGCATTGGTAAATTTGAAGCCGATCAGCTCAATGACCTTGGTAGATGGTTTTTTGAATTTAACATTTGTGGAAAATAGAGGTGTAGCTTTTGGTATGTTTTCAGGCCAAAGATGGTTCATTCTGCTACTGACAGCGGTGATTACCGTTGTTTTACTTTATTTTTACGGGAAGCTGCCAAAAACAAAGGAGTATAAATTTGTTCGTATGGCAATGGTACTTGTATTTGCAGGTGCAATTGGAAATATGATTGACCGCGTTTTCCGCGGATATGTGGTGGATTTTTTTGAATTTGACTTTGTCCGTTTTCCGGTATTTAATGTGGCGGATATTTTTGTTGTCGTGGGTGTTTTTATATTGGCATTTTTGATTTTATTTGTCATAAAAGAGCCAGAAGAAAAAAAGAAGGATGAATGATATGGAATATTTTACATTTGGGGCAGAACAGGAAGATGCTGGTTGCCGTATAGATGTTTTTATTGCTGAAAATATGGAGAGCCTATCCCGAAGTGGAGTGCAACGATTGATTGAAGAAGGCCACATCCGCTTAAACGGTGCTGCTGTAAAGGCGAATTATAAACTACGAGAAAAAGATATCATAGATGTTGAAGTTCCTGAAGCAAAGGCAGTGGAAATTTTGCCGGAAAATATCCCCCTGGATATTCTGTATGAGGATAAAGATGTTATAGTTATTAATAAGCCTCAGGGTATGGTGGTTCATCCTGCACCCGGGCATATGACAGGTACTTTGGTAAATGCGTTGCTATACCATTGCAGAGATGAGCTTTCGGGAATCAATGGGGAAAAACGTCCAGGAATTGTGCATCGTATTGATAAGGATACCTCTGGGGTTTTAATGATTGCAAAAAATGACGTTACCCATCAAGCCTTGGCAGAGCAGTTGGCAGAGCATAGCATTACCAGAAAGTATAATGCCGTTGTTTTTAACGGTTTTCAGGAGGAAGAAGGAATAGTGGATCAACCCATTGGTAGAAACCCGCTGGATCGAAAGAAGATGGCGGTAACACAAAAGCATAGTCGCAGAGCGGTAACCCATTATCGAGTCTTAGAACGTATGGGTAATTACACTTTAATTGAGGCACAGCTGGAAACGGGGAGAACCCATCAAATTCGTGTGCACATGACGTTTATTGGACATCCTCTTTTGGGAGATATGGTATATGGTCCCAAAAAGCAACCATTTCACTTGGATGGACAGGCTTTGCATGCCAGGGTTTTGGGGTTTATTCATCCTGGAACAGGACAATATATGGAATTTGAGGCACCTTTACCGGAAAATTTTGAAAAGTTACTGATGCGCTTGAAAGTTTAAGTTTAGGAGGGTCAAAAATGCCGCTGATAAAAAAGGATTTTTTTGGTCTAAAAGACCTGTCTGCGGACGATATACGATATATTCTTGGTACGGCAGAAACGATGAAATATATTTTAAACCAAAAAGATAAAACATCACCCCATTTAAGAGGAAAGTCAGTTATTATTTTGTTTTATGAGCCTAGTGCAAGGGCAAGGCTTTCTTATGAATTAGCGGCGAGGCATTTAAGCGCCAGTGTGGTTGATATGACCAGTTCCATTCAAAATAAGGAATTTGACAGTCTTTTGGACATGGGCCAGTTGGTAGATCAGATGGGGGCAGATTTTATTATTTTGCGCCATCCTAATGCGGGAGCACCTCAGCTCCTGGCAAGTGCGGTTGAGGCATCTGTAATCAATGCAGGAGATGGTTTTAACGAAAACCCGGGGCAGTCCTTACTGGACTTAATGACAATTAAAGAGCAAAAAGGCGGTTTTGAGGGGCTAAGGGTTGCCATCGTTGGAGATTTGATTCATAGTCGTGTATCCAAAAGCAATATTTGGGCACTGACCAAGCTTGGGGCTGAAGTTCGAGTTTCAGGACCTCCTACCTTGATTTCCCCTGAAATAGAAAAGTTTGGCGTGGATGTTTATTATGATGCCCGTGAGGCGTTGAATAATGCTGACGTTATTTTAACCACTCGGATGCATAAATTCAGTCAAAATTCTATGGTTTTGCCCTCCTTAGATGAATACAAAAAATTTTTCCGTATTGATGAAGCTTTGTTGCGCTATGCAAAAAAAGATGCCATCGTCATGCATCCGGGCCCTATTCGCCGTGGAATTGAGATTTCAGCCGGCGTGATTAATGGTCCCCAATGTATTATTAATGATCAAATTGCCAATAGTGTTGCTGTTAGAATGGCAATTTATTATAATTTGACTCAAATCGGAGGTGCTTTTCGGTGAAAACATTATTGAAAAATTGCTATATCGTATCTCCGGGTTTTCGAGAAGATGAATTATATGATATTTATGTGGTAAACGGCATTATCGAAGAAGTAGGCAAGAATCTAGAAATAAGCGATGCAAAAATAATGGATATTGGTGGAAATACGGTCTTACCGGGGCTTATTGATATGCACTGTAATATTTGCGACCCGGGGTTTGAATATTTGGAAAATATTGAAACAGTTTCCCGTAGCGCGGCAAGAGGGGGCTTTACCACAATTACCTGCGAGCCCAATACCGATCCTGTGATTGATAATAAAACAGTTGTGGAATACATTGTATCGAAATCAAAAAATCATTCTTTGGTGAATATATACCCCTATGGCAGCATGTCCATTGGTTGCAAAGGACAGGAAATGGCTGAAATTGGAGAGATGTTTGATGCTGGAATCGTTGGCGTTTCCGATGGCGATGAGTTTACGGATGAGGCGTCTTTCTTACGAAATGTGATGCTTTATGTGAAAATGTTTGATATGCTTGTGATTACCCATTGTGAGGATAGAGGACTATCAGGCAGTGGCGTAATGAACGAAGGATTTGTGGCATCTTGCTTGGGTTTGGCCGGTATGCCGAGAGAGGCAGAAGAAGTCATGGTGGCCAGAAATATTATTCTTGCGGAAAATACAGGAGCAAGGCTTCATGTTGCCCATGTCAGTACAAAAGGCTCTGCCCAATTAATTCGGGAGGCAAAAAGAAGAGGTGCCAAGGTAACCGGGGAAACTTGTCCTCACTATTTCCTTTTGACGGAAGAAGAAGTGGAAAATTATAATGCCTTAGCAAAAGTAAATCCCCCTTTACGTACCAAGGATGACGTGGAGGCGATATTAAATGGCATTGCCGATGGAAGCATTGAGGTCATTGCTTCTGGGCATAGCCCATCGAATGAGGGAGACAAAAATAGGGTATTTACCAGTGCTGATTATGGAATTTCATCTTTGGAAACAGCATTTTCTTTAAGCTATACAGGCTTGGTAAAAACGGGGATAATAACTTTTTCCAAATTAGTTGAGTTGATGAGTACAAAACCTGCGGAGATATTAAAGCTGGAGAATAAAGGGCATATTGCAAAGGGAAAAGATGCGGATTTGATTGTGGTGGATTTGCGCCAAAGTTATCGCATTGATCCCAAGCATTTTGCATCAAAAGCAAAATTTTCACCCTTTGCGGATTGGGAAGTACGAGGCAGAGTGATTTATACCATGGTAGGCGGGAAATTAATTATGTAATAGAAATAAATGAGGTGCAGCGATGTATTTAAAACGTTTGGATCTGCAGGGCTTTAAGTCCTTTCCCGAAAAAGTGAAATTAGAGTTTAACCAAGGCGTTACAGCGGTAGTTGGGCCAAATGGCAGTGGAAAAAGCAATGTTTCCGATGCCGTTCGTTGGGTTTTGGGAGAACAAAGAGCAAAAAGCCTCCGCGGAGATAAAATGGAGGATGTTATTTTTGCGGGAACAGAAAACAGAAAACCTCTCGGTTTTGCAGAAGTTTCTATTATTATAGATAATCAGGACCAAAAATTGCCATTAGAATATACGGAGGTTCAGGTGACCAGAAGAGTATTCCGCTCGGGAGAGAGCGAGTATCGGATTAACGGTACGGCTTGTCGCTTGAAGGATATTCAGGAACTTTTTATGGACACGGGCGTTGGCAGGGAAGGCTATTCCATCATTGGTCAGGGCAGAATTGATGAAATATTAAGCTCAAAGGGTGATGAACGCCGTCGTATTTTCGAGGAAGCGGCAGGGATTGTAAAATACAAAACCCGGCGGAATGAGGCAGTAAATAAACTTGAGAGGGAACAGCAAAATTTGGTTCGTGTGGATGATATTATCGGGGAGCTTGAGGTGCAACTTGAGCCTTTGGAACAGCAAAGCCAAAAAGCAAAGCGTTATCTGGCATTTAAGGAAGAGCTGAAACAGGCAGAGGTTGTATCTTTTTGTAAAGATATGGTCGGTATGGAGCAAGACTTAGCGAAGCTTCTTGAGAGTAAAGAAGTAGCTGAAAATCAGTTACAGAATTATATTGCTCAAGCCGAAAGCAGTAAAAAAAATACACAGCG
This sequence comes from Anaerotignum sp., assembly GCF_030625865.1. Lineage (GTDB taxonomy): Bacteria > Bacillota > Clostridia > Lachnospirales > Anaerotignaceae > Chakrabartyella. The sequence goes on along the minus strand of NZ_DAOUQB010000019.1, from coordinate 5,511 downwards.
TTTAAAAGCAAAATTGGAAGAATTGGATGTCCTTTTACAGCAGCAAAATCAAGAAATGACAGATCTTCGTACGGAAAAAGAGCGTAAAGAGGGCGAAATTCGTCTGACGGAGGAACAGCAACAAAATGACAAGGCAAACCTTGAGAGAATTCGTGGTGAAATGTTACAAAAGCAGGAGCAAAAAGCAGAAAATGAAAATCAGTTGGAACTTAGCAACAGCCGCAATACTGCTTTGTGCATAGAAATGGAGCATCAACAGGACAAGCTTTCTAAATTGGAGCACGAGTATGCATCCCTAAATTCGGCTTTGCACCGTGATGAAACACAGGCAGAAACGTTTAAGGATGAAATATTTGAACAAATCAAAATTGGAACAGAGGCAAAAGGTGAAATTGCCAAGCGAGAGGCGTTAAGAGAACAATTTTCTGGTCGTATGAATCAGCTGCAAGCTGAAAAAACGCATTTGGAAAGTAGGCTCCATCAGTTTGAAATACATATACAGGTTTTAGAGAAGCAGGAAAAAGAGATGAAAGAGAATATCTCTTTTATGGAGAAAGAACTTCTCGCCTTAGAACAAGACCGTGCGGAAGCTCAAAGAGAAAAGGAGCGTATACAGGTAAGTCTTGCAAAGGAGGAAAAAGACCTTTCCCAAATTCAATCCAGATTATCGGTTTTGGTGGAAATGGAAAAGGAAAATGAAGGCTTTTTTCATAGCGTAAAGAGTCTGTTGAATTTGCCTGATAAGGATAAAAGAGGAATCTGTGGTGCCGTTGGGCAGTTATTAAGAGTGGATGAGACTTATGAAGTTGCCATTGAAGCTGCCTTGGGCGGGGCGTTGCAAAATGTTGTTACCAAAACGGAAGATGATGCCAGAGAGGCAATTCAATATTTAAAGGCAAATCATTTGGGAAGAGCAACATTTCTGCCCATTTCTGCCGTAAAGGGACGTACGTTTGAAGGCAGACCATCTATTTTGGATGAGGCGGGTGTCATCGGAACAGCATATGAATTGATTAATTTTGATGAAATCTATCGGCAGATAGTCGAGAACTTGTTAGGGCGTACTATTATTGTGGAAAATATAGAGCGGGCTGTTTTACTGGCAAAGAAATATAAGCATCAGTATAAAATGGTGACTCTGGATGGTGATATTTTAAACCCTGGTGGTGCCATGACAGGTGGTTCCAGACAGAAAAAAGCGGCTCATATTTTCAGCCGTAGTAGGGAAATCCGTTCTTTGCAGGAAAAGGCAGAGAACACAAAAAAAGTGGTCAATGATTCACGAGAAAAATTCAACCTCTTCCAAGAGGATATTACGGATATTGAAGAGCAGATAGTGGAAAAAAGGTTAGAATTACAAAAAATGACCGTAACCATGAGCAGCAGCCATGGAGATAAAGAAAAAACAAATCATGATTTTAATGAAAACAAAGAGCGATTACAACTAATTGTATTAGAGGAAAATCAGTTGAAAGAGCAACTATCAAGGGCGGAGAAAGATATTCAGTCAAGTAAAGATGCCTTTGCACTTTCCGAAAGCAAAATAGAGGAAGTGAATGCAGAGCTTTTAAAGTTTCAGGATAGTTTAACCGGTGAAAAGGGAAAACGTGATACTCTAATGGAAGAAATTACGGGGATTCGAATCAGTATTTCCAAGAATAGTCAGAGCATTTCCAATATTGAAGAAACTATTTTGAGACTAAATACAGAAAATCAAAGCTTATTACAGCAAATAAAAGAAGCAGAGAAAAAAGTCGCTTTTTTTGTACAAAGTAGTGAGACGAAGGAAAACCAAAAAATAAAGTTGCAGGAAGAGTCTTGTGCATTGGATAACAAGGTGATTGTTTTGCAAGATGCATATGGAAAAATTGCAGAAGAAAAAATAAGTATCACCCAAGAGTCTGAAACAATGGAACAAAGAGGGACAGAAGTGAGGGAGTCTGCGCGGCAGATGGAAAATGAGTTATTCCGCCTTGAAACAAAAAGAGAGAAGATAGAGGAAGAAAAAATACGCATTACTGCCCAAATGTGGGAAGAATATGAAATGACCTATCGCATGGCCCAGGAATATACAGAAGGTAGACAAAATGCTGAGGTAAGCCGTTCTGTGAAGGAAATAAGGACGGATATTCGTACTTTAGGAGATGTAAATGTTGCCGCAATTGAGCAATTCAAAGAAGTGAAGGAAAGATATGGATTTTTGACCCAGCAAAGGGCGGATATTATTGAGGCAGAAGAGAAACTTAGGGGAATTATTGATGAGCTTTCTATGTTGATGGAAAAGCAGTTTAGAGAGCAATTTCAGGTGATTTCTCAGAACTTTAGTCGTGTATTCCAAGAAATGTTCGGTGGCGGCAAGGCGTACTTGAGATTGCTGGATACAGAACGAGTGCTGGAATCACCCATTGAAATTGTGGCCCAGCCCCCCGGTAAAAATTTGCAAAATATGCAACTACTTTCCGGCGGTGAGAGAGCATTAACGGCAATTGCAATTTTGTTCTCTATTTTGCACATGAAGCCATCTCCCTTTTGCATTTTGGATGAAATTGAGGCAGCGTTGGATGATGCAAATGTAAGTAGGTTTGCCCAGTATTTAAAGAAATTTGCTAAAGATACGCAGTTTATTGTAATAACCCATAGAAAGGGTACCATGGAATATGCGGATGTAATGTATGGTGTAACTATGCAGGAAAAAGGGATATCCAAATTAATATCAGTGGACTTTTCAGTGCAAGATGCGATGTAATTGGAAATATAGAGTTAGAGGTGAAAACAATGGGATTATTTGATTTTTTTAAGAAAAAAACACAAGAAGAACCTTTGCCGGAAGAAAACAAAGAGGGCGTAATGGAAATGGACGGGATTGAGGTTGAAACGCCTCAGGATGAAGCCCCGGGATTTGTTTTGGAGGTCGAAGAGGGCATTGATAAAACGACTGCTGTGAATCAGGCTGTTGGCAAGGCAATGGGAGCGGAAAACATTCAAATTTTCCGTGCCAACGAGGATACCCTATATCAAGAAACAGAGCAAGCAGCGGATGCTTTACAGGAAGAGACGGAAATAGAAATCACCATGGATAATGGAGAGGCATTTACGTCACAAAACGACGAAGAAGCCATTGCCTTTGTTGAGGCTGTTTCGGATTTGGCAACGGAAATGCTTGAAAAGCCAAACGGGGAAGAAGAGCTCATGGTTACAACGACACAGGGGGATTGCTTTGTAGAAGAAACAGCAGAGGAAGCAGAAGCCTTTTTGGAGGAATTAACAGACTTTGTTGGAGAAGCCTTGCAAGAGGAGAAAGCAGAAAAGGTAGATTTTCAGGAAGAGCCTGTAGCCATAGAGCCTGATCAGGACAAAGAGGAAGATTCGGTGGAAATGCCTGTGGACATGGAACCCCAGCCGGAAGAAAAAAAGCTGGGCTTTTTTGCAAAGTTGAAAGCAGGTCTCGATAAAACGCGAAAAAACATCATGGGTGGCGTGGATGCTGTGTTAGGCGGTTTTACGAAAATTGATGAGGATTTGTTCGAGGAACTTGAGGAAGCCCTGATTATGGCAGATATGGGTGTGCAAACGACAATGAACATTGTGGAAAACTTGCGCAAGCGTGTTAAAAAAGAGCATGCAACGGATCCTTCCTTAATAAAAGGAATGCTTGCAGATGAAATTACTGCCATATTATCAGAGGGGGTTCAGGAAGAAGAGTGTCTTCCAAACCCATCGGTTATCCTTGTTATTGGTGTAAACGGCGTTGGAAAAACCACGACTATCGGTAAACTGGCAAGTCGTTATAAGGCAGAGGGTCGTTCTGTTTTATTGGCGGCGGCGGATACTTTTCGTGCGGCGGCCATTGACCAGCTTGAGGTTTGGGGTCAGCGGTCTCAGATTGAGGTGATTAAGCATGAGGAAAACTCTGATCCTGCCGCAGTGGTATTTGATGCAGTTCATGCGGCAAGAGAACAGAAATGTGATCTGTTAATTTGTGATACTGCAGGACGTTTGCATAATAAAAAGAATCTTATGGAAGAGTTGCGTAAAATTGGAAAGGTTATCGAAAGAGAGCATCCCCAAGCCCATAAAGAGGTCTATTTGGTTCTGGATTCTACAACAGGGCAAAATGCGCTGCAACAGGCAAAGCTGTTCCAAGAGGTTGCAGATATTACTGGAATTGTATTGACAAAGCTGGACGGTACGGCGAAGGGCGGTATTGTAGTTGCCATTAAAAGCGAATTGCAAATTCCTGTACGCTATATAGGCGTTGGGGAAAGTATAAATGATTTGCAGAAATTCGATGCCAGAGAGTTTGCCAAAGCATTATTCGGGGAATAGGGAGGGGTACCATGGAAAATCATAAAAATTTTTCTGAGGTTCATTATAAAGAGCCGAAAAAAACAGATAAAAAAAGACCTGTTCGAAAAACAGCCTACGAGAAGGAAATTGATAAGCATATGAAAACGCTATTCCCTGATCGTGAGGAGCGTGTTTTTTATGAGCAGAATTCCGATTTTTTGCAAATAGATATTCATCTATTAGAGGCGCCTACAAAAAAGGATTTTCATGTTCTCTATACAGTAGGGATGAGTGCATTGCCAATGACTTTGCCGGAAGATTTATTGCCCAAATTCAAAGATTTGGAACGAGGGGAGTTAATGTTACTGTTGCCTGCGGAATGGAGTTTACCAATTCCTGAAGATGGCAAGGTGGATAATCGTTTATGGTGGCCTGTGAATTTAATGAAGTATCTGGCTTATTTTCCCCATGAATATCATACATGGATTGCCTTTGGCCATACGGTTTCCAACTCCGATGATTATGTTCCTTATGATGAAAGCACCAAGCTTTGCGGGGTAATGCTAGGTTCATTGCAAGAAGAAATCAGCATTTTGCGGGGAAAAGACGGAACACAAATTAACTTTTATACGTTGATTCCCTTATACAAAGAAGAGATTGAGGGGAAACAAGAGAAGGGCACAGAAGCTTTAATTACCAAATTATCAGACGTAAATGGTTTTGGTATGATTGTTTTTCCCGATAGACCTAATGTTTGGGAAAAATAGAAAAGGCTTTATATATATGGAAAGTGTTTAAAAATTATGGCGTCGGTGCTTCTTTAAGCTTCGACGCCATATGTTGTCTGTTTCTATATTATTTGCAAATAAGTCTATAATTTGCCGCTAGGATGTAATAAATTCCACCTTGTGTTTGCTGTTGATATAGGTGATAGTTATTGATGGAATGTATCATTTCTTCAACGGGTTCTCGGAAATTTAGCATATCATTTTTTTCATGGGGGTCATAATCATAATTCCCATGGTATAAGTACCCTTCCAAGCGATTCTTAAATATTTTTTCCATCAGGCTGATTTTTGCTGCGGGATCAAAAATTTCATAAAGTCCAAATAACTCTGCACCAATGAAATTATCAAAGCAATTCACTTCAAAGTCAATGGCTATGACTTGTTCAAAAACAATGGTTGCATTGGTGGGAATATCCTCTTTAGCAAAATATTTTAT
>NZ_DAOUQB010000046.1 GCF_030625865.1 Anaerotignum sp. | reverse complement strand
AGGGCTGATTTTGGGTCTTTGGCATTTCAAAAGGCACTAGCTCCCACCGATTCCTGATGGAAGGGGTTAGAGGATGAAGCCCTCTCTTACCACGTCCGTCCCGAATTACAAAAAGCTTATCTTGATAGTCAGAAAGTTTCTCTAATAGGCTTTTCTGGTAGGCTTGGATTCTTTTGTTACCCTCTCCACATGAACCCCATGCAATGATTGTTTTTTCGTTCTTTTCATCTGCAACACACCTTTGAATGACCTCTTGATTTTCCTTGTTGTAATTCTCTTCCGTTTTATCCCACAATAAGCTTGTTGTAGTGGAACTTTGAACCAAGGTTTACGAGGTCGCATCCTCCATAGCCCAAAGAGTGAAGATTTTTGATTACTAGGCTTGTGGTTAGGTCTGTTACAATGCAGTTGGCTTCCGCAGGTGAAGTCATGATAACAACAGCCTTTGGCTTCTTCTCTTCCCATTCTAGGGTTAGCAGAAACTTGTGCTTTCTGTCCTTTGAAAAGGTACATTTGCTTCTGATGGTTGCTTTTTCTGTGATCGGCATTGGTGTTTCCTCCTTTATATTATAATTGGTTCTTTTCAGATTTATAATATTAGTTTATAGGAGGGGTTGTTTCAAATAGTTGAAATTATTATTTTTTATGAGTAAATCATTTTGGATTACTACATTTAGCTGTAAGTCGTTTGCTTGTTTTAAGAATAATATAGTAATTTAATAAAAGATACTACTACTATTTTCACAAATCAACATTTCGACAAATTTTCTGTTGTTTAGTTAATATTAGCTAATAAATGCCGTTAAACTACTCATATACACAATGTAAAATTTGTCATATATTTGTCTTATTTTGGAATTTATTATAAAAAATTGTAGCACTCAAAATCGGACTACAGTTTTAATAATTGACAATTGTTTCCATATAGAATATACTGTAGGCAACCAAGTACAGTTGTAATATGTTTAAATTGCTAACAATAATTATTTTTATACGGGTGCTATTACTTGAGCCGAATTATATTTTGTCAGTACAAGCACAGGGAGTGTGTTTTTAATGAATGTTAAAGCTTCATTCCATGCTATTGATAAAATAGTATTCCAGCTATTAGTGGAAAATAATTTTTAAAATATGTTATAATCGATAAAAGCGGAAAGACATATGCAGGAACTCTTGCAAGAAGTAAATATGTTCATGATGACAAAAATGATAAATACACTGGATATTATAGTGGTAAAGTATATAAACAGTGATATTTATAGAATTGTAGGCAATCTTGAAAGAAAGGAGGCAGTACTATGGAAATTAATCATATGAAAGGAGGAAAAAACACCCTGAGTGAAAAAGCAGAGAGCGTGCGGGAACACAAAATCTGTTTCAAACAGGGAGTATATTCAATTATTATAACATAAAGAATAGCAAATATCAATAAAGAGCACATTTGGGAAATGATTAATAAAAGCTAGTGAATCGCTTTTATAGTACAACACCAGCTTGATTTGTCCATGGTGATCCAAAACTACAAACTTTAGTAAAGTATAAAATATGTTTGCTTTGAGATGTACAAATTAAATCATACTGCTACTATGAATCGCAAAGATGAGTTTTCGCAGAACAAACGCTGTTAATACAATCATACTTTGCTTAGTATTATTAGGAGGTTATTTTATGAAAAAAAGATTATTAGCTCTTATGATGCTGTCTATCATGGCATTAGGAAATACTGCATATGCAGCAAGTGACACTACTGAAAATTTAAAATCAGGAGAAGCGGTAACGCTTACTGTTTATTCTATATCCGATGAAGAAGATAGTAAATCTGCATCGTTTTCCAGAAGCATGGCAAATGACACAGATGGTGTAATCGAATATATGCATAAAATGGGCTGGGAACCTGGTAGCACATTCTACGTTGGAAATAAAGTATACAATGTAACTGACGATTATCAGATTATTTTTATGGGAGTTGACAATTCAATTTCCATCGACCACATGACGGATAATGTAACTACGAGGGGAACTTCAATTCCTACAAGAAAAGGCACGCTTCCATACTCAAGTACATATAGCATTCGAAATTATATGTACTCAAGTAGATATTTTAAAGAATATGTAGAAGGTGATTATGCAAGCGTTGCATTCGTTGTTTCACCTGATACTGCTAACCAAAAGATAAAAGTTTCTTGGATGGATGGCAGAAATGATGAAAGTATGGGCAGCAAGACAAAAACCCTATACTCTACAGGAGCAAACCAATTAATCGGTATGGATTGGGTGTATGGAGGAGAGAAATTCTACTTTAAAATTACAAACAACGGCTCATCAAAAATTTCCGGTTCTTGGGAAGCTTATGTTGACCAATATGGTTTATAATATAACAAATTAATGACATAAAAAATAGTTAGCCAACTTATAAGTACATAAAGCACTTATAAGTTGGCTTTTTAGAGGAGGGTATTATGAACAGACGAAATATAATGCTAATATGTACTTTCGTTAGCATGTTTTGCTTACTTTCTGGATGTAAGAATACAGCAACACAAACAAATGAACCAGCTTCTACTGTGGCTGTTTCTTCAAACAGCACAACCCAATCAGAGAAATCAAATTCTGATATTGTACTTGTTTCAAAAGGTATCAGTCTCAATAAGCAAACAATTGAAGTCATTTGCGATGTAGTTTTTCCCGATGAGGCTGCTATGAAAAATGTTGATTTTGATGATATTGATGTATCCCTTTCAACACCGATGGGCACAGACGAAGAGACTGGTTGTGGGTTAGACTACGAGATACTTGAAAGCAAAAATAACACAAAGAGTTGTCGTTTAACATATACTTTTAATGAAACGGTTCTACTGGGAGAATATAAACTATCATTTGAGAATTTGATCGAAGGCGATAATGCTCCAAGAGAAACATCGTTTACTATAGATCAGTATAGCGATAGTTTGCAATTTGCACTTAACAAAACTGTATTTAGAACAAAAATAAATGATCCTGTTAAATATCAGCTAGACTTACTTGAAGCAGAAATAGCCGAAACAAGCCTAGTAATTTCACATCATTTTGATAATGATTTTGTAATAGTGGGCGGTGATGTTGTTATTTGGTTTTTAGATGGTAGCAGCTTAAGCTTAAATCATAATAAGGATGTGGACTTTTTTAATGCTTGCGACTATGAAACAAACACAGGATACACAATCTATAACTTTGAGAAAATTAAAAATATTGATTTGACTAAGGTTGAAAGCATTTCTATTTTGGGCGAGAAATTTAGCGCACACGAAGCAAAAGATTCTAAAGATAAATAATTTGAATCGACTGACATGAGACAAAAATTTTTTTTAAATTATGATTTTATATAATAACTCATGCAAGTGAAGAGCTAAAACACATAATTTGGGGCAATATAGGATTGTTTATTACGTTTTTAGGATTGATATTATACAAGTACACACTTTATTCAAAATACTGGAATCCTGGAATAAACAATCTTAAAATAGCAAATGATATTAATAAATATGCTATGACAATTATTGTTCTACTTGTATTTCAAAATGCACATTGGATATCAAGAATCAGAAAACTTTTGTTAAAAACGAAGGATCAGAATGAGTTGTAACCATATTATGTGACGAGGCTTTTATATGCAGAGGTTCATGTACTGAAACTTCTGTCCGATTTTTAGTGGATACCTTAACAGGTGCTTCATCTCCATTGAAAGAACCCTCGAATTAAGCTTTTATAGGCTGATTCGAGGGTTCTTTCATGCCTGAAATGGGGTCATCAGGGTGTTTTGGCTTTGATTTATGTACATCTTTTTATTTCCCTTTGCTTCCATAATTTTTTGTAAATGTCATCAAACTTTCCTCTCCTGTAATTGGTTCAAAGCCTACATTATCTTCATTTGGGACATTGATTATAAATTGCACCCTAACTCTGTCTTCAAATACAGTTACACAACTTTTGATAAAAAGTTTACAACAGAGAAGATTTCTGTCTTTGACAAATTCCTTTGGTTTTTCCAGCGGCTCTCCCACTCTCCAAAATAAAGGGTACGATTCTCAATGGAACTGTACCCCCTATATTTAAATTACATTTTATTAATCCTCTGTTGTTGCTTCGATTTTTGTAACATAATCATCGCTATCCACGGCAAGCTCAACATAAATTGTGTCACCATCATCCACAGCGTCTATTAATTCGTCTACATCTGAATCGTCATCATCAAGGGTTACTTCCACATCATCAGAATCCTCAAAATAATAATATGTTCCGTCTGTAAGCTTAATTTTACTTGTTGTTATCGTGGAAATTGTTCCCTCATCCTCATCCGCTGTCGTCGCTTCAATTTCAATTACATAATCATCACTGTCTATGGTAAGTTCAACACAGATGGTATCACCATCATCCACAGCGTCTATTAATTCGTCTACATCTGAATCGTCATCATCAAGGGTTACTTCCACATCATCAGAATCCTCAAAATAATAATATGTTCCGTCCGTAAGCTTAATTTTACTTGTTGTTATCGTGGAAATTGTTCCCTCATCTTCATCTTCGTCCTCTGTTGTCGCTTCAATTTCTGTTATGTAATCGTCGCTGTCTATGGTAAGCTCAACATAGATGGTATCTCCGTCATCTACAGCGTCTATTAATTCGTCTACATCTGAATCGTCATCATCAAGGGTCACTTCCACATCATCAGAGTCTTCAAAATAATAATATGTTCCATCTGTAAGTTTAATTTTACTTGTTGTTATCGTGGAAATTGTCCCCTCATCTTCATCTTCGTCTTTTGTTGTTGCTACAATTTTTGTTACATAATTATCGCTATCTATTGTTAATTTAGCATAAATATCATCATCGTCCTTTGCATCAATCAGATCATCTAAATCTATATCATCATTATCAAGAGTGATTGAAATGTAATCCTCGTCAATATAATAATATCCGCTGTTGCCGGAGAGCTTGATCTTTGTGGATGAAAGAGAGCTTATTGTACCCGACAACGTTGCCGTCGGAGGTGCTTCCTCTATCACTACCTTTGTAATCAAATCCCCATTATAAGTAATTGATATACGCTGACCTGCGGCAATATTTTTGCTTGTTGCTGCCGTTCCATCTTGATAGGATACAGGCACAGAGCTGTCTATTGTATAATTTGATTTTGGCATTCCGCTTGCAAAAGAAACTAGAACGCCGCTTTCGTAAGCATATACAGTTGACACAGCCGCTGAGGTCGTTCCTGCTGATGCTATTCCTGTTGAGGCTGCACCTGTTGAGGCTGCTCCTGCAGCAGGTGGTGCTTCTGTTGATTTGCCCTTAAGTGCAGTATAGCTATTTGTTGTTAAAACAGCCATTTCTGCACGATTAATGGTTTTCTTAGGGTTGAAATTCCCATTTTCATCACCTGAAAGTATATTCTGATTGAAAAGCAGTGCAACATATCCTGCTGCCGATGAAGAAATTTCTGCATTATCATTAAATGAAGTTGATGTACTGCCTACCGAAAGGGAACTGTCCACCAAATTCAATGCCTTTCCAATCATTTCTGCAACTTCTTCTCTTGAGGCACCATTACTTTTTCCGTCCTTACTCATAAATTCTGAAATGCTGCCGGTAGAAATTATAGAGTTTTCAAGGCAATAAGCAACCGATGTATATGCCCATGTGGGAATCTTATAGCTTGCCATAACAGGTGTCCACCTTGTAATAATATCATCGGAAGCCGTTACACCTTGGGCTGTTTTAAGTAGATTATAAACAATCTGTGCTGTTTCGCAAAGGGTTACATCATCCCTTGCTCTAAATATGGTCTTTCCATTACTTTGCTCACCCGCCATAAGTCCAAGACTTGCCGCCTCGTTAATATAGGTTGCAGCACCTGACCATGGCACATCATTAATATCTGCAAAGTTTGCGCCAAAACTTGTTACCGTTGATGAAATCATGAGTGTTCCAGCTAATAATATACTTAATTTTTTCTTCATTCTCTCCACTCCTTAAACTATAATGTCTTAGTTTTTCACTTTGTCTGTTGTAAGAGCAATCATAATGGACTGACGTTAAGGAGAGGTTAAAGGAGAAATTTTTTTTATTTACAAAAGCAACCTGTTATGGCATAGTTTAAGTAAAATTAACCATTATTAACCTTACTTTAACTAAAGTTACTTATTATTGTAAAGGAGGTGTTTACCCATGCGTATATTGATAGCAGAGGACGAAAAAGATTTAAACGAAATTTTGGTGAAACGGTTAAAAAATGAAAATTATGGTGTAGATAGTTGCTTGAACGGCGAAGATGCTTGGGATTTTATTAGCCTAACAGATTATGACGCAGTTGTTCTTGATATCATGATGCCAAAACTTAACGGCATTGAAGTGCTAAAGAGAATGCGAAGTAAAAATATTAAAACCCCTGTGCTTTTGTTAACGGCAAAAGATAGTATAGAGGACCGGGTAAATGGATTAAACTGTGGTGCCGATGATTATCTTATAAAGCCATTTGCATTTGATGAACTTTTAGCAAGGATAAAGGTGATGATAAGACGAAAAACAGAAAGTGTATCTAACATATTTACCCTGGCAGACCTTACGGTTGACTGTGACTCACACAAAGTAAAACGTGGAGATGTAAGCATCAATCTTTCCAGCAAAGAATTTGCTATTTTGGAGTATATGATAAGGAACCAAGGTATTGTTCTTTCAAAAGAGAAAATTGAACAACATATATGGAATTATGATTACGAGGGTGGCAACAATGTGATAAAGGTGTACATACGGTATCTGCGTAAAAAAATAGATGATGATTTTGATGTTTCGCTGATACAGACTGTTAGAAATTTGGGGTACGTTTTAAGGGTGGAATAATATGAAAAAACTATCTATAAAACTTAAGGTCACTCTTTGGCACACTGTATTTATGGTTGCATTAACGGTGTTTTTTATTGCTGTCCTTATCATAAGTTCTAACAAAATGACGGAGTCAATACTGCGTATGCGCCTTACAAATGCCGTAGAGTGGGCGTCTAAATCTGTAAACTATGATGATAAAGGGATAAAAATAAGTCCCGATTTCGGCAAGAGCAAGGGCATTGATGTAGTGATTTATGACACAGAGAGCAATGTCTGTTTCAGTAAAAAAAACTCCATTTTAATAGATGCAACCTATGTGGAATTTAAAGACAGGCATTTACAAATAATCGAAGAAAACGGTACAAAATATTACGTGTATGATTACTTTATAAATTTTAAACGCCATGATGACCTTTGGGCACGAGGAATAATCCCTGTAAGTTCCGAGAATATTGCAAGTGCATCCATGATAAAGCTAACTCTAATTATTTTTCCGTTTATCGCCCTTTTTACGGCAATTGGAGGTTATTTCATTACAAAGCGAGCCTTTGCTCCTGTATCAAAAATAACCTCTGCCGCCAACGAAATTTCAGGCGGAAAAGATTTATCAAAACGAATTTCCATCTATGGCGACAATCTTGCTAATGATGAAATCTCTGTTCTTGCAGAAACCTTTGACAAGATGTTTGAGCGTTTACAGAAGTCTTTTGAAAATGAACGCCAATTTACCTGTGATGCTTCACATGAATTGAGAACACCAACTGCGGTAATCATTTCCCAGTGTGAATACCTTTTGTCACAGGAAGATAATGAGGATAAGACAGCCTCCCTTAAAGTGATTTTGCGCCAGTCCAAAAAGATGTCTAAACTGATAAGCGAACTTCTTATGTTGGCAAGAACGGATAACAACAAGCAGGCAGTTCATTTTGAAAGACTGAATTTAAGTGAAACGATACAAATAGTTATTGAAGAAATGGATTTAGTGGCCCATAATAAAAATATCAAGTTTAAAACTGATATTAGCGACGATATTTATATAAACGCCGATCAGACCCTTATTATGCGAATGCTTATAAATCTTATGTCAAATGCTGTGCAATATGCTAACCAAGATGGTCTGGTTAAAATTTCTTTGCACCGGGTTAACGGAAATGTACAAGGCAAAATTGCCGATAACGGTATTGGTATTGCGCCGGAGTACTTGGATAAAATTTGGGACAGATTTTTTCAGGTGGATCCATCCCGTAATAATACAAACGGAAGCTCAGGTCTAGGTCTCGCCATGGTCAAGTGGATCGTTGAAAAGCATAATGGAACTATCGTCGTCGAAAGCACTATAAATGAAGGTACAGTTTTTACTTTTATTCTGCCGGAAGCCAAATAACAAAGATAGCCTGTACCTACATTTATAGGTACAGGCTTTTTATGATATTTGACGGGGAATGAGGCATTGGCAAATACCTTAAAAAAAATCGACTGAATAATGGAACCAATCAACGACATTTTAGCTCCCTCCGCCTAACCCGTGGTTTTCACCATAAACAAGAAAAACACTCTATTACGTATCTTCCTTTATAGCAATCATCATGAAATTGATGACAGCTTTATACATTCATCTGCACACATTTTGCAAATTTCTGCACACTTTTTGCAATGGTCATCTTCCATCTCGGCACATTCCTGGGCACATTTAGCGCAGATTTTTCCGCACATCTCGCAATGATCATAGGCTTCTTCCCTATTCATTGACATAAGCGCAACTGACATTTGGCACATCATAGCACACTCCACCAAAATAGCAACGCATTTTTTTCTCTTATTAAGATCCGTTTCTTTCAAGCATGCATCAAAGCATTCATAACAAGCCTGTGTACATTTTACACAGGCATCAATACACACCTGAAACTTATCTGTTGTTTTTGTAACCATACCCATTTTAAAACCTCCTTAATATATCTTTGCTATCTTTTCACTCATAGTTGAATGGATTCTAATAGTTTAGATGCTTGTGAAACAGCTTCCACTTTTTAAAAAAATAACTCTAAAATCAAAAGCTTTCTTTTGTAACGTTATCGTCCATATGATGATGCAACATGCACGCACCATGTGACAGACAAAACACCTCCATATTATCTTCGCCACTTGATTCATACACTTTTTTTGCAAAATGGCTGTTAGCAAGAACCTTATCCTTATCTTCTTGTTTTTTGCTGAAAGAGATTTCCCCTGTAACTTTTAAATAGTCATACTTTTCATTTGTTGCACAAAAACAAATATTAGGATTGGCCTTTAGCTGTTTGCATAATTCAGTATCCGAAGACACATAGAACAAAAGCCCTTCGTTAGAAATATAGGCTACTTCAAAAGGACGGGTATCCGGTTTGTTCCCATCACAGGTTGCAAGATTACCAAATTTGTTCTTTTTCAAAAAATCAATACTTTCTTTCATAGCTACCTCCAAATTTTTATATTCTTTACTCTATTTTTAACTATTTCAAGATAATTATGTAAAACTATATAATGAACCATAGCGTTAAAAATTTCCTAATGATAAACAAATAGCAATCACCTACCCTGCTAGTCGGCTTGGTATGAGGCTATACATGGGAATTGTTCCGTTGATTGCACTACATAAAAAACCGACCTCCCAATCGTTAGGTTTTTGGTCTAACTTTTTTTGGGGAGGGTCGGTTCAAAAGTGGCTCGTTTCTGTTAATTGACAGATTATGTTATTCGTTTTTACAATATAGTATTAGCCTTCGTCAAATATTTCTAAAACCTCAAAACCTTCCTCGTTGATGGCAGCACATAATTCTTCCTCAGTGAATACACCTCGGCCATACTCCACAACGATGGATTCTTCCTCTAAATTTAACGCAACCTTATCCACACCGCTAATACCTTCTAAAATACGGGATACGGCACTGCCCATCGGCAAATTATCCATACCTTCAACAATAATGACCTTTTTCATTTCTGCCTCCTATTCTGCAATGAGTGCATCCACATATTTGGCTACATCATTCACCGTCTGGAATGTATGAACATCCTCATCTTGAATCGTCACTTCAAAACGCTTTTCAATTTCAATCATCAGTTTTGCAATATCAATTGGTTCAATATCATATTCCGGCGTCAAAGGCGTTTTGCCGCTTAAATCATTTGCAGAAGCACTTATGACCTCAGCCAACTGAGAAATAATGATATCCAAAATCATATTTTCACTCCTCCTCGAATGAACGAACTTTTCTCTCCGGTATAAAATAAATTGAGTCGATGCAGAGCACGTGTGCTGGCAATATAAAGCAATTTTTTATCATCAACTGAATGATAGCGGTTTCTATCTACACCGTAAATTAGCACAGAATCAAACTCCAATCCTTTCGACATAATAATAGGAATAATAAATACTCCGGCTATATTCAGATTTTCGCCCGAACGTACCAAATGGATTTTGATTTTATCTTTTAAACGGCAATGAAGGGCTTCTGCTTCCTTTGCATCCTTACATATAATTCCCACGGATTGATAACCTTGGTTTTTACTGTAAATAGCTTCTTCAATCATTTTCTCATCAAGAAAATCCATATTAGGGGCTTCAATAACCTGTGGCACATCCCCACTGCGGTTAAAGCTCTCAAAGAGGGTGTCCTCGTCCAAAAACTGCATCCCGAATGAAAGAATCTCTTTGGTACATCGAAAACTTTTATTCATAACCATTAAGCAGGAACTGCGTGGCTTCATAATTTCCGTAATCTTCTCATATAAATGCATATTTTCCCGTTTTTCAATGGTTTGATTGATATCTCCTAAGATGGTATAACGTGCATTTGGAAACAATTGTTTCAACACCTCAAAATGGAGACTGTAGTAATCCTGTGCTTCGTCAATAACTACCTGCCGAATATGCTTATAGATATTATTGGAACCATTGATTGTACCAAGTATTAGTTGCAAATAGGTTACAGCCAAAGCATCCTCATTTTGAAGCATATTGTCAACCAGCAATGCTTGGGAATGAAAGAGTATTTCCTCAACATTGTTGGGCAATTCAATTTCTTTTGAAAGGGAAAGTAACAAACCATCTTTATTTATCAATTTTTTGTAAAGGGCAACACTATCCAATTTGATAAATCCATCCACTTTTTGGGCAAGGCGAGTGCTTTCTTCAATGGACAGTTCCCTAGCATATTCTTTCCAATCAAAAGGATGCTCAGGATCTTCCCTTGCTTGCCGCAACAATTTGGGCATCCGTTCCTTCCGTATTTCATGGATTTTGTCAAAAATATGCTGCCGCAACTGCCTCAGTTTTGCAGCCAAGTTCATATTACTGTTCATTTGCAGCAGACGGTCTTTTAGATACTGTCCACTAAAAACAATTTTTCCATCATACTCAATATCCGGAAAGGAGATATGAGATGTTGGCAGACTGTCTGCATACCTCTTTAATATTCTGCAAAAAGCAGTGGACATTTTGAATTCCATCACCTGTTTTTGCAGTGCTTTCGTAGTGGGTTCTTCACAGGAAATCAAAATTTCAGTTTGGTGGTAGCGAGACCGGAATGCGGTTTTTTCCGGCAATATTTTAGTCACTAAATCATCAAACACAACAGATTTTACTTCATCTTCCCCTAACTCCGGCAGGACATTGGAAATGTATTGTTCAAATAGGGTGTTCGGGGATAAAATAATGATGTCCGATGATTTTAAGCGATTTTGAATACCCTGATATTTCAAATAAGCCACGCGATGCAACGCAATAGAAGTTTTGCCGCTTCCCGCAATACCCTGCACCATAAGTAAGTCGTGGGTCATATCTCGGATGGCGATATCCTGATCTTTCTGGATCGTTTCTACAATGGTTTTCATCTTGCTAGAGGTATTACCCCATAGCATTTTACGCAAAAACTCGTCTGCGATTTGAACATCGGCATCAAAAAAATAGGCAAAGACGCCGTTTTTTATCTCATATTGCCGCTTCAGCCCAATATCACCGGCAATAGTACCACCCGGTGCATCATAATGAGCCGCTCCTGTTTCAAAACGATAAAACAGGCTGGCAATAGGAGAACGCCAATCGTAGATTAAGATTGTTTCTTCCCTATCATCAAACAACGTCCCTCTACCAATGTAGACCGGTTCATACCGTTCTTTCCTTCCTGAACAAAAATCAATCCGTGCAAAATAGGCTGATTTTAATAGCCGCTCAAGTAACTGTATTTTTTTTTCACTGAATTCTATTGCAAAAGAATTGCTGGCTAATGGTTGATAAAATTGGTTTAGCCCCACCGCTCCGTCAAAATCATCTGCGGAATGGGATGCATTCTCCCACATATCTCGGTTTGTTTCCCTTAAGTTTTCTATGCTTTTGGAGTTATCTTTTTTAGCATCCTCTAATTGATCGTGTATCATTTTATAAATTTCATTGTAATGGGCAAGTTCAACATTTAATTGATGTTCATAGTTTTCCAAGTAAACACCTCGTTTTCAATGGCGAAATCTAACTTTTACAGCACGGCAATCGTTCCCATTGCCAGTAAATTTATTCCCAAACAATTCCCCTTAATCACAGCCCGTAAGACATAGCCTAAACATACTGACGGCTTCACGAACAATATAGGCCTTTAATTCAGGTTCGTTTTCAACCCACCCTCTGCCTAAAAGATAGTTTGAAATTTCGCCCACAATGTAAGAATGGGTATTATGAAGCACTCGTTTTGTCGCATCTGCATTTGGGTATTGCCCATAAAGCTCTTTCCATATCTGGGCTATATGCTGATTCAGCATTTTGTTTGTTGCTTCTGTTGTTTCAATATCTGCCTGTGGACGATCGCCTTCAAGGTATTCATGCCACGCTAACCGAAACCATCCTTTGTTATCTAGATACATTTCTACACAGGCTTGGAAGAAATAGGTAAGCTGCATTTCAGGGGTATTTGCTTGTTCCAATTTTTCTAGCAACATTTTCATAAAAATTCCCTGTAACGTAGCATGTGTTTCCCACAACAAATCATTGTATGAGGGAAAATAATTATACAAATTTGTATGGGCACAACCTAATGTCCGCGCTATTTCCCGAAGATTGACTCCTCGCAAATCACTTTTATTTCGCATAAGCTCAAGAGCCGTTACAACAATTTGCTCTTTTGTTATATTTTTTTTCACTTTGCACCTCCCGCTTTCATTACCATCGGTAATTACCAATGGTAATGAAAGCATACTCCCATCTGCTTTTTTTGTCAACAAAAATATGATTGATTCTTGACCTATAAAAAAATCCCTCTCATACAGTGTCTGTGAAGCTATTTTTATTTGCAAATACTATATAATGCAAAATTAACAAGCAATGCCTTAATCCCCATGTGACATAAATAAATAATTTGGCATTATTATCTTTTCTTTCTTGTTTTTAGGCATCAAAACAAGCTAAGTCTTCCAATCAATTTCAAAAGGATATTCTTTAGCTACCATTTTTGTCCTCCCTGTGGTATATTCTTTTTAAAACAACTATTCGAAAGGAGCAAATTCATATGAACATTTTAGTCAGTGCCTGCCTGTTAGGGAAAAACTGTAAATATAACGGTGGAAATAATTATAATCAAAATGTTATTGATTATATCCAAGGACATACCATAATCAGTATCTGCCCTGAATTACTTGGGGGCTTAGGCAGTCCAAGAGAAAGCGTAGAAATAGTTGACGGTGTTTTTAGGACAAAAAACGGTAAAAATGTCACCAAGGAATTTCAAGCGGGTGTAAATCGTGCTATGGAAAGAATTAGCAGCAAAAATATAGACTTGGCAATTTTACAATCCAGAAGCCCAACCTGTGGTGTAAACCAAATATACGACGGAACGTTTCAGGGTGATTTAATAAAAGGACAGGGTCTCTTTGCCAAAACCCTAAAAGAAGCAGGTATCAAAGTCACTGATTGCGAAGATATAAAGCTTTCATAAACAAAAAAACAGTTGAATGTCTACATAGTTTTCGAAAAAAGCTCGTCAAAAAATACAAATAAAGAGTGCCAATATTATTGACACTCTTTGAAAGATGAATCCTTTGCCTTTTTTGTATTCAAACAACTTACGAATTACTTCTTTGCCTCTTCTAACCCCTGGGCAACAGCCTCTAAAATCGCCTGTGCTGAATATGCATTTTGTTCTGAAACCTGAATGGTTAAGGATTGGGTTTTTACCACCTCTTTGCACACCTCTTCCGCCGCTGATTGCAACAACGGATAGAATACCATGGTGCTTTCAGATACCTCAGAAAGGGCAACATCCTCAATCGCCCCATCCTCAATGGTAACGGTAACCATAGCATTTTCATCGCCTAAAGCAACCTGGGTATGATACACCCCGTCCTGATATGTACCCGAGTCCTTATCCCCCAAGCTTAAGAAAAACCAAATCAACCCAACCAGAATAATGACGCCCAACACAGCAAATACCACCGTCTTGATGAGCTCTTTCAATTTTATCACCACAAACCTCGTGCCGCTCACCTTACTCCCTCCTAGAATACATTTCCTTATCTTTACCATATGTTTGTCATTTCACCTTTATTCCGCTGTACAAGTTTGCCTTGAAAAAAAGCTTATGCTTAGGTATTATGGTAAGAAAAAGGAGGATAATAAAATGGCATTACGCTTTATCATCGGTACCGCTGGTACCGGAAAAACTCATCTTTGTATGGATGAAATTATAAAAAATCAAACAAATGGGAACGGACGCCAAATTTTTATTGTTCCCGAACAGTTTACTTCTCAAGCAGAGCGTGACTTGATTACATATAGCCCCAAAAATGCCATTCTCTCCGCCGAAGTACTAAGTTTTGGCCGACTTGCCCACCAAATTTTTTCGAAAAACGGTATTGGTCAAAAAGTTCCTTTAGGAGACATTGGAAAATCCATGGCATTACAAAAAATTTTACTGGATGAAAAAGACAATCTGTCATTTTTTCGTAATGTAATGAATAAAAACGGTTTTGTCGATCAACTTAACCTAACCATTTCCGAATTTTTTCAATATTACATAGAGCCTCAACAACTTTTAGAAAAAGCACAATCTCAGGCGTTAACCACGGGCGTGACAGAAAAGCTTTCCGATCTAGCTAAAATATATCAATCTTATATTGATTTTATAAAAAATGATTATATTTCTGCGGATGAATCCTTAGCCCTTTTGGCAACACAGCTTTCCACAAATGAACCTTTCCAAAATACAGAAATT
Organism: Anaerotignum sp.; assembly: GCF_030625865.1. GTDB lineage: Bacteria > Bacillota > Clostridia > Lachnospirales > Anaerotignaceae > Chakrabartyella. The sequence goes on along the minus strand of NZ_DAOUQB010000046.1, from coordinate 3,690 downwards.
TGGCTTGACGGCTTTTATGGCTTCACACCTCAGGAGTTTTCCGTCATAGAAAGATTGATGAAGCTTTGCAATAGAGTTAACATCACACTGCCCATGGATGAAAAAAGCTTTCACGCACTATTTTTACCCCTTACCGCCCCATTTTACGAACCATATATGGCGAAAAATAAATTGTTGCACTTAGCCAAAGAAAATAGTACACCTATAGAACCCACGGTTTTTCTTTCGGAAAATCACAGGGCAAAAACCCAGGCATTGCAGTCCTTGGAAAAATACTACTTCCAAGGTTATTATAAAAAATGTAGTTTAAAGGAGAGTGTAAGCATCATCTCCTGCCCAACAAAACAAGAGGAAATTACCTTTGTAGCCGGCACTATCACCCGTTTTGTAAGGGAAAGGGGTTTACGCTATAAGGAAATGGCAATCGTAACCAATGCAATGGAAATTTATGAAAAAAGTCTTCGTGGTATCCTACGGGAATATAATATTCCCTGCTTCATTGATAGCCGTCGGGAAATTACCACCCATCCTTTCATTACAATGATAACGGCTTTATTAGATTGTTTGGTATATGACTTTCGGTATGAAAATGTTTTTGCTTATTTAAAATCAGGGCTAACCGCTTTTCCCCTTGCGGACATTGATGCGTTAGAAAACTATGTTCTTGCATACGGGATCAAAGGCTATAAGTGGCAAAAAGAAGTTTGGGAATATGGGCTGAAAAAAGAAGGGGAAGACACTATAAAGTATATGAATCTTTTGCGCCAACGCTTTATGGAACCATTCCTTCCTTTTTTCCAATGGAAAAAGAATTCCCGACAGCCCCTACAAACATTTGTAACTAAACTTATTCAACATTTAGAGACATTAAATATCGCTGGAACGCTCCTCAAATGGACGGATGAAGCTATAGAAGGTGGCCACCCTGAAAAAGCAGAGGAACATCGGCAAATATGGCAACTTCTGATACAGGTGCTGGATAAGGCAACAGAAATTTTAGGAAACGAACCCATGACAGTGGCAGAGGCATCAAAAATTATTTCCGCAGGAATTCAAAAATGTACTATGGGTGTCATTCCTCCCACTACCGATTGCCTTTTAGTAGGAGATATTGAGCGTTCCCGCCTCCCTGAAATCAAATATCTTTTTGTTCTTGGTGTAAATGAAGGAATTCTTCCTTCTCCCGCCCAAGCACAGGGTATTTTTACCGAAGCTGAACGTCAGCTTTTAACAGAAACAGGAATGGAATTGGCAAGTGACGGAAAACGAAAGGCTTTTGAAGAGCAATTTCTAATTTATCGGGGTCTCACCCTGCCATCCCATGGACTGTTTTTGACCTATGCAAATGGGGAGACAGAAGGAAAGGCTCTCTTTCCCTCTGCCATTATTGATCGCCTTTGCCGTATGGACAATGCATTAACGATTCAGCCTTATTCCGGTTTCCAATTGGAAGAAATGGTGCCCAGTTCTGCCTTTCATCTTCTTGGCGAAAAAATGCGAGAGCATAGCAAAGAAACCCCTATGGAACCCCTTTGGCAGGATATTTATAGTTTTTTTGCTACGGATCCCCTTTGGGAAAAACGCCTTTCCTTACTCCGTAGGGGCTTTGTAACCCCAAAAAAGCAGGAAAAGCTCTCCCCAAAAACCACAAAAATGCTGTATGGAGAAAAAATTTTTTCCAGTGTATCTCGTCTGGAACGCTTTGCCGCATGCCCTTTTTCCTATTTTGTGGAATATGGGCTGAAAGCCACAGAACGAAAACTTTATCAGCTGCACACACCGGATCTGGGACTGCTGTTTCATGAGGTTTTAGAACTGTTTTCCAACAAAATAGAGACTGAAAACATTCCATGGGATTCATTATCTCAGGAAAAAACGGAAGAAATGATTTTTGAAGCCGTTGACCTTGCCGCACCAAAATTAGGAAATGAAATCCTGATGGAAACCGCAGCAAATCAGTACCTGATTCACCGTTTAAAACGTATTTCCGCCCGTGCTGCTTGGACCTTGGTACAGCATTTAAAAAATGGAGATTTCGTTCCCTTTGGCTATGAGATCGGCTTTGGCAATCATGAAACCCTACCACCCATCGTCATCGAATTGGCCGAGGGAAATCAACTGATTTTATCGGGAAAAATTGACCGGGTGGATTTACTTGATATTCACGGAAATCGTTATGCAAAAATTATCGACTATAAATCAGGTTCAAAAACCTTTAATTTCCAAGATATTTATTACGGTTTGCAGCTACAATTGCTTATTTACTTGGATGCCTATTTAAAACATTATGAAAAAACTTCGACACCTTTAAAACCAGGGGGGGTATTTTACTTCAGAATTACAGACCCCAATATTTCACTGAATGAAGAAATGAGTGCAACGGAAATTGAAAATGCACTCTATCAAAAAATGCAAATGTCCGGTCTGATTCTGGAAGATGAGACCGTCATTCAAGGCCTTGACCACATTTTCATAGAAGATGTAAAGGGGAAAAGTTCCGCAATTGTCCCCGTTGGATATACAAAAAAGGGAGAACCTTCATCAACTGCATTTCTGGCAGATGAAGCACAATATGATAATCTTCTTTCTTTTGTTGTCAATCGGGCAGCAGAGTTGGGAAATTCTATACAAAGGGGTAGCATTGTCCCTTCCCCCTATCGTAAAGGCAATCAAACACCATGTTCCTATTGCCGCTTCCAATCAATTTGCCGTTATGACTATAAGGATGAACCCAAGTGGCGGGATTTAAGAAAGGTAACAAAAAAGGAGTTCTGGGAAATGATTGAAGAATAATAGAACAAAAAAGGGGCTTTAAAAGGTTCCCACCTAATGGTGGGCTCGTAAGAAAGTAATATCATATTTTTTCTTTATCATAATCCCTCTTTTTTTGATTTTGGGCATAAGAAAGGAGCAGCCGTTTCAGACATGAAATAGCTGCTCCCGATGTTTTTTCAGTTATTTATTCAATGGCAATTTACTGTTACAACTATTGACTTCCCTCATAAAGCACTTGTCCGTTTGTGTCATAAATGCTGGCGTCCATACCTTCCCACAAATAGTCATCGTCTATGGGCTCCCCGCTGTCGCTGACCTCCATGTGGTCAATCACACAGCGGTAAAGAAACCCATTACCGTCCTCGACCTCTACATATAAGGTAAGCGTACTACCATAGGGAATCTCATAGTCCTTGTCCAACGCATAGTAGAACGGTCCTTGGGTGATGTGACCCTCCATCTGTGTTGTAGACTGAGCAGCTGCCACATTCTCCGGTCTTGCACCGCTCTCACTTTGATAATTTTCAAAAAATTCCTTGTTATCAAGGGGAATGTCTGTCGTGCTCAACTTCTTGCCATCCAGCATCTCAACAAGGGTAACACGCTTAATCTCTCCTTCGCCCTTACTGTAGGCATCTACATTGACAACTCCTTCCCTGTGATAAACATATACGCCGTCTTGCGAGCTATACTTTGCACTACCATCCAAATATGCAGAAATGTCGGGGAAATAGTCGTATTGCGGTGAGACATGCCAATCCAGCGCCTCGGTTCGTATGGATTCGTCTTCGCGGAAAATCACTGTGGAGACATGGGTTTCGGAAAAAAGAGGAATCTCAATGTTTGCAATAAATTCCCCACTATTGCCCAGCGTCATTGCGTACTCGGCACCATCTATGATGATAGCCGCTTCAG
>NZ_DAOUQB010000044.1 GCF_030625865.1 Anaerotignum sp. | reverse complement strand
TAGCCTTTGATATTTCTGGTGATGATGCGCTCAGGGGACACACCCGTTCCCATTCCGAACACGACGGTTAAGACCTGAGCGGTCGATGATACTTGGTGGGAAGCTGCCTGGGAAAGTAGATGGTTGCCAGATTTCAATTTTATAAAAATGGAACTGCATTGTGCAGTTCCATTTTTTTGTCTGTTGTCTCAAATATATCAAACAAACTTAATTATGTATAAAAAATTACTTTCCTTTCGCGTAACATATACTGCCTATAATCTAAGTCTTTTAATATTTTATGTATTGACATTTTCTCTAGTGACTTAGATTTTTGTGCCTTTTAAAATTGTATGCTATAATAATTTCAAAATAAAAGTAAAAATACAGAGGGATACATATGTTTAAAATAGCGATTTGTGATGATGAAGTTACTTTTCAAAAAGTTTTAAGGAAGCAAATTGAATCCTATTATGGAATGTTAGAGGTGGAAATCATAGAATTTTCATCAGGAATAGATTTAGTAAATAGCTTAAAGAAATGTCCTTTGGAGTTTCAAATGATTTTTATGGATATTGAAATGCCCAATATGGATGGAATAGAAACTTCCAAGAGGATTCGGAGAATCAATGAGTCTATACCGATTATTTTTTTGACAAGTCATACGGAGTTTGCCATGGAAGGTTATGAAGTTGATGCTTTTCGATTTTTGGATAAGCCGTTAAAAATAGAAAAATTAGTAAAAACCTTACAGGATTATGATAGGTTAAGACTACTAGAGAGTAGGATTGAATTACAAGATGGAGAAAAAATTGTTTTGGTGAAATGGACAGAAATTCAATATATACAGAGCGAAAATGTATATATTAATGTGTATCTGGAAGATACTAGGTATTTAATCCGAAAAAAGCTCAGTGATGTTCAAGAGCAAATGCCTAAGCAGATGTTTTTTAGGCCTCATAGAAGTTATTTAATAAATCTTAGATTCGTAAAATTTTTTGATGGTAAGAAAATTATCATGAAAAACGGAAATGAAATTCCCCTTAGCCGAGGAAAAAGAAGTGAATTTAAAGCGTACATGATGAGCTATATGCATAGTTTAGGGTAAGACAGGTGAGTCTATGTTTGAAAAAATATATATGATGTTGGAAAGCTTCGAACTTTTAATAATATTTATTTTAATTGCCAGATACATATTTTTTGAGAAGCTTTTTTATAATTTCCGCGCTTGGTGTTTATATTTTGGATTATTTGTACTTAGTGAGAGTTTCGTTTCTTTTTTTGATAGAGAGGGTATGATGCAGATTGCCTTGCCTTTTTTGTTTTTTTGTATGCTTATTTTTCTCTCAAGAAAAAAGGCGAAGATTAGAGGTTTGTTTTTAGTCGTACCCATTACTGGCATGATTATTTCATTTATAACCGTTCCTATTTTTTTTGAATACTTATTTTCATATTCTATGGACTCTATACTGAATGAAGACAGTTCATGGATGGGGATTTTTGACGTTCTTTTCTGGATAAGTATTATAATGTTTTGGTGGAAAAGAAAAAAGTTGAAGCTTCTTGAGGAAACAATGAATAATAGAACACTATCCAAATGGGAAAGAAATTTAATCAGCATAACGGGTTTGTTTCTATTCATATTATCCACCTTGCTTATATGCGTGGATGAGTTGAAAGTTGCATCAATTTATGCCAAGTTTTTGGTGGCATTTGGAATAATTAATATTTTATTTTTAAATGTTTCAATCATTGTAATGGTAATTCAGGGAAATGGTAAGACCTATTTTCAGCAGGCAGCAATTCTTAATGAACGCTATTTAAAAGCTCAGTTAGAGCATTTTAAGACTTACCAGGAGACGCAAAGAGAAACAAGAAGGGTATATCATGATATGAAAAACCATATGGCCTGCTTATACAATTTGATTTTAGAAGGGAAAAATGAAGAGGCCGGTGAATATATTATGGATTTAAATGTGCAGGTTCAGCAGATTGATAAGGAGTTACACACCGGCAATGATATTGTAGATGCCATTATAAATGAAAAATACATAAACTTTAAAAAAGATTTTATATCGTTTTCAATAGAAGGAAAGTTGTTAAATTTAGCTGTCGACGCAATAGATATTTGTACCATTTTTTCAAATGCAATTGATAATGCAGTGGAAGCTCTAAAAAGTAGCTCTGTGTCTGAAAAGAAAATTCAGATACAGTTTAAACAGCAGAATGCTATGCAGTATATTCGATTTCGCAATCCCATCCAGCAAGATAAACGGTCAGGCTCTTTTTTTACAACAAAAAAGGATTGCATTAATCATGGTTTTGGTTTAGGTAATATAAGAATTTCTGTGGAAAAATATAAGGGTCATATGGAATATTTTATAGAAAATGATGGTGAGGAAAGCTTTTTTGTTCTGGAGATTATTTTATTTATGCAGTTTACAACATAGAGGAAGCATTTTACAACAAATAAAACCATTAGGATCTTTTTTTGTTATGATTATTACAGAGAAATAGCAAAGGAGATTAAAAAAATGAAAAATGTAGTTGAAAAAAGTAATCAGAAATGTTGCAATAAAAAGATGCGTAAAAATATAAACAAGGTAGCTCGAGGCATTTTTGTATATGAAATCATAATGTTTTTGACGGTTATTGTAGATATGATATTAAGAATTGGTCTGTTTTATAGGGATCATAAAGAAATGGATTGGGATGCGTCTATTGATAAAATTCTTACAAATTCTATGGATAGTGGAACTTCAAGTATCATTGCAATTTTTATAGGTTTGATTTTTCTATTGTTATATTTTCGAAAATGTGAGAATCGAAAACTAATTTTTCAGTCAAAAGAGAAAATGACCGGAATGTCTTTTTTGATGATATTGACGATTTTTATGTCTGCGCAGGTCATTTTCAGTATAGCAGGAACCGGTATTGAGGCATGCCTCAATGGGTTTGGGTATAGTATTATGCATGAGATGGAAGATGCCGCATCTACCAGTACCACAGTATCAATGTTTTTATATGCTTCTTTTATTGGGCCAATTGCAGAAGAAATTGTTTTCCGTGGTTTTGTTATGAGGGAACTTCAAAAGTTTGGAAAGTTTTATGCCATTCTTGTATCCGCTATTTTATTTGGGGCATTCCACGGTAATTTTATTCAAAGCATCTTTGCAACTTTAGTTGGCCTGGTACTTGGATATGTAGCTATGAATTATTCTATAAAATGGTCTATCCTAATACATATTATCAATAATTTTATCTTTGGAGATTTACTTTCCTATTTAACTTCGAATTTAAGTGTTTCTATGCAATCTATTATTTTATATGTGATTGAAGGCATTTTCTTCGTAGGAACAATTGCAATAATGGTGCTAAAAAGAAAAGAAATGAAGGAATTAATCAAAGGCTTAAAAGTGAAGAAAGGCTTACTGCCACTGACTTTTACTTCTATATGGGTGTTAATCTTTTTAGCTTTTCAAATAATGCAGGGAATATCCGGAATCGAAAAATTCCCGATATATTAACAGAGAAGTATAGGGACAAGAAGAATGACAATTCGGATGAAAAAAGTTGGTTTTGGTCATCTCGAAAGGGTTGCCGCTGCAAAAAACATGTTGTTGGAAGCTGTTTATCTGGGTTTGGGCGGTGTCTGGTTTGGTGTTGCCACATTAGAGATAGTTACAGAATTTAATAAAGGAAAGTGTTTTTATAAAAGTTTTGAAGTTTTTTTGCAGTGCTCCTTTTATTAGGAGCACTGCATTACCTTACTATTTAGGATTGGTAGTTAAGTTGGTGAAAAAAATGGCGGCAATTTTCATGAATATTTTGGCTGTAGCAGGAAGTTCCCGAAAGGGTGGAAATACAGAAATTATGGCAGCTAAATTCGCTGAAGCTGCTAGGGACGCGGGACATCAGCTCCTTCTTCAATTGGTAGAACAAAGGAATCATTAAAATTCCTGGTATGCAAAAAAAAGAAAGCATGCTTAATTCTCCCGATTTGCAGAAGATGCGGCACTTTGCCAGAAATTTGAACTGAATGATCAGGGGTGAAAAACGTCGATTGTCAGTATGCTTTTTGTGGGGAGCATAGCTTTGGATCACCTGCTTGTTGTTTGGGTGAAAGGTTTTGTGCGGACAAGCAGGGAACCCATGAAATAGATAAGGGAGTAATTCTAAACGATGATATTAAAAAAAAGTAAGTTTACTAACAATCCATGGAGAAAATCTATCCTGCTCTTGTTTCTGATTGGTTTTTACGCCAGCTTTTCAACGGCAACATAGACATCTGAAATTTTATACCAAGTTGGAAAATTAACTGAGCCTGTTTGGGGCAAGTTAAAAATTTGTTGAAAGACCTTTACAGATTCTGCTGTTTTTTCATCATAGTTCCCATCTTCAATTAATTTGGGAATAAGAGGATAATTGTTGGCAATTGCATTCAGCTGTTCTTGGATTGCTTTTACACTTTCCCCGGTTGAGCCAATTTTGAGAGTTGTACCGGGGAAAGATAGGGGAATTCCTTCCACTTTTTCTGCTTCTTTGATAATAATATCATCCCCATAGTAATTCTTTAGGATCTGTATCGCCGTATATCCTTGGTCGCCCAAATCCTTTGAACCCCATTGGCTAAGCCAGCCTTCCCGTACGATTCTCTTGCCATCACTGTATTGTGTCAGCAATGGCTGTCTGATATCGGGTCTTGTAATATAAGTTGTGAAAATTTCATCTACAACATCAGATACTTCTTGAAAAATATTCCTGCCAAAACTAAATGCTTGGTCATAGGCGGTAGAATTTGTTATGGTAAAGTCATAACCTTTCCCGCGATACCATTCGGTAAAGACTCTGTTAAGGGTAAAAGAAAGCATTACATGAACATTTGCTTTTAAAGTTTCTCTGGGCCAGGTTGCAAATATTTCGCTACTGGCAACATTTTTTATATAGTCTTTAAAACCTACGGTGTAATTAGGGGCAGAAACATCGTCAGGTACGCCGCCATGTACCACAATAATACTTGGAATAACAGGCTGGGGAAGCACCACCTGATTGGTGGGAAAGGGGAGTTCTTTTACTTCCGCTTCTGGTATTTTAGGCGGAAAATCTCCGTATAAAACAGGATATGGAATATTAATATTTTCAAATTTTGGTGTTAAGGAAATTTGTTGTACTGCAGTAGTAGTGGGATAAATTTGTACATTATTAATATTTGCGTCGTTGTAACCCGGTAATGTTACTTTAACATTGTATTGATTAAAGGGGCGAGGCATATCGTATTTCATAGAATATTCAATGGGGGGAGCACTCAAAGTTAAAGGTGGGGTTTCACCTGATGAATTTGTTTTGACTTCTTCAATTACCTCATCTGTATCAGGATTAATAATAGTTACCGCTGCCCCTTCAGCGGGTTTGCCTATATTCGTAAGGTAAGTATTCACTTTAAATAATCCGGTTCCTCCTAAATAATTTGAACGTATAAAAATTTTACTGCCTGACATAGTTGACCTCCTTTTAGAGAGAGCTTTAGGATAAATAGTAGTTGATAATAGATTCTTTAATAACTGTGAAACTGCCATATAAATTGAGCTTTCCGTACCCCCATTTTATATTAGGATACACCATATTTTCTTCACGCGTACATCCGCTGATTAAGAATGTTCGAACTAAATCCCCATCCATTGAGGGCATATTTCCTCGAACAATACCCCATTCAAGTAAAAGTGCAGCAGCACCCGCAGTAATGGCAGCTGATACACTTGTTCCCGTTTTAGTGCCATATCTATCGGGATAAATCCCTTTTACGTCAACTCCGGGGGCTACAAGATCCGGAGCCATACGAGGAGTTCTTGTTGGTCCCCATGAAGAAGAAACATAAAGACTATTATCATTGCTATTGTATGCCCCACAAGTAATACATCTTAGGGCAGTTGCAGGGTAAACGATTGTATATTCAGGGACAGGCTTTAATAATTCGACTAAGGGGCTAACCTGTCCTCGGATTGGGAGCCAAACAAAATATTCTCCACTTATAATATTATCTCCGAAAAGTGTGACATCCCAAATGCCTTGTGTGGCATTTCTAAATCCAATGAAAATTGTATTATTTGCTCCCCTGAAGTATTCAATGGAGATAGAGGTATATTCAAAGATTAGATTTTTGCTGTATTTTAAACCTGCCTGAAAAGGGATTCTGGCAATGACTTCTCCGGTAGGGGATGTGATGCTGATTGAGATCTTGTCAAATGCCGGCCCATAAATTGAGGCGGTAAAAGATGTGTTTTGTTCACCCACATTAATGCTAAAGGTTTCGGTACTGCCTGTCATTGGAATTTTACCTTGAGTATGATGTCTTTGATTACTTTCGTTACCTGCCGCAGCAACAAACACATATCCAGCCCTTTGGGATACGAAAGAAATATAGTCTTCGAATAGGGTATTTCCATCATGTCCACTTGTGTTAGAACCCATGGCGATACAAATCACTACAGGTAAATTCAATTCTTCCGAACGATCTAGAATGTATTTAATTCCCAAAAGAAAATCAGTGGATTCATAAAGATTTAGGTTATCTTTTGGAAGCAGGAATTTGTCGATATAATATTCTCGAGCGCGTCGCAGTTTCACAGCCATGATATATGCCTTCGGGGCAGCACCTAGAAATTCACCTTTTTCATTACTTGTTGCAACCGAGGCCAAAAAAGTTCCATGACCATCTATATCCACAGATGGAACGACTGCAAAGGGGTTTTCAGATTTTAAGGCAGTATTAATATTTTCTTGTGTATAAACTGAACCAAAGTAAAGAGAATCCGGTCGATTTCCTTCAATGGTTTGATCCCAAAGAAAAAGAATTTTTGAGGAATCATCTTCAAACTTAAATGCATTATTTGTGTAATCAATGCCAGTATCTACAAAGCCGATGATTACGCCTCTTCCGGAAAGATTTAAATAAGGTTGGTTTAAAATCTGAGCAATACCGCTGTCTTCATTACTTTGGCTGTCCAAGGGGGACATGATTTTGGGGAAAAATTCATCGAAATCATTTCCCAATTCCTCAAACAGCTTGGGAATATTTTCTTGATTTGTATATACTACCACCAACTCATTGGCAAATTCCGTTCCTAACCTTAAATATGGTCTGTTTTTTGCAAAAGCTTTAAAACGATCTGTGTTTATTACGTTAAAATCGATGGTAGTAGGGAGCTTAATAAAATCTTCCAGCGGTAGGTCATTTTCATTAATATTCATATCTGTAGCCAAAAATAATCCGCTCCTAATCTATACTCTACTAAGTAGTTCATTGTGTTTTCTAAACATAGCGTTCCATATCCAAAAGAAGCATTGGGGTAAACTATGTCCTTTCTTCTTGTTGCGCCTTTTCGTAAAAAAGCTGTAACTCGTTCTCCATAAAGAAAGGGATCGTTGTCATTAATAATTCCCCATTCCATCATTAAAGCGGCGGAACCGGTAACAAAAGGTGCAGCAAAACTTGTTCCGGTAAAGGAATCATAGCCACCGCCGCTTTTTGTGGATATGATTCCGACTGCCGGTGCGGCGATATCAGGAATGATGGAGTTTGGAATGATATCTCCTCTTCCGGAAAAAATTGCGATGTTCCCTACACGATCATTATAACCGGCGACTCTTGTTACATTTGCAGCTGTACTGGGAATGGTTAATGTGTTGTAAATAGAAGGTTCTGCAAAAAAAGTATCTTCGCCGACTTCTTCTATCGTTGGAAGCCAAATATCAAAATTACCATCAACGATGGTGTGGGCAATCAGTCTGATTTTCGTTATCCCTTCGCTTAATGGGGCGGTGGTGGAATTGGCAACAATATAAATTTCTTGTGCCTGGGAATAGTGGGTAGGTTGACCATAAAAAAAATTTATAACAGCATTAGGTCGTCTAACTGTTTTTGTCTGGTTTTCAATACTGATTACGCCAGAAGAACTTCCATCGGTAAAAATTAATTCAATATCAAAGCTATCTGCGAAATTTTTCCAAAGGGACAGATATATGCTGTCTAAACCCCCTCCGTTAAAAAATTCAATCTCTTTCACTTGGTTAGTTTCAATTTTACCACTGTAATGATGTCCGGCTGCACCTTCGTTGCCTGTGGGTATGGAAATTGATGTTTTCCATTCAGTAGAAATTTCTGCGATGAAGGTCTCAAAAAGAGAATCGCCTTTATGAGAACCTTCGTTCATGCCAAAGCTCATATTAATACTTATTGGTTTATAAAAACGCTTTGCCTTATCAATTACATACTTCAAAGCTCTCATTAGCTCTGTAGATCTTGCAAAAGACTCATAACCCTTGTAGCCAACCTTTACTACGATAATATCCGCTTCAGGTGCCACTCCTAAGTTTACGCCAGCGCTTGCTCTTCCGTTGCCTGCGGCAATGCCAGCAACACCCGTTCCGTGCCCGTTGGTGTCAACACTTGGAACTACTTGGTATGGGTTGGGACTTTGCATGGCATTGTTGATTTGTTGATTATTATATTCGGCTCCACCGGTAAAGCCAATGGGTGGAGAGCCCATTTGGGTTTGATCCCAAATAAAGAGAATTCTGCTGGTGCCGTCACTATTTTGAAAATCTGGATGCATATAATCTATGCCGGAATCAATGATTGCAATAATTACGTCTTTTCCCCTTAAGTCAAATCCGTTGCTTCTTTGTACATAGGTTATACAGGAGTTACGCAGGTTATTTGGTCCGTTAAGGTATAGATTTTTTTGCAACTCCAAATGTACAATTTCGGGGTAGGAATTTAACCTGCCAAGCTTTCTTTTATCAATGGTAATAATTACGTAGTTTTCATATATATATTCGGCTTCTGCACCCAGTTCTTTTAAAATACCCTCTATATTTCCGTTAAATTTGGCGATAACCTCTATTTCATTTACGCTGGGCTTAAACATACGACTACGAGGTGTAGATTTGTATTTTTTAGGCATAGATATCACCCCACTATAAGAAAATGTATTCGGATATTTGAAATGTGAATTATATATTAAACTTGCTGCCTGGCATGACTGCAAGATATCGTATGCTATTCAGATATAGCGCATTTGTTTCTTCCAAATTGTATGGCTTGCATGAACTTTATAGCTGTTTTTGCGTTTCTTTATCGAGGGCATGCGAGAGGAGCAATAACCATTTCCCAGGGGATAATATAAATACATTATATTGACATAAACATCGGAAAATGCCTGCTCTGGTGTAATAACCAAATTCCAAAACCATCGTATAAATCATTCTAAAGAGGGAAGAGGAGCATCATTTTTCCATATTCCTAAGCCAATGATGAGAAACCTCCAGTACTGACCTAAGGACTTAAAAGATTTTCATAGAAAGTTATGAATGTGCAATAATACGAAGATAATATTTGAAAAATTCTATAGGAAAAGGTGAGAGATTTTGGCAGTAGAATTGAAGAAAATTGTAGAGCATTTTGGCTGCTACTCTTTTTCAAAAGGAGGTGTTTACCGCTATAAAATTACGGTGGAAAGTAAGGAGATGCAAAAGATTGATTTCGATAGTTGGCAAAGAATGACAGGTTTTGTGGTTGAAAGTGTAGTCATAGCCGCTTTTTTCAAAAACAGATTGAAATGAATACCCGAAAGATTTCCTGATAAATCAGATATAACAATGCTTTTATAAATCGCATATTCAAAAATTTTTACAGCAAAGCAGTGATTCCAACAACATAAAAAATGAGTATTGTTGAGTAAATAGGATGAGGTCAGCTTTGGTTGCTAGCTAACCTCATCCTGGGATTCCAGCATGATTATTCAATTAGGTTGCTTACAATACCACCCAGAATGATCCCTATTTTATGTTATACTGCTAGACAACAAGGGGATTACCTTCGAAGTTAACTAAGGTTAGCCGGCTATAATGGCGTGATCCAATTCTGGGGGTTAGCCATACCGCATTGGAACTTTTCCAAAAATAAACTTACATGATATCCGTCCGCCACTGCATGGTGAATTGTAATCGAAAAGGGCATTATTTTTCTACCTTCTCTTTCAAAAAATTTTCCTGCCTGTATTATGGGAAAATAATAATTGATATTGACATAGGGAATGGGGGAGTAACTTTTAAATTCTATCCAAGGCAACATACCTAGCATACAATTATTTTCTGGGGGTATATCAGGCTTTGCCAATAAACCATGGTTTTTCCCAAAATCAGCTTGATCTTTCATGTAATTATCATAAAAAATCTCAAAGTCTGGGCTATACGCAGTCCACATATTTGACATTGTCTTGTCATCCTTATGGAAACATGCATAAGAGGGATGCAAAACTTCGTAATATCCCAATTTCCCGTTTAAATTTGCGATCCGAAACTCTTGTTGTTCGGCAATTAGTTTTGAGGTCAAATAGAGATAAGCGGGAAAGAATTTTCTGTTTTGCTTTTTTATCAGCGTGTAGGTGTTGGTGATATCTATTTCTACACTGATGGAATATCCTGTAGGTAACATTTTCGTAAAGTAATAAAAATATTGTTTTCTATCCCAGTTATCGAAATCAATTAAATGAAAGGCGGTATTTAAGCCTTGATTTTTTTCTGCCAAATTTGACATAATACTTCCTTCTTTCTATTATTTATATTTTGGCATCCAATAACGGGAGCCGTTGGGCTCACGGCATAATAGCTCGTTATCAATTAGTTCTCGCCGGAGTATGAAAAAATCGTTGAAAGTATGCCATTCTTCACAGATGGCATTTACTTCTTTTTCCGTATAATTACGGTCTGCTTCAAATTTCTCTGCTAAATAGCTTAGTGTAGCAACGCGAAAGATTTTTTTTTGAGATAACTGGATGATTTTTCCGGAATCATCAAGAAATCTACGTATATCAATTTTCTTTTCCAAATTCATTCTCTCCTTTCCATTCAATGTTTAATTTTTCGGTCCAAATTTCTAATAAAGTATCTACGTCCTCTGAAAATTCATTATCCGTTTGTGTTTTCTTCTTTTGAATTTCCTCTAATATTTCAAAAGAAAAAGCAGAACCCCCAAATTCATTCCATGCGTCGTGCATGCAGGGTTCCGGAGCAGAATTCATAGATATGGAGAATAGAAAACGGTTTTTTGACCTTTGTAAATCAGTTGTTGCTCGAACCCAAGGCTTCATAGTATCATTACATTTCACACAGTAAACCCCACCAATGAGTGCTCTATTTTTATATTGTTCTTTCAGAGATTTATTTGAACTTTTTCCCATATACTTTCACATCCTTCTATATTAATTAGGAATAACAGATTACCCCAACAGTTTACTTTTATAGATATTCTAAGGTTTTTCATACACTTTTAATAACGCTCGAACATCAATGTTTAAAATATTTGATAACTTTAAAATGAAAGATATATCCGGATTTCCATATCCACATTCCCATTTTGAAATGGCTTTATCACTGATTTCCATTTTATCCGCAAGCTGTTTTTGCGTCATTTTTTGTTCCAAACGTGCTTTGCGGATGATGGTGCCCACTTTATTGTTTTGCATGATTTCCCCTCCATGAAATAAGTATAGCTCGTGGTCAGAGTTTTTTAAATAAACGCTTCGTAGAGTTAATATTTTAAGGGATTATTTGGGCATCATTTCTGCAAGGACTCGCTATATGACGATTGGTATAAATTGTATTTTGGTTTGAGATAGTATATAAACAGTTTTTAGTTAATTGAAATACTGATATTCTAAGTGGTATTGACTATAAAGTGGCTTGGTGATAGTATGAAAAAATTGAGGGAATCAGAAGGGATCGTATGGGGGATATACGCTTTTGGGTCACTTTTTGCGTCTAATAAAAAGGCATATATATAAATGGACAAATCCGAAGGAATAAAACGATAAAATAACAGGTTTGAACTGATACTTATGGGAGGTAAAACAAAGGATGGATATTCGCAAGATTGAACAACTCTCCAATATGTCATTGGAGAAAGTTTTCGGTACTAATGAGTGGTATTTTTCTGCTGAATGGACTGGTGACATTTATGAAGCAGAGGAAATGATCCAAATGGGGGATGTATTTGAAGGAACAACTATGTTTTTGGTTCGATATCCAGATGGAAAAGTATTTATGCCGCTGGAAAAGAAGAAAAATGTATATATCCAACGTCCTGTCTGGGATAATGATGGAATTGCTATTCTGGTAGTGGATTTTGATTGTAAAGAGATATCCCTGTATCATTTTAATGGGAATAACTTTCACTTGCAGTGTATTACCAAGCTGCCTTTGTCCTCTGTTACTGACTGCTACAACATGTACCTTACTATGTCTCCGTTATCTTTATATAGACATGGTGCTGATGGACTGTTTGAAATTATTTGGCCCGAAAAGGTTTCGTTTATGTTGGAGGATTCGGAAAGCTTGGTATACAGGGATGAGGATGTATTATATTTTACCAGATGGTATGAAGACCCAGATTACAGAGAGGAAATTTATGTAAGAAGTGTTCATACAGGAGAAGTTCTCCGTCATTTTCCGGGCATTTTATATGATATGCCGGATGGGACATGGTGGCTGTTATAGTGGAGAAGCTGTGTAAAGTGTAATACAGATTTCTATAATTTTCTTAAATATGATAGTTTAACTGCATTGAAACCAATAGTGCTGGTTTTTTAGGGAGCGCCACTTGTCATATCTTTAGCTTTGTTTCATTTCGCTTTAAAAAGAAACAAGCTGTATGATTGAAAAAATCATTGGAAGAGGTATTCCCATTATAGATTGATTTTAGAGACTTTCTTAGGCTTACTGAAATCTTGGACAGTGTTCGAGAAGATATTCCGTTGATTCCCTATTCTGCGTTAGGTTATTCTATTTTTTGTTGCACCCAAAAACAGTTTTTCCTGTAATTTATAAAAAAATAGCAGTTGTAAGAAATAGTTCTTACAACTGCTAGGAAGTTTTAGTTTGATGCGGCACTTGCAGCACTTGTTGATGCGATAACTGCGCACATTGCAGCTTGCTGGGCTGCAATAAGAGACAGCGTAGCGCCTATAGCGGCAGAGTTCATCATAGTGTTGTTGGGGTTGCCCATATAATCACTGGTAACCAACATTCCGGCATGCATCAAACGCTGTTTTTTGGGAATGCCCCAAAATCCATAGCCCTTTTGTGCAGAAAGAAAATGATCCACGTCTATGATGTCATCAATAACAGAATGGCTATCCTTAGGAAGCATGGCTAGAACCCCAAGGGTTGCAAGTTCATAGTTTGTACCATAGCGGTAACCTTTTTCCTGTAAATCGTTAAATAAGGCCATAGTCCTTTGGTACTTTTCTTCAGCAGTACCCTCACTTAGTGCCAACACATGGCATAAAGACTGTACAGCATTGCTGGAGAAGAATTTCGGTTTTAAAAGATCATAACAGTCCTTCGTTTCTGTAAGGATTTGCTCGTCTGTCAAATGAGAAAGTGCAAGCAATGCGGCAAATACACTATCTTCACTGGAAGTTAGAAAAGGATGTGCTTTCTTCATCAACTCATAGATGTGTCTCGTGCGTTTTGCAATATTGGCATAGTGTTCAGGCTCTGTCAGATTCGTAATAATCATGGAAGCTAAGGGTAAAAATTGGGAAGAGAAGAAATGCTCTTTTAGCAATGAAAAGACATCCAATGCATTTTTCAGTTTCTGCTCAGGCTCATTGTCAATAGCTAGCATAGAAGTCATAACCAATTTACCGGTTCCTCTAAAGCTAGAAAACAGTCCTACCTGATTTTTCAGGATATCTAGGCAGGATTTCATTTTTTCTGGATCTGCTTTTTGACCCTTATCTGTAAATATTGTAGCACAAACGGGATAAAGATAGGTACTTTCCCAACCAAATGTTGCTTTGATTGTATCTCTGTTTTCAATAAAGTTTTCACATAATATGGATAAACTGTTTCTCATTGTTATCTCCTTTTAGGCAGTTATAATGGTATATTAAATTGAGAGTGACTAATTAGATTAGAGATTTCGAAGTAATCGGCTAATTGTTTGCAGGAATCTCCTCTTGCTTGAATAGTTACGCCTTTTTATATTAAGGAATATTCATAATCCTTACATCCTTCTTTGAAAGATTATATCAAAAGGAGCCTTACGTGTCTATAAATGCCATTGTCGTTTTTATATGTTGATAACATTATTTGAAAAGGAGTGGTCATATGAATGGAAGAAGAAAGCAGGTGTAGAATATTCCTATTCTGAAATAGGTCTTTTGAAAAATACCAACGACCTCTGTCCGGTAAATAAAATTGGACACACCCAATAACTAAATGGTTTTTATTGACTGGAAATTGCTTGTGTGATAAACTCAATAAAATTAATCTTAAAGTGCTTAACAAGAGGGGTGAGGTATTTAGCCCTTGGAGCGTGGCAACGAACAAAAAATTGTAAGATGCTAAATGCAGTAGTGAGTGGAAGAAAAAATAGAGGTAAAATATAAAGAACTATTACAAGTAGAGTATTATATCCAAGTTTATTTTACCATTGGAAAACAGTACACCTAAGGTCTGTTTTCAAAAATCATAGTGCAAAGGAGATCTTTTATGAATCCTATAGAACAAATTTTATCTGAATATTCAATGATGATATTAGATGGTGCTTTTTCCACAGAGCTGGAGCGTCGGGGATGCGATTTAAACGACCCTCTTTGGTCGACAAAGGTTCTTATGGAAAACCCGGATATCATTGGTGCCGTACATGAGGATTATTTTAAAGCGGGAGCAGACTGCGCCATAACAGCCAGCTATCAAGCAACATATGAGGGTTTTATGAAAAGGGGCATGACAAAAGAAGAGGCCAAGGAGCTGATTCAACTTTCTGTGCGTATTGCGACGAAAGTAAGAGACACTTTTTGGGGAAATCCCGAAAATCGGATTAACCGTCCAAAGCCCATTGTGGCGGCCTCAGTGGGCCCTTATGGTGCGTTTGTTGCCGATGGTTCTGAATATCGAGGGAATTATGGATTAACCAAAGAACAATTGGAAGATTTTCACCGAGAAAGAATGGAAACTTTAATTGAAGCCGGCCCTGATATATTAGCCTGTGAAACGATTCCATGTTTGGTTGAGGCGCAGGCAGTTGTAAATATTTTGGAAGAACACTCAGGTATGTACGCTTGGATAAGCTTTAGTGCCAAAGATGGAATGCGCATCAACAGCGGGGAACCTATTGTAGATTGCGCTCGTTGGCTTGACAGTCATCCCCAGGTGGCAGCCATTGGCGTAAATTGTACCCCACCGGAGTTTATGGAGTCACTTATTTCAGAAATACGCAAAGGCACGAATAAGCCCATTGTTCTTTATCCCAATTCAGGAGAACAATATGATGCAGAAACAAAAACTTGGCATGGGTGCTCCTCTGGGATGTGTTATGGGGATGCTGCAAAGCGTTGGTATAAGAAGGGCGCTCGTTTGATTGGCGGATGCTGTAGAACCACGCCTGAGGATATTCATAATATTGCTCTATGGAGCAGAGAATAATCGGAAAGTATCCAAATTGATTTATGTGGGTTCAAAGTACAAGAAAATTTGTTTGCGCAAGATCTGACGAAAAAGTGGATTCGTTCTTCAGCCTGAAGCTGAAGCCATAAATTTAAAATTTTTAATAGAGAGAGGTTCTGTTTAGGGCAAATTTCATGCCTGGAGACAGAACCTCTTTTTTTATGGCTTTAGTCCATAACGCATAAACTCAACATATTTTTCTAATAGTTCAAGGGTTTTTTCTAAATCATTGTTACCATCAAGATAAAAAATACTATCAAATTCTGTAAATAAATGGCTGAGGAGTGGTATGGTGAAGCTTATTGGGTAATCACTCCTGATTTCTTCATTTTGATAGGCTGCCTTAATCATTTTTTCCAGGGCATCAGTGCCAGAGATTTTGATATATTTTAGGGAAGTATGATAAATGGGATTGCCTTTTTCTTTTGAAAACATCCGTGCCAACTGGTGATATTTAGGAAAGTCTCTCGCAAACTTTACCCCAATTTTTGCTTGATACAGAAATCCATCAAAAATATCCATTTCACAAAAATCTTTATTATTTGAGTGAGTTTTGATGTACTGCCATTTTTTATTGCTAGCATCTTCTAAGAGAGCAATATAAAGAGATTCTTTGTTTTTAAAGTGATAATAGAAAACACCTTTGCTTAAATTTGCATTTTTTATAATTGTATTGAGAGAAGCTTTTTCATAGTCTTTATCTATAAATTCTTCCAGTGCGGCAGCAATGAGCTGGTCTCTGCGTTCAAACTTCTTTGTTTCCATAAATGCCTCCATTGATTAGACTATAACAAGGTTTGTTATTCTATAGTTGAAATTGATTGTTCTTTAAATTTAAAAACAAGTTGACAGTAAAAGGGGTACGTGTTATATTCTAATTATAGACCGAGTGGTCTATAATTGTCAATAGAATGATAAAATATAGGGAATCATTTATGGTGTATTGGTCAGTCATAAAAACCATAAAGCTTATTGTTTTTAAAGAAAGGAGAATCAATATGACTACAACAAAAAGTAAAATTTCTCATGACACTATGGATAAAAGATTAGCTGTGTTGTTTGCAATTTTGTCAATAGCTTTCATTATTTTAATGGGTTCCAATCATGTTTTTTTCGAATGGGCTTTTGCCAGGCATCAAAATATTTTGAGTTGGTATATCAGACCTATTTTCATGATTCCCATCTGTTACTTTGCTTTTAAAAGAAAAGCACTAGGGATTAGTATTACCATTTTCTTGCTTTTGATTAGTATGTTTTGGTTTCCAAAGCCTAATACCATTGATCCAAAGGTCGGAGAGTTTTTGGCCATGGAACGAGAATACCTTACGGGAAACTGGACTACATCAAAAATTGCTGTGACAAGTATTGTTCCCATATCCATGGGCTTATTAATATGGGTATTATGGAACTGTAACATCAAAGGGGGCGTTGGTGTTATTATTGGGATAGCCATAGGAAAAATTATTTGGAGTGTGGCAGAAGGCGGTGCTTCCGGTGCAAAGGTAATTGTTCCTGCTTTATTGGGTTTAGGGATATGCTTGATTGCAATTATTTGGTGGTATAAAAAATTTTATTAAAAGGTAAACATCAAAAAAACTTGGAATGTCAATGATTCAAACATAAATGAGACATAATTGAATGATCGGCGAGCAGGCATGGAAGAAATACAAAAAAATTATAAAAATATATTATTTTGAAGTATAGGTTAAGTCTTAAGACTTAACCTATTTTTTATGCCTGAAATAAGAATCACTAAGGATAGGATAAATGTTTATATGGGGCTGAGGTTTGAGGTTAATGAAGCGGGTAAGGAGGGGATTGATGGAACAATGCAAAAGCTTTATTCGATGAAACAAGCTTTCGTGTTGTACTAAAAAAAAGAAAATGGACATAGGCTTTACTTAAGGTAAGCTTATACAAATAAGATATCAAATGAAAAAAAGGAGGAGAAATATGGCGTGTTTTGTTGTACCTATGGCAGAAGCCATTCTTGTTTCAGTTGTAAAAAAAGTTGTGGAAAAGAAAGAACAGAAGGTTTTATTTGAGGATTCAACCTTAACAGAAGGAACCGTTTCTTTTGCTGAAAAAGAAAATAAAGCCTCACAAACGGGAATCAGTTGGTCACAGAAATTAAGTTGGCTGAACACTTTGTTATGGGGCGGTGTATTTTTATTGGCAATAGAGCATATTTGGCACGGTGAAGTGATTCTATGGCCGCCTTTTTTAACAGCAATGAAAAATCCAAATGACATTCCCATTATGCTTCATGAAATGGCTTCCTTCGGCACTTCTATGGCAGTATTTGTGACATTGGTATGGGCAGGGATGGTCTTTGTTGCTGAGCATAAGATGAAACGTTTTCTATGCAAGGGTTTTAACAGAAGCTAAAGGAGGGATTCTATGTATTTTATCATTACGGCATTAGCAGCAATTGTAACAACAATACTTTGGTATAAGATGCCCCAAAATAAGTATCGGTTAAGCACACTATGCTTAATTTACTGGGGTGCAACGTTTATGTGGTTTGTGGATCATATTATGGCCTTTTTTATCGAGGGGGGAGAATTTTTTGAGATTACCATGGATGCAACGTTGTTAGGTATCACTGTGGTTCTTTGTGGTTTAGTAGCATGGGGCATTATTCTTTTTATAAAAGGCAAAGTGGGTGGTTTTAAAAATATTACATCCCAAATGTAGGGGAATCCCATTTTCAAATGAAGTTTTAAATTACTAGAAGTATATCCATTTTTTATTCGTAGAAAGGTGTTGCATATGATAAAACTCATTGCTATCGGCAATCGGTTCATGAAGGATGACGGTATTGCAATAAAAGTTGCTGAGAATTTGGTGGATAAACTAAAGGGGTTAAATATTGAGGTAATCATTGGTGAAACAGACTGTCAAAATTGTTTTTATTTATTAAAGCAGGATGATTATGTGCTTATCATTGATGCAATTTATACAGGATCAGAGCCTGGGAGTATTCATCCGTTGAAGTTGGAGGAAGCAGTGGCCCAATCTTCAGGGGCTTCCATGCAACATGATATGAGTATCATTGAATTAATGAAGCTTTATAAAAGTAAATTTAAAGGCTATTTGATTGGTGTTGAAATTGCGGAATTAGGCTTTGGGGACAAACTCAGTCCTGTGTTAAATGAGAAGTACCAACAAATTTGCTTAGATGTTGAAAGAACAATAAATAAAATTATATTGGAGGAAACGAATTATGCATGATACTTTTTTGAATCAAAACTTATATGAATCCATTGTCAACTTGTGTAAAGAAAGTTCCATCGAAAGGATTTTGAAATTAGTTATTACGGTACATACCCATAGTCACATCAGCGAAGAAAGTATCAGGGAGCATTTTATGGATAGAAACAGTAAACTTATTGGGGCGTGGACGAATATTGTAGTTCATAAGAAGGAAATAGAACCGCTTACTGCCACAATAGAACAAATAGATGGAGAGAAAAAATGAATGGATGAATCCTCAGGTTTATTGATAGAAATTCATGGAATTGTGCAAGGGGTGGGCATGCGGCCATATATTTATAAATTAGCAAAATCATTAGATCTTACAGGAGTTGTAAAAAATAAAGGTTCTTCTGTGGTCATTATTCTTTCTGGTGAACAAGATGCAATGGATAAATTTTTATATGAGCTGGAAAACAATCCACCCCCCAATGCAGTGATTCACGATATAAAAATTTCAGAGTATATAAACCACGACTTTCACGATTTCCAAATCTTGCATAGTTCAGCAAATCAACAGGTGCAAGGCTGCATTCTTCCAGATCTTGCGGTGTGCAGTGATTGCTTAAATGATATTGAAAATCACAAAGATAGGCGGTTTGAGTATGCATTTACTACTTGCACCAATTGTGGACCTAGATACTCTATATTAAAAGAATTGCCCTACGATAGGGGAAATACATCAATGGATTCTTTTTCCATGTGCATGAAATGCAATGAGGAGTATGAAAAACCGGAGGACAGAAGGTTTCATGCTCAGCCAAATTGCTGCCCGGTTTGTGGACCCCAGTATAAATTGATAAACAATATAGGTGAAGCGGTGGAATGTGAAAACCCCGTTGAAAAAACAAAGAATTTATTAAAGGAAGGAAAAATTATTGCAATCAAAGGGATAGGGGGATATCACCTTGTTTGTAATGCAGAGGATGAAAATACAATTGAAAATTTAAGAAGCAGAAAAAAAAGACCCCATAAGCCTTTTGCCATTATGGCATCTGAAATAGAAGATGTGCGAGAGATTTGTATACTAAGCAACGTAGAAGAAAAGACAATTTTAAACAACAAACGCCCCATTGTATTACTTAAAAAAAATGGTGAAAAACGACTTCCGGATACAATTGCACCGAATATTCATCAATATGGAGTGATGCTTCCTTACACTCCACTCCATTATTTTCTGTTTGATGATACGACAAAATATCTGGTTATGACCAGCGGCAACATCAGTGGG
>NZ_DAOUQB010000068.1 GCF_030625865.1 Anaerotignum sp. | reverse complement strand
ATCCTCCATAATCGCCGACCCCATATGGTTATTCATACCTACCGCATCAGGTAAAACGGCGTAAGCCTCTTCCACCAAAGCCTTAATTTCGTCATCGGTCATATTCCGAAAAACACCTTTTTCCCCTACCCATTCCGGCTTACCCTGCAAAGCCTCCATGGGCATATGTATAATTACTTCCTTTCCCGCATCCTCAGCCTTTTGGGCATTTTCCACGGAATTCTCAGAAAAAGGCATAACTGCCACCGTAAAAGGAATAGGCAGTGCCAACATTTCATCCGTACCATCGCCGTTATACCCGAAGTCATCAATGACAATGGCCAACTTCCCACAACCAGACACACCGGGGGAAATATTGGATGCCCTTACCGCCTGTCTGGCAGCAGTAACTCTGCCCCCCACAAAACAAAAGGCAAATAACAACAAATAACACAAACCATTTTTCCAGCTTTTTTTCATTTTATTCAGTCCTTCAATGACGTTTGTTACCTAACATACACGGAAAATTCGTCCAATATTCCGCCTTTCCACCTATAGAAGAACTGACTTATACTCCAATAAAATATTTTTTCTACTCTGAAGCTTCATAAGCGCCTTTGTTTTCTGTAATATGAAAATCTTTCTTCCACAAACGAAATTCATAGTAAACCATGACCATCGCCAGTAAAAAAGCTAACGTATCTGCCATTGGTGCGGCATACAACGCCCCATCCAGCCCGAAGCTTTCAGAAAGCAATAACGCCAAAGGAATCAAAAAAACAACTTGCCTTGCCAAAGCAACCAAAAGTGCTTTTATTGGTTTTCCCACGGCTTGAAAAAAGGATGCTGTAACCTGGGGCGGGCCATATAAGAAAAAAGCCAGCATATACCCACGGAAACAATGTTTTGCAAAAACTAAATAAAGGGGCTCATCCTGTACAAATATTTCTGCAACAATTGTACCACCCCACCGGAATATGCTAAACCAAAAAAATGAAATAACAAGGGAGGCAATGACCCCCATGCGATACGTTTGCTTAACACGCTGCAACTGCTTTGCCCCAAAATTAAATCCATGAATGGGCTGTGTTCCCGCCGCCAGTCCAACAAACATGGAATGGGCAATCTGATATAATTTCGTCATAATGCCATAGGCAGAAAGGGTAATTTCACTGCCATAAATACTTAATTCACCATACCGACGCATTAAATTATACATTACAATTTGTGTTGCCGCCGTGGCGGTTTGCATACAAAAGCTGGGAAAGCCCAGTTTAAAAATTTCACAAACATACTTTCTTTCTAAAACCAACTTTTCCTTCTGAAGGCGAATATGCTCCATACGTGGTATATATGCCAAAGCAAGGCCTCCTGAAATGATTTGTCCTGCAATGGTAGCTACAGCCGCACCTTGTACCCCCATTCCCAGCCAAAAAATAAAAATGGGGTCTAAAATTAAGTTGATTGCCGTCCCAATGATCATGGTGCGCATCATATATTTAGGGTTTCCGTCTGCACGAATAATTGCCGTAAGTGCCATGGTGAACATGGAAAACGGCGTACCCCATAAAATAATTCTTGTGTATGCCGCAGAAATATCAAGAACTGCGGCGGACGCCCCAAAAAATAATAAAATCGGTTTAAGAAACAACATTCCGCCAAAAAACACAACGCCCCCTGCCAGTAAAAGCAATAAAAATGCGTTGGTAAAAACCCTTTCCCCCGTGACCTCGTCCCCACGCCCCAGGGCAAGGCTAACATTTGCGGCGCATCCATCCCCAATCATCAAAGCCAAAGCCGCCGACAAAATAAACAGAGGAAAGGCAACATTGGTAGCCGCCACACCATCAATTCCCACCGCATGCCCGATGAAAATCTGATCGACAATATTATACAAACTGTTTACAATCAAAGTAAGCGCGGTAGGAACTGAAAATTTAAATAAAAGCTTACCAATTTTTTCTGTTCCCAGTATATTTTCCTGTGCCATATCCTCTCCCCCAATCAAAAAATCTCAAAACAAAAAAGCATTCTATCTCATTTGATAAAATGCCTTCTCTTTCTTCATTTTTTGCGGAAAAAGGCACTCCATCAACGTAGGTTTTCGTAGCCTTCTTCTCCCATCCAGACTGACTGTCGGCTTCGCATTGCAACGAATCCTGCTTTGGCTTTCGCCGCGGCTCGCGGGCTATTACCGCCGGTATGGTTTCTCCCATTTCCGAAGAATTTTTTATATATTTATTTTCTATCTATATAGTTATGATCAATTCATATTCCTTACTTTTGATGGTATCACAGGAAAAACGGCAAGTCAACGAAATCCTTACATTACTTTACTTCGGCGCCGCAAAATATGCAAAACCGCTGTCCCTCTTTGATGGCTCCACCACAATTATGACAGTATCTGGGCCATTCCTCCGTTTGTTCTGCAACAGCTTCAACCAAAACTTCTGCATCTTTGTCTTGAGGTTCTTCCACCTTTGGCTGTTCTGTTTCTTTTTCTTCTTCCTCCTGATGTGGGCGTTTTGTTTTTGCTCTTTCTTCCTGAATGGCTTCCCGCTCTTTCTTTATTTTTTCAATTTCTATCTCTAAGTGACGAATACGATCTTGACTAACAACGACTTTATCACAAATCAGCATCGCTTCGTCGTCTAATTTCTCACCCACAGCAAATTTTGCCCAATAATGTTCGCCTAATTCTTTATGGTAATACTGAACATTTCCCTTTTCAATGGAAATTTCTCCGGTTAAACGGTTAATTTCCAAACTGTCCCCTGCTTTTTCCGTTAAATTTCTGGCTGCTTCTCCCAATTTATCAAAAAAATCCATAATTCCCGCTCCTTTTCTAGAAAAAAACAATTTCCATTAATTATACATTCATTTTAGGACAAAAATCAATTCTGCCAGAATTATTTTCCTACTTTTTTCACATAATGAATTTGGGAGGTGAAAGCATGAAAATTTTTCAGGATATTACAACTCTTCGTCCGGAATTAGTAAAAGAAATTACCCATAACGATGCGGATATGAAACGTTTTTACACCTTAACCACCGAAGAACGGGCAGATGTGCTTGGGCGAATCAGCGAGCATAACTCTCTTCATGAGTTAGAAAAAGCAAATGCAGAAAAATAAAACTGCGCCTTTGCTCAGTGCCCATAAGACTGTCCTTTAGAGTCCCGGCATTTGTTCGGCAAGATTGAACACAATAGGTGGCACATAGATAAAATTCCATGTGCCGCTTATTTTTTTTACAAAACTAACCCATGGCTTATACAACGCCCCAGCTTTTAAATTGTGGTATCTTATTAGGACGCTAGTAATATTTGCTTTTGATGTGTTTGCTATTCGGTCTCTTTGGCAAAAAAGATCCTTTTACAATCAGATTGCTAATTTTGTTACAATTCGTAGGTAGATTTTCTTTATTTTTCTATTGGTAAATTTCTCTTTTTACGGTTTAGTGCTGAGGGCGTTCTTGTAAAAGAAGAGTGCTTTTTTCCTTCCCTCCTATTTTCCTTCCTATTTCAACCCATACAAAAAAATACGCACGGCAACGTTGTTTTACAAAAAGTTAACCTTTTCTTTCATAACTTTTCTCCAAATACGAATAGATTTATAATCTTTTTTCCGCTTATTTTCCCATTATGTCTATGCACGTACATAAAATATTATACAATTCGACTTTACCCTATTTACATCCCCATTTTACCACCGTATAATAAAAATACCTTTTTAATCAACGAGTTTTATGTAAGAGGGAGCCATTTATCATGGAATTATTAAAACGTAGAATCAAAAACGACGGAACAGAAATAGGCACAGAGATCGTTAAGGTAGATTCTTTCTTGAATCACCAGTTAGATATTGGCTTATTTATGGCATTAGGCAAAGAAATACATCGCCGCTTTGGTAACATGGGAATCAATAAAATTCTTACCATCGAGGCTTCAGGTATCGGGATTGCCGCCATTACAGCCATTTACTTCGATCTGGTGCCTGTTGTTTTTGCCAAAAAAACACAGCCAAACACAATGACCGAGGACTATTACGGAGCCCCCGTTAAGTCTTTTACAAAAGGTACCGTTTCCATGGCCAGAGTATCCAAAAAGTATTTAGATAAAGATGATAAAGTCTTAATTCTAGATGACTTTCTTGCCCATGGCGAAGCAGCTGCAGGGCTGGCAAACCTTGTTGAGCAAGCCGGTGGTACAGTATGTGGTATTGCAGCCATTGTAGAAAAAGAATTTCAAGGTGGCAGCCAAAAGCTAAGAGACCTTGGTTATCATGTGGATTCATTGGCTGTTATTACAAAAATCGAGGACGGAAAAATCTACTTTAAAGATTAATGCGTCCTTCTTTACTTTTTCCTGTTGTTGCAAAACAAGCTTTATCATTTGGTTATTCAGCCTTCATAAAAAGGGGAGGGCGATTAACATACCTGTCACTATTTATTACTATTGTTAAAAAAGAAAAGGAGAGGAACCATGAAAAAGTTTTCAAAATTCTTGGCATTTGCTTTGGCATTAACCTTGTCCATGACGGCTTTAGCTGGCTGCGGCGGCAACACTTCCGAACCAACGGCTGAATCCGGCGACACAGCAGAAGTAACAAAAGTAGGATTTATCTACATCGGTTCTCAAAATGACGGCGGCTATTCTCAGGCACAGCACAATGGCACAAAAGCTGTAGAAGAATACTTCGGCGACAAAGTGGAAACAATTATTGCTGAAAACGTATCCGAAGAAAAACAGACTGTAAAATCTACAGCAATCAATATGATTGACCAAGGAGCTACCATTGTCATTGGTACAAGCTTCGGCTTCATGGATGCTTTGGAAGAACTGGCAGCAGAATACCCCGATGTAACCTTCTTGCATTTCTCCGGCTACAAAATGAATGATACAAACTTTGGTAACTACTTTGGTGCAATGGAAGAACCCAGATACCTCACCGGTATGATTGCAGGTATGATGACAGAAACAAATAAACTGGGCTACGTTGCAGCTTACCCTTATACAGAAGTTCATATTGGTATTGACGCATTCACCTTAGGTGCACAGAGCGTTAACCCTGACGTAGAAGTAAAGGTTGTTTACACAAACAGCTGGAACGATCCCGCTAACGAAAAAGCAGCAGCTGAATCCTTATTGGCGCAGGATTGTGATATTATTACACAGCATGCGGACTCCGCAGGCCCTCAGTTGGCAGCAGAAGCCGCCGGCAAATTGGCAATTGGCTACAACTTAGATAACTCTCAGATCGCTCCAGGTTCTTTCTTAACAGCACCCATCTGGCATCATGAAAAGTACCTCGTTCCTACCATTGAAAAAATCATCGCAGGCACTTATGTTCCCGAATCCTACTATGGTACCATGAAGGACGGCTACGTTGGCCTTGCACCTATGACAGATTTGGTACCTCAGGAAGTACAGGATAAAGTAAATGAAGTAGCAGCAAAAATGGAAGCAGGCGAATACCCTGTATTCGTAGGACCTATCTATGATACAGAAGGCAATGTATTGGTTGCAGAAGGCGAAACTCTTGACAGAGAAGGCATCTGGACAGTAATGCAGAGCTTGGTAAAAGGCGTTTCCGCTGTAAACTAAAAAAATCCTTTTTTAAAAGATCAGGAGAAAAAATATGGAACCTGTAAAAGCAATAGAAATGAAAAACATTTCCAAAGCTTTCGGGTCCGTTAAGGCGAACGAAAACGTGAATCTCACTGTGTTAAACGGTGAGATTCACGCGCTATTAGGAGAAAATGGTGCCGGAAAAAGTACCCTTATGAGTATGCTTTCCGGCATCTATACTCCCGATAGCGGCTCCATTTCTATTCAAGGCAAAGAAGTGGATTTTTCTTCCCCCAAGGACTCCATTGCTTTGGGCATCGGTATGATCCATCAGCATTTTAAGCTGGTAGATGTTATGACAGCAAAAGAAAATATGGTTATGGGCAGTAAGGGCATTGCTTTGCATGGCAAACAACTTACAAAGGAAATGCAGGACATTTGCGACAAGTATGGCCTTGATATTAAGCCCGATAAAAAAGTTTATGAGATGTCTGTGGGCGAAAAACAGACGCTAGAAATCATAAAGGTGCTATACCGTGGTGCTAAAATTCTTATTTTGGACGAA
Source organism: Anaerotignum sp. (assembly GCF_030625865.1). Classification (GTDB taxonomy): domain Bacteria; phylum Bacillota; class Clostridia; order Lachnospirales; family Anaerotignaceae; genus Chakrabartyella. The sequence goes on along the minus strand of NZ_DAOUQB010000068.1, from coordinate 965 downwards.
CCAACCGCCGTATTAACACCTCAGGAGATCAAGCGTCTTTTTGCCATTTTAAGAAACATGAAGGAAAAAGGCTGTGCCATTGTTATCATCACCCACAAGCTAGGGGAAGTAATGGATATCTCCGACCGCATTACCGTTTTACGCCGTGGTCAGTCCATTGAAACCGTAGAAACAAAGGATGTTGAAGTAAACCGCCTAATTGAAATGATGGTTGGCAAAAAGGTAGATTTAGAATTAGAAAAGCCTTCCTGCACTCAGGAAAACCCTTTGTTAAAAGTGGATGGCCTTTACGTTTCTACCAAAGAAAACAAACATGCTTTGGAAGATATTAATTTCGACCTTTTTTCTGGCGAAATTCTGGGGATTGCAGGTGTTGCAGGCAGTGGTCAAAAAGAAATCTGCGAAACCATCGCAGGGCTTTTACCTGCCGAAAAAGGCCGTATTTTCTTTGAAAACGCAAATATTCTTGGAAAAACTCCCCGTGATATCATCCGCCTAGGCATCCGTATGGGCTTTATTCCCGAGGATCGTTTGGGTATGGGCTTGGTTGGCTCTATGGACATGGTTCATAATATGATTTTAAGAGATTACCCAAATCAGCCCGGCTTCTTCCTCCGCAGAAAAGATAGTACCAAAAAAGCGGAGCGTTTAGTGGAACAATTGGAAATTCTTACTCCTGGTGTGCACCACCCCATCAAAAAATTATCAGGTGGTAACATTCAAAAAGTTCTTTTAGGGCGTGAGATTGATTCTAATCCTAAAGTTTTAATTACTGCTTATCCTGCTCGTGGCTTGGATATCGGTGCATCTTATAAAATTTATGATTTATTGAATGAGCAAAAGAAGAAGGGCGTTGGCGTACTTTTCATCGGCGAAGATTTAGACGTTTTGATGGCCCTTTGCGATAGAATTATGGTGTTTTGCGGTGGTAAAATGACAGGTATCGTTAACCCCGAAGAAATTAC
>NZ_DAOUQB010000052.1 GCF_030625865.1 Anaerotignum sp. | reverse complement strand
ATGAGCGGTAATGGGAAAGCCCTTATATCAAAAGATGAAAGAGGCTTTATAAAGGTCATTACCCATAGGGAAAGTGGCATCATTCTAGGTGCACAGCTAATGTGTGCAAGAGCAACAGATATGATAGGCGAGTTTACGATGGCAATTACCAACAGGCTGACAGTGGATGCTATGATTAAGGCAGTAAGACCGCATCCAACTTATAACGAATCCGTAACGGAAGCGCTAGAGGAGTTGGAGGGCCAGGCGATTCATGTTATGCCGAAAAGAACAATATAAGGTGGTTGAGCAACTATAAAAATATTTGACTTACATAGGAGTTATCTATAGAAAAAATAAGAGCAATTGATAAGTGCATAATTAACTACAATACATCTTGCCCAAGGAGCCATTGGAATCAAATGTCATCATGATGTCAACTCAAAGCATTGCGGGGTTGTAATCCTGTTGTAACGCGCTGAGGGATAAAATAGAATGAAAATTAGCGAAAGTCGTGAACCTCAAAAAGCTCACGGCTTTCTTGCATCCTTAGTTGAGAAAAGAGTTTGATATGAAAAAGCTTAGATGATAGAGCCTGTCAAGAAAAAAAGTTAAAGGTTGAAAAAGGAGAAGTGGTTATTCTATTTTTTGCTATTATTATTCTTTAAACCATAGTGTTTTTGACATTTTCTCAGAGTTTGACATTTTCTCAAAGTTTGATTTATAATCAAGTTGAGTCAAAGGTAACATTACACGAGGCTTTGAGATAGATAAGTATATTTCCAGTATTCACCTATTTTCGGCAGAGCGTACGCTTGCTATGAAGACTGGTTCTCCCAGATCCGATAACTCTTATCGACTTTTGTCTCTTTGGTCGTTGGAGGACGTAATTCCAGGGATTATCAATTGTGGTTGTAAAATAGGACTGTATAATCAAGAATTTGAGTTGTTAAAATAACTTCTATAGAAAGTATCAAACAAAGTATGATTTTTACCAGTTTCTCCTTAATAGGTTAAAATCAATACATCAATACATTGAAGAGAGGATATTTCATGAAAATATTATTAATTTATAATCCCAACGCAGGAAACCAAGTTTTTAAAAATAATCTTGACGTAATCATTGAGAAGTTCCAAAAAAAAGGCTATTTAGTCAGTCCTTTTCGAATTGGGAAAGGGATCGACTTAAACGAATTATTTCAAAGGATAAACCCTGAACAATATAAGAAGATCCTGATTTCTGGCGGCGATGGTACTATAAACCAAGTTCTCAATGCAATGTTGAATAATGGAATTAATCTTCCTATAGGGATTTACCCCGCAGGGACTGCGAATGATTTTGCACAAAATTTTAATCTGCCAACATCGGTTGATGAAATTACGGATATTTACACAAGAGAAAACTATACTTATGCAGATATCGGAAGGATTAATGAACGATATTTTATCAATGTAGCCAGTGTGGGTTGCCTTGTTGATGTCAGCCAAAGAACGGATACAAAGCTTAAATCAAGCTTTGGGATTTTTTCTTATTATTTTAAAGGCATAGAAGAATTTCAAAAACTTAAACCAGTCAAAATCAAGATGGAAAGCGATCAATTTATATTTGATGGTGAGGCCTATTTTATGATTATTATGAACGGAAAGTCCGCAGGTGGATTTAAGAAGATAGCGCCTTTGTCGGTATATAACGATGGGTTACTGGATATTTATATTTTCAAAAAATGTCCGCTAATTGATTTGATGTCTTTGGTGGGAAAGGTACTCAAAGGTGAACATGATTCAAGTCCCTATGTCATCTATTTTCAATCTTCAAAGCTTACCGTTATGTGTGACGAAAATATAGGGACAGATTTAGATGGAGAAGAGGGAACAGGTTTCCCGCTGGATGTACGGATTCTGCCTTCTCAAGTAAGAATCAATACAAAATTTAATAATGAGGATGGGTTCGGAAGCACACGAGAATTAAGCTTTGCAGACATCAAATATGCGGCAGAGCAGATTTCCAATGGCGTTTTGAGCCAGATGACCAGACCATTCAAAGATTTTAAGATTGACCGCAATGTCATTGCTGATATGTTGAAGATTGCTGCGGATTTGCCACGTCATAATGCTTTGGACTATATCAATAAAGGTTCCCTTAATGATGATTACTTCAAAACGGCAGAGGAAACACTGAATGATGGGTATCTCTATGTGGTTCTTTCTAGCACCGGAAGTGCTGCAGGTGAACTGATCCGCAAGGTTACGAAGAAGGAATATTCTCATGCCTCCCTCTCTTTTGATCAAGATCTTAAGACTATTATCAGCTATAACGGAGGCGAAAATATATATGAACCGGGACTAAACCAAGAGATGCTAGAATTTTTTAATCAGAAAGAAGATGCCAATATCATTATTTACAAAATTAAGGCGACGAAAAAACAAAAATCACAGGCTTTGGAGGAAGTGAGAAAAATAAATTCTTTTGGCAGTTCCTACAACCTTCTTGGTCTCATTGTCCCTTATTCTCATAGAGAGAATATCATGTTTTGCTCTCAATTCGTTTATACAATTTTAAGAGCTGTTGGGCTTCATTACTTTGACAAAAAGCCAGAGGATGTAAAGCCTACTGATTTTGTTGAATTAGATTACAAGAGAAACCTTGAATATTGTTCTCAAATATTTTTAAAGGATAATTTTCAATAATGTATGAATTCATTTTTTCATAAACTTTTTATTTATAAGAATGTAACTTCCCCAACATAGCAAGAATACAAACAGTAATATAGATGCCTGAATATTTTTCTAAATGATTTTCCAATACACCCCCCCAAAAAAACGGGAACTATCATAGAAACAAAACAAACAGTTGCAAAAATAATGTTGGCAACCAAAAGTAGAAGAATCATAATATTTGTATTTTTGACGGCAATGTTTTGTTGGGTCATACAACATCCTCGGGTGAATCAAGCAATGAAAAGCAATGTTTGGTGGAGGGATTTTTTCAGTCGTTAAACCATTGCTTTATGGTATCCAAAACTTTAATAAGTTGAGGTTCCTCAATTATATAAGGAACCATAGCATAAAGATAATTTAGAAATGGACGACTAAATACTCCTCGCGCATAAGCAAACTGTTGGTATCCTTTTAGTGTTGATGAATCAAATACTTCTACGCACACACATGCTCCCATTATGCGAATCTCTTTAATTCTGGCATCAAAGAATCCTTTCATTTCACGTTTTGTGATTTCTTCAATTCTGTGAATTTTGGACATATAATTTTCTTGCTCAAAAATTTCTATTGACTTCAGTGCTACACTACAGGCTAGAGCATTCCCCATAAAAGTAGGACCGTGCATGAAAGCTTTGGTTAAATCATCACTGTAAAACCCATTATATACCTTTTGATTTGCTACAGTGACTGCGTGTCCTATGTATCCTCCTGTAAGAGCTTTACCCAGAACAAGAATATCTGGTTGAACTAAATCCGCTACAAAACGATTACCTGTACGACCAAAACCTGTGGCGACTTCATCAAATATAAGAAGTACGCCATATTTGTTGCATAGTTGTCTTGCTTTCTTCAAAAAAGAAATATCGTACATACGCATACCACCTGCACCTTGCAAAAGTGGTTCAACAATAAAACTATTTAATCGATCATGGTGTTTCATAAAAGCATCTTCTAAATCTTTTATTTTAGTAGGCACATGAATTACATTTTTGCTTTTACCATATGTTTTTAATACAAAGTGGTAATCTTCATCATCACCAACCTCCATTGTTTTAAAAGTGTCCCCATGATAGGCATGTTCCAAAGCCAGTACCATAGTTCTTTGCGTTTCACCAAGATTCGTAAAATATTGTAGTGCCATTTTTAAACTAACTTCAACCGCGACGCTTCCGGAATCAGAAAAGAAACAATAGTCTAAATCTTCCGGAAGCCAAGATTTCAATTTTTCTGAAAGCTTTTGTACAGGCTCGTGTGTAAGCCCGCCCAACATAACATGAGAAAATCTTTCAACTTGAGATATAAGAGCTTTATTTAACTCAGGATGTTTATAGCCATGTATTACACTCCACCACGATGAAACAGAATCAATTAACTTTTTATCCTCTGTATAGAGGTATACTCCCTCTGCATTAATAATTTTATAAGGTTGTTTCATTGTTTTCATTTGTTGATATGGATACCAAATCATAAATTATTCTCCTTATCTTTTATTCATAAAGTGATTCTAGTAAATCAGCTGCAATATCTAAATTTGTATCTCCATCTTTTACACATGCCAAAACCTTTACACCAGTCATAAATTCACACATTTTTAAGTTATCTTCGTGAAGAATATTACCTTTTTCAAAATGATTAAAAATTATCCCTTTTACAGAGATTTTTTTTGACTTCATATAGGATATTGTCAGCGTAACATAATTAATTGTGCCAAGTCCCGCATCAGCTATAATTACACAGCTTAAATGTAATTCTTTAATAATATCCTCTAACTGGATTTTTTGATCATGAAAACATAACGGACAAATAATTCCGCCAGAACCCTCCATGGTAACATAATCATATTTGCTGCAGACAGAATTAAATCCCTTTTTTACGACATCTATCTGTACAGGGTTTCCCTCAAAGCTCGAAGCCAGATGGGGAGAAACAGCATGTTCATATACATATGGGCACATTTCTTCCAACGGCTGTGAAATACCAGACATCAGTTTCACATGCAGAGCGTCACCTGGAAGCAGCTTCCCGTCTGCTCCACGGGCATTTCCGCTCATGGCAGCTTTATAATAAGCAGCTTTTTTTCCATTTTCATTTAATTTTTTTATAATAAGTCCTGTAACATAAGTTTTACCGATATCCGTTCCGGTTCCCGTTATAAATAATTTTTTACTCATTACAAAGCTTCACCTCGTATCCCAGGGCGTTTAAATGTTCAATATCGTTTTCCACTGTAATACCAGCAGTAGTTAACATATCCCCTGATATCGCTGCATTCGCCCCCGATAAAAAACATGCGGTACCTTTATCCTTTAACAAACATCTTCCACCTGCAAGCCGAATAAATGCTGTTGGTAAAATAAAACGATATACCGCAACAATACGGCGCATTTCCTCATCTGTAAGCCTTCGGTTTTTTTCAAATGGGGTACCTTTAATGGGATTTAGCATATTTATTGGTATACTTTCAATACCCAAATTCCTTAAAGTAAACGCCATATCTATTCGATCTTTTGGAGTTTCTCCAAGTCCCATAATGCCGCCACTACACACCTGTAATCCCACTGATTGAGCGGCTTTAATAGCGGTAATTTTATCGTTGAATGTATGCGAAGTGCAGATGTTTGGAAAATTTCTTCGTGATGTTTCCAGGTTATTGTGAACCCTTGTAATTCCTGAATCCTTTAATTTTTTATATTGTTCACTATTAAGCAATCCACAGGAAATACAAACTGAAATATCCACTTGACTTCGTAGTTGTTTGACCGTTTCACATATTTTAGTTATCTCATTATCCGAAAGACATCTGCCCGAAGTAACGATAGAATATCGTAGAATTCCCTGCTCATGGTTTCTTTTTGCATGTTCGATAATTTTCTCATCAGACAGTAACGGGTATACATTAGTTTTAGTATCATTATGGATTGACTGCGCACAAAATTTGCAGTTTTCAGTACATCCTCCACTTTTTGCATTGATAATTGTGCAAATATCAAATTGATTGAAACAAAAGTGTTTACGTATTTCATTTGCCGCTGCACATAATTCTTTCAAAGGTTGGTTATATAAAGAAAATGCTTGGGCTTGCGTAATTAGATTACCATTAAGAATTTTGTTTTTCATTTCTTCTATGTATAACATTTTTTATAATTCCTTTCTAATGATTGGTATTAATCTTTTGGCAATAACCGCCCCCAATATGCATAATACAGTATCACCCGGAACTGCAAGAACAAAACAATATAAAAACAGTGGATATAAACCAATCGGGTTACCAAGATAAAAATAACTTAGCAAATAGTAATAGACCATACCGAATAAATAAACAATACCCAAGCCTATAAAATTTGCGGTGAACAAACGTTTATAATTGGGGGATGAAACCTTGTTTGCAATCGTACCGGTAACATAAGCGGCAACAGCAAATCCAATGATATATCCAAAGCTTGGTTTTAGGAGATATGCCAGTCCACCGCCTTCTGCAAAAACGGGCAAACCAAGAAGTCCCATTAAAATATAAATTAGAACAGCAATAAATCCTGTGTTGCCGCCCAGTAATAACCCTGCAAGCATTGTAAAAAGAAATTGAAGTGTAAATGGAACGACTGGAACCGGGATGCGAATAAATGCTCCAACTACAATTAATGAACTGAAAAATGCACATAAAATAAGTTTCTTTGTCTTCATTTTTTACTCTCCTATAAAATTTATTAATATCCAATATTTTCTATATCGCCAAAGTTGTTTAAATAATATCTTAAAAGCGGAGAAATGTCAACCTTATACACATATACGGTTTACAATCTGTGTGTGCTAAATTGGTAAATGTTATAACGACTGGGGTTTTCCATCCTAACAAAAATCAAGATAAAGTAGGGGAGGGAGAAAACATATATCAAAAAAATAGATAAAGCTATCCACTGTCTTTTAGAATACGGTCTTGAAATTTTTGGAGGAAAATGGAAGCCTAGAATTATTTGCGTACTTAATGAAAAGAAAATCTTACGATATAGTGAAATCAGAAAAGAAATGATGAACGTCACGGATGCAGTACTGGCTTTGGTTTTAAAGGTTCTGATCAGGGATGAGATTGTGCAGAGAAAATCCTATGATGAGATTCCTTCCCGGGTAAAGTACAGGCTTACAAAAAGGGGAACTTATTGTTCCAATCTTACAGAGCATTTGCGGCTGGTTCGGAATTTTTTATAAGAAAGACATTGACCATGCTTTAAATATGCCTTGATGATGTCATATCATGCACTTATAATAAAAGTAAGAGGTGTAAAAATATGCAAATCAACAGATTATTTGAAATAGTATATTTGTTATTAAATAAAGGGTGTATTACTGCCGGTGAGTTGGCGAAGCAATTTGAGGTTTCTCCCCGCACAATTTATCGAGATGTAGAACTGTTGTCATCAGCGGGTATTCCTATTTATATGACCAAAGGCAAAGGTGGCGGAATCTCTCTTTTGCCTGACTTTGTTTTGAACAAAGCGGTGTTGACCGAAAAAGAAAAGGCAGATATTCTTTCTGCACTATGTGCTATGGATGCTGTTAGCTTAGGAAAAACAGATACAGCCGTTAAAAAACTTTCCTCACTCTTTGGGAATGATGCTAGTGATTGGGTAGAGGTGGACTTTTCGGGATGGGCAAACGCAGAGGAAGAATCCTTGGTATTTACCATGCTAAAGGGTGCAATTCTTGAAAAATTGGTCGTAAAATTCTTGTATCACAGTGGCGAAAGCAGTATGGAGCGACAGGTGGAACCGCTTAAACTTTGTTTCAAGGGGCAAGGGTGGTATCTTTATGGCTATTGCCGCATAAGAAACGACTACCGTTTCTTTAAACTCCGCCGCATAAAAAATCTAACCGTTTTAACAGATGTGTTTAAGCGTCAAAAGCCCCATAAAATATTTGATGGTGGCAAGGTGTTTCAAGATGATTTTATTACAATAATTCTTAAACTTTCAAAAGAAATGGCATATCGGGTTTATGATGAATTCTCAAATTATGAGCTTCTGCCAGACGGCAGCTTCAAAGCAACGCTTACCATGCCCCGAGGGGAATGGGTATATCACTACCTCGCTACCTTTGGTGAACATTGTGAGGTGTTAGAACCGGTAGACATTCGCCTGCAAATTAAAGAAAAACTCCAAAAGACTTTACTGCAGTATCTTTAATATGACATGCTGTTGTCTAGTTATCAGTGGTATACTCGAAGTGTAAATTGGAGGAGTGAATATGGAGCAATTGGACCATAAAAAGAAATTTAAGCAGCTATATCAGGCAAAAGCGGGAAAACAAAATATGCAGTACCGCCACTGGAGAGCCTTTGGTGTACACTGAACTGGGGTATCCGGTCAAAAGAGAAGCAGGAGGAAAATTTATGAAATTAGATGGTTTTGGAATTTTCGTAAAAGATATGTCGATGATGGTACGTTTTTACCGTGATGTTCTTGGTTTTGAAATCAAGGAGGAAGAAAATACAAGTAATGTCTATCTGATAAAAGATGGAACTTTGTTTTTACTTTATCGTAGAAGTGATTTTGAACAGATGACAAAAAGGTCATTTTCTTATGGGAATGATATCAATGGTCATTATGAAATCGCACTTAGTGTCGAAAATTATGCCGCAGTAGATGATACCTTTAAAGAAGTCATTTCAAAAGGTGCCGTGCCTGTTTTGGAACCTACAACAGAACCGTGGGGACAACGAACCTGCTATATTGCCGATCCGGAAGGCAATTTAATTGAAATAGGCTCTTTCGCAAAATAAGTACAGAGGAGAATAGCAGATGGTATCCTCTCTTGATTTATGTTTTATGTGTTTGTAGGCAGATGAGTTATACAGGATAGCCAAGCCCTTTGGCATCATCCAATAAATGCAGATACAGTAACATTACTGTAAAATTTTTTTGTAATAAACGGGGAACGATGGTACGATAAAAGCATAAGGATTGGAGTGGAAACGGGAAAACGTTTGAAAGAATTTATTGGTTGAATGAGAGTTAACTAATAAATAAAAAAATATCAAAAAAGGAGTGTTTCACAAAATGAGGCACTCCTTTTTGTAGAAATGAAACAATTTTAGTTTTCGTGATGTCTGCATCCCCAGTGATTTATCAAAAAGATATATCTTCTTACTTTACCAAATAGATTTTTTTTCATTTGTTGGTATAATCTCTGCATGCACGCCTGTTAATTGTGGTGTTATGACTTGATCCACATGCATATGGCCAAAATACCATTTTTTAAATCTCGAAGAATTTGAAATTAAGTGATACCAGTCTTCAAGATGTGCCGGAAAATGGTAATCCGGATCAATTTGTTTTGATCGGGAGATATACTTTCTTGCAAACAAAGGCGTTTCGTGGGTAATCACATAGTCTATTTTACCATAGTGTTCAACTAGCTGTTTTTTGCCATATTCGATTTCCTCTGGAGTAGGTTCTTCTTCCTTCCACCAGCTTATGCCTTCCTCACGCCTATCTTTATCAATAGAGCGGGCACCGCCAAAGGTAAAAAAATTGCTTCCGTTAATAGAATAAATCTCACCACGCATTAAGTGATATACTCGTTCCCCTACTCGATGTGCCTTTCCTTCATTCCACCGACAAATCTCCAGACTATTTAGTAGGGCATGATTTTCGTGATTTCCATCAATAAATGCAATTGTGCCGGGGAAAATTTGCTGCAATGTTTCAATTCCATAAGAAAAATCTTCATTCCAAACATAACCTGCATCTCCGGCAATCATTAAAATATCATCTTTCTTTAATTCTGCTTTTTCGGCAAGGCTGAATAAAGGAAGAAATGTTCCATGTTTATCTCCTGTAATTAAAATTCTTCCTGACATACATTCCCCCAAATTTAATTTTTATAGTAGTAGATTCCGTTCTTTTCTTCACGAGTAATTTTTCCTGAGAAAAACAAATACTGCAAATGAGAGATGGCTTCTCCTGTTGCAAACCATTTTTGAGGCTGCGGAAAATCCTCCCACGTTTTACAGTCGATTTCCCAGGTCATATCTCTTGCAACCATGTAGCTTGTTTTCCACTCGTTCCCCAAAATATGCATTACTTCTTCCAATCTTTCTTCATGATGCTTTTGTAATTCCTTAATTCGTACATACATATTTTCTATTGGTGTTCCATGGGCTGTGAGTACTAATTGAACGTCTAATTTTTCTATTTTTGCAAGGCTATCCAAATAATCCTTTAGGGGATTTTCTACGCCTAATTCAATACATATATTTGGTGTGATGGTACCTAAAATATGGTCACCGCAAAACAAAATTTTCTTTTTTGTGTCATATAAACATGCATGTCCCGGTGTATGGCCGGGGGTCATAATTATCTCAAGCTCATAGTCACCGTATTTTAATACATCCCCCTCTGTAACATATGTAAAATCTACTCTTGCATCGTGGCAATATTTTCTACCCGGGTGAATATCTGTATTCCTGCCAAATGCTGCCCTGGGAAAGCCGTATTTTATAAATAAGTCATCTAACATTTTCCAATAAAGATTTCCTGTTTCAAAATTTATAAGTTCTCCGTCTGTTTCACTGGCGAAAATTACGCTTGATTTTGTCGCAAATTTTGGCACAAGGCCACAATGATCGGAGTGCAAATGGGTGATGAACAAATCTGTATCGACGATTCCAAGCTCTGAAAAGGCATGCTTCAAAGCTTCCTCGCACTCAGGTCTATTAAAGCCTGTATCAATCAAAAGATTTTTCTCCCCAGTTATAATATAGGAGTTAATTTCTCGCAGTGGGTTATTTGGTAATGGTACTATTTTTCTATAAATATTATCCGCTACCTGTGTTAGCATAGTAAGTCCTCCTCCTAAATTAATTGTCTTACAAAGATGTGGCTCTAATTATATCATATCAAACACCTTCTGCATAGCATCTATGAGGCTGTTACCGGGTGCAAGCAAGGAACCATAGAGGGGCAGATGTAGGGTATTCCCACAAGATAGGTCTGAAGATGATAATAGAAGGATAGATTTTTACCTTCTAAACGGAATATTTTATGCTGCTTCCGGTAAACTATAAACCATTAGGAGGTGCACAGCATGAATATGGGCTTTGATGCGGTGTATTATGAACCGGATGTACTTAATTATCAGCTGGGACAGATGCTGTATCACAAATATGCAAACCTGCCATGGAGACAAATAGAAAATCACAACCGAATAGCGGAAATGACATCGGCACATAACAGGGACTTTCCAAAGCTAAAAAGTCATCTGATTATCGGAACTAGAAAGACACATCGATATGTGCCAAATCATAAAGTTTCTGACTGGCTGGTTCCATATACATCCTCCGGATGCAGAGCGATGTGTCTGTATTGCTATCTTGTTTGCAATTACAATAAATGCGCCTATCTGCGTCTATTTGTGAACCGAGAGCAGATGCTGGATAGGCTCCTTAAAAAGGATGCAGTGGCGCAGGTGCCGCAAACCTTTGAGATTGGCAGTAACAGTGATTTGTTGCTGGAGAACACAATAACAGACAATTTGCGCTATACCATCGAGCGTTTTGGACGTGAAGCCCGTGGAAGATTAACGTTTCCCACAAAATTTGATATGGTTACTCCATTGCTTAACCTTGATCACAGAGGAAAGACAATATTTCGCATGAGCATGAATCCTCAGGAAATCATAAGCAGGGTAGAGCTGGGCACGTCCTTGTTGTCCGCAAGAATTCATGCATTGAACGAGATGGCGGCGGCAGGATATCCCGTGGGATTATTGATTGCCCCTGTAATTCTTCTTCCTAATTGGAAGTACCTATACGGGGAACTAATAGATCGTCTGGCAGATGAGTTGAGCGTCAAGGTGATAGAAAATGGTTTTATAGAGATCATATTGATGACATACAGTTTCGTACAGAATGCTATTAACACAGAGGCTTTCCCTAATGCGGTACAACTTTTAGATCGGGAAACCATGACCGGACGCGGTCGTGGTAAATACTGTTATCGAAATGATATCCGTGGAGAGGCAGAATCTTTTTTGCGGGAAAAGCTTTCCAGACGGTTAGGGACTATGCCAATACTGTATATTTCATAAATAAAAATGCCAACAAGATGAAGTAAAGGTAAAAAAGTGCTTTTTAAACAATCGGAAGCAACGAAAATGATATTTGGACATGAAAAAGATTTGTATTTTATTGGATATAGTGTATAATTATTATAAAATAACAATTATTTTGTAAGGAGGGATTTTATGAAATTATCACTCAGAGATAAATTTCCTGAAATAACAGTAGAAACAACCAAGGGAAGGATTCACTTACCAGTTGATTATCAAGGAAAGTGGTTTGTGTTATTTAGTCACCCTGCAGACTTTACCCCTGTATGTACTACTGAATTTGTTGCGTTCCAAAAAAGAAAAAAACAGTTCAATGATTTAGGTGTTGAATTAATTGGATTAAGTGTGGATAATTTAGAATCCCATGAAAAATGGATTCAATGGATTAAAGAAAATATTTATGTTCAAATCGAGTTTCCTATTATTGACGATGAGAAAAGAAAAGTATCTGAAACCCTTGGCTTAATTCATCCAAATGAAGATGATACCGCTTCAGTTAGAGCAGTAATTATTGTGGATCATAATGGAAAAGTAAGGACTATGTTAGAATATCCCAAAGAAATAGGAAGAAATATTGAGGAAATATTGAGAACAGTGAAAGCGCTAAAATTGGCATCAACTAAGAAAGTTTTTTCTCCTGCAAATTGGCCTTATAATGAAATTATTGGAGACAAGGTTTTATTCCACAGAGGAGAAAATGATGATCCGAATTTGGATAAAGAAAGAGGCGTTTACAGTTTATCCGATTGGTTTGTGTATAAGAATTTAGAAGAGTGAGAGCATTTTCTCAATAGAGCAGATATAAAGCATCAGATACAACTCAGTATCTGGTGTTTTTTGTTTACCAAGGGAAATGAACAACAATATTTTAAAAACTATAATCAAGCAAACACTACGCATTTTATGACTACGTTTGGAAATGTAAATTATTTTCTTGCGGTTAAAAATATGAAGCTTAATTATTTACAAGAAGAACAACTAATTGTAACGAATTATTTTGTGGACAGATGTGTATTGCAATTATTATAATTTATTTTTAAATTAGGCTTGCAAAAAATTTTTAATCATTATATCCTTTGTCATAAGGATATCCTTTATAACTTAAAGGAGGAATTTGATTAAATGAATCAAGAAAAAATTAAAGTACTGGAAAATAAAATAAATAGTGATTATAGCAATATAGCTGGCATCATTGTACAAAAAAACGGTGTGAAATTATATGAAAACTATTTTAATGGATACACCGCCAATAACGCCATCCATGTAGCTTCGGTAACAAAAAGTGTTATTTCTATATTGGTTGGTATAGCCATAGATAAAGGTTATATCAAAAGTATAGACCAAAAAGTTTTGGAATTCTTCCCTAATTACACTGTTAAAACAGGTGAAAAAACAATACAGTCCATAACGATTAAAAATCTACTTACCATGACTGCTCCGTATAAATATAAAACGGAGCCATATGAAAAGTTTTTCACAAGTCCGTATCCCATTCAAGATGCACTTGATTTATTGGGTGGAAATGGAGCCATTGGAGAATTTAATTATTCTGCTATCGGAGGAACCCATATTTTGTCAGGCATTCTTGTAAGAGCTACAGGACAATCCGTACTTGATTTTGCTACGGAAAATTTATTCTTAGCGCTTGGAATCGATATACCGCAGAATGTGGTGCTGCGTAGTAAAGAAGAACATATTGCAATTATGAATGACAAAAATTCCAGTGGCTGGGTTGTTGATCCACAAGGCATAAACACTGCAAGCTGGGGGCTGTTCTTAACCCCCGCCGATATGGCCAAAATAGGACAATTGCACCTGAATGGCGGAGTGTGGGATGGGAAACAAATTGTATTGGATACTTGGATAGCTGATAGCTCAAGAGAACATAGTCGTTGCGTCCAATTTTGCAATCTGGCTTATGGATATCTATGGTGGATTATTGATGGTGATAGCTATGCGGCTTTAGGAGACGGTGGGAATGTGATTTACGTCAATACAAAGAAAAAAATGGTTGTTTCTATAGCTTCTCTCTTTATGATGGATGCAAAGGATAGGATAGTACTTTTAAAAGAGTATATTGAACCAATGTTTGAAAATTGTATATAGAGAATGCATATTTATTGGGGAGATTCTAATCAAAAACTATATACATAATGAGGTATATAATGAAATAAAATTTATATTCTAAAAACAACCTCTTAAATCATGAGGTTGTTTTTTTGTAGAAAATAGGAGAAGGAAATTTCGTCTGGGAAAACATGAAGATTTTAGACTAGTATTCAAAAATTATACATTATATATATTTACATTTCTTTTCTCCGAAAGTACAATAAATAAAGTTTAATGAATTTCCCGGATTTTGTGGCAAACCGAACCATTTAATAAATGATATGTAGATTAAAGAATTATATATTGCATACCCCCTCTGTGCCAAAAAGAGAAAGCAGTGCAGCTATTTATTTTTATGCCAGAATCAGTACGAATAGTGTAGATCAACTAAGGATTCTTTCTGAATGCATCTCACTTTACACAGTTGATATCTATAATACTGCAATGGTTTCTTGCGGATTTTTACATAGATGTGGCATCAATTAAACCGGGGTCTTTCTGCAGAGAATTTAATTGTATGTTAGATGATTGCCGTTGTCATAAACTGAATAGTAAACTTACAAAACCCATCGGTCAATTCGGAAGAGATGTGAAAAAGGCTGCGAGCAGTGAAATGGATTTGGAGCCAGCTTATTATATTTCGGGGGCGATTTTTTTTGAAGAAACTGGAAATCAGATTATTATAAAAATAAAGAAAGATTGTGGGCTTCGACGTGTCCGTGTGGAAAATCCGGGGGACGGCACAGGGATTAAGTTGGTGCAAATATTATGATCAAAAGGAGGATTATGTATGCCAAA